>CAZFVN010000037.1:0-39419 GCA_964522395.1 uncultured Myxococcales bacterium
TGCGGTGGAGATTGCGGTAAATGCGAGGCCCTTGACACTTGCGTCTTTGGAGTTTGTATGGACCACTGTAAGGAAGCCTGTGGTTCCCAGGAGTGCGGATATGCAGGCGCGGAAGCTGAGTGCTTCTGTGGCTCCTGCGTGAATAAGGGGTTCTGCATTGGAGGACAGTGTACTTGCCAAGCTGACTGCGAGGGAAAAGAGTGTGGCTCCGACGGCTGTCAGGGAGAATGTGGTGACTGCAACGTTGGGACCAAATGCGTGGACAACTTCTGTATTGTGTGCCAACAATGGGAGACTCCTGAAGCCTGCATGTACCTGGACATCGGCGACATCGATAAATGCGGCAAACAATGCACATTCGCCATGACGTTTGGTGTCGAATTCGGCATCTTTCCTTGCCACTTCGAGTGTTTCCAGGGAGCGAATCCCCACTGTATCCTTTTCGCCCTCTCGAAGATACTCTGGATCGGTGCTTGCGGTCTGGGGAGTTACTCGAACCTGCAGCAACTCGTCGACTACATGAAGGCCTCTACGCCGGAGTTAGTCACGATCGATCGCGTCGATGTGGAAATCATGCCCAATTTCGGCATTGACGGCGCTAATAACCCCTTTGGCTATACGGAAGACGAAGAAATGTTAGACCGCGTAGCCTTCTTTGTTGTCGACAAGTACCCTGACGCGGCGGAGGGTTCCCTTCTTACCTACCTCAACTCGTGGTTCGTGGTGACGATCGTCGCACACGGTACCGACTCGAGCGGAGGCCCGGTCAAAGTCTCGTTTCTTGATGCCCCAATTGTTCTCTATAACAAGGTCGTATCCGATTTTGCCAAACCGTGGTACTCTGAAACAAAGTACTACAAATGGGCCTTCGACAAATACGGTTTTGACTTTGGCATCAGCGATGGCAACTTTGGGGGGCAAATTATTGACGGATATGAAGATTTGATGAGTTGGGCTGCTGCGAGTTACCTGGCTATCCCAATCGAGCCTTCCAGTAACAAGCTCCAGAAAGAGGGATGGAAAGCAATTGTTGCTGGCCAGATGGTAGACTTCAACCCTCCCGATTTGGTGCTAGAGGGACCTTACATGGCCTAGTGTCAAACGGCTCGGAGTTTGCGTGATGAGCGTTGTTCTGAGCCTACTGGGATCTTCCTTCTGGATTTCAGGCAAAGTGCATTCCGAGACGCCGCTCAGGAAGCCGATTTGTGCACGGAGGAGTGTCAGCATGGCCAATAAGAAAGGCCCGAAATTTACCGACGGGGTAGTAACCTCAACGAGGAGTCAGACAGGTCCGATGGCAAGGCGCTCAACGCGGCTGCACTTCGGATTCTTGCTACTGCTATGGTTGGTCCTTTGGGGCGGGGGGCCTTGTGAAGCGAGAACGCCCTTCCTCCCATGGGCCAAGTTATGCAGATTGCATGATACGGTGAGTCTGGAACCTGCAGCTGGGGCCCTCGGCTATCCTGTTAGAAGCTACTCTTCCCCATGTACGGTTTCTTTCGGGCATAGGTATCAAAATGACACTCTCTATCTTACGGTCTTTCGTATGTATGTGGAGACGTGTCTGTTGTGGCAGAAACTGTGTTTTCTGATTGGTGGCCCATCACCACCGACAGAAATCCAGAGAGCTGGGCTTTCGAATAGGTCATGTGAGGCCAATTGGGAGTGGTTGGAAAGAAGCGCTCGACAATTCGCCTGCCGCATTGTGATTTGGGAGTGATGAATTCGTCCCTCGGGTTGTCCGTAGATCGGAATCCTGGGACTAAGCCGGGCTCGGCCGGTCCAGGAATTGGCCCATGATGACGCCGGCATAGGCATCGATCAGCGTGCGGTGGATGCCACTTTGGCGAATAGTGAAAGTCCCTCGAGATTGGACGTTTTGTGGTTGAGGATAGCTTCCAGGATTATCCATTCTGGAGAATGTTCCTCCTCTTGCTTGAAGACAATCTGCAGGGGGGCTTGCTTGGCCAGAGGTGCGGAGGTGAAGCCGGCGAGGAGGGTCTTGCTGAGGTTATTTTCGAAGTAGGATTTGGTGCGGGTATAGACCTTGTCGGCTCGTGAGTGGCGGAGGAAATCGAGATAATCCAGGGTGGAGAGAAAGGGCGTCAGGTAGTAGAGGGAGTATTGTTGGTGTTGGAAGAGCTTATTGGTGTTGGCCGCGGCGTGGGCGGGAAGGTCGGTGAGGATATCGTCAATGATAACCCGGTCGAAGTCTTCGCAGAGCACGGAGGCGATCTCTGCGACGAAGCCGCCGTTAGACATCCCGTAGAGCACCACTTCCTCATATCTTCCGTGGGATATGATTCCCTTCGTGCCACCGCAAACCGAGGTGAGCCAGAGTCCGTAGATATGACCGCCAAAGAGGCTCAGGCGGGCATTGACATAGCCGCTGACGACACCGTCATTGGACAGCTCGAAGGCCAGTACGTCTGCTCCCCAGTCGAAGAAGTCGCGCCCGATACCGCGCATGTAGTCTTCCCCTTCCAGGCCAAGGGCACTGCGGGCGGTTGAATTGTGGCCATGTAGAACCACCACCAACTGGCGCGCTTGCTTTGCGTGGCGCAAGAGCCAGGCTTCCGTATGGATCTCCGGTCGCGCAAAACGGACTATAACTCGAGCCAGCTTCCCGCCCTCAATTTCACTGTCCTCTCCGATATGTATGGCTCCATCGGTCCCCGTTGCCAACTCAAAGGCGGATAGTCCGATTGCTCGGGAGAGGCTCTCCTGGAAGCTGGTTGTATCGTCACTCTGGCGTGGTTTCGGTACTTCATCGGTTAGCTGGGTGGCGAGATTGTCTTCGAATCCCGGAGGACCGCCTTGCGGCTTGGGGACAGTAGATGGGCGCTTATCTGCGGAGGTCCCCGGGTGTGGACCGCTGGCCAACACAACCCCCAGGGCTGTGGCCAGGGCGAGGACGATAATGCCCCACAGTAGATGGACCTGTAGCTGCTTACGCTTCATTTTGGGCCCGGCACATGAAAAGCAGGTGGTCTACTGGAGGAGTTGTTCCCGGCGAAAGTGACGATGCGCACCGGTCGAGCATCTAGCGCTCGTACTTCTCGAGATGCCGGCGGAACATCCTTAATATTACGTAGAAAAAGACTTCCCCCATGCGATAGGAGGGGGGGACGTAGGGCGAGACCGGCTTGGCATACTCTGGTCGTAAGAATACGACTGTATGGTTGGGGTCCGAGTCGGGGGTTACTGTGAAGGTTGTAAGCGCCTCTTCAGGTGAAAACTCCGGAATAGGTACTTCGCCCCGCTTGCGAACGTTGCGCCAGAAGGTTTCTTCTTTGTCCCGCAGGACGTACTTGTTGTTTTCCGGCCGTCCCATTTCCTTGCGTACGGCCCGCACGGCAGCCGGACGAACGTACGGGTAGCGGCTCATCAGGGGCGCAAAGGCCCTTTCAAGCTTCCCCCGTTCGTCGGCGGAGATGAAGGACTCCTCTTTGAGCATATCCAGGTAGGCCAGAACGGCGTGGACAGGAGTTTCGGCTGGTTGGGAAGAATCCCCTTCGGTCAGGGTTCTCACCCGGCCGGAGCGGCTAAAAGGAGTGATTACACTATGTTCGTATCTGCCTTCTCTTTTGTCCATCTACCAATCAGTCCGAAACGTAAGTCAAGATGGTTCCGTTATCCCCGACGGCGTAGATATTACCTGCACCGTCGCCCCAAATGGCGTACAGCGTCGCAACTGTTCCCGACTCTTCATAGCTCCATTGTTCCCCGTCAAAGCGCATGATAACACCCGCCCCTCCGACTGCCCAGAGGTTTTCCGGAGAAATTCCCCAAACGGCCCGAAGCGTGTTGTCAAAGAGCCCGGCAAGTTGGAATGAGGCACCGTCGTAGTGCGCTATCACGCCTCCCTCACCAACTGCCCAGACGTCATCCTCGGCCTGAGCGAAGACGCCGAACAAACCTTGCGTCACGACATACTCTGAACCATCTTCCTGCTCGATGGGGTCGACTGGCGAAAGGCCCCAGCCCTTACCATCATAGCGAGCGATAGTGCCCTGCTGGCCCACCGCAAAAACGTTGTCGTCGCCGGTGCCGTGAACGTGCCGAAGATTCACCGATGTGCCAGCCAGCGCGATTTTCCAACTGTTGCCATCGTAGTGGAGCAGGTACCCTATACCTTCAATCTGCGCGGTAACAAAGATATCGTCCGGTGCGGCCCCCCAGACATCCATGAAGACGGTGTCTTCGTCGCCGAATGCTTTCATTGGGCTCCACTTCTCACCATCATAGTGGACGATTGTAGCGGCCTCCCCCACGGCATAGATGTCGTCGGTATCAAATCCCCAGATGGCGAGCAAGGTCTCTTCCGTGCCAGTCGTCATCTTCTCCCACTCAGAGCCGTTGAAATGGAGCATCTTGCCCACTTCGCCGGTGACGTAGCGGTGTTTTCCAGTCCCCCAGGCGGCCCGCCAACCGGTAACAATTGGTACCGTCTCCTGGGTGAGGGAATTGATTGGCCCCGTGAGCACAGTCTTGTCCCCGACGACAACCACATCAGAGCTATCTTCCCCCCAAATGCCATAGAGATTCATGGTCGTGGGCAAATTGGTTACTGAGAGGAACTCTGTGCCATTGTAGTGGAGCATCTTGGCGGTCTGGCCAACGATGTAGTATTCGTTGTCTGAAAAGCCTATCAAGCCGTTCAAATCACTGGTATTGCCCAGGGAACTCGGGTGCCATTTGTTGCCATCGTACCAGGCTAGAGCACCCTTGGGGCCAATCGCCATGTACTTCTGAGGCGAAGTGGCATAGACCTTCGTGAGGTCCATGGAGAGTCCGGAGTTCTCTTCTTCCCATCCGTCACCTTTGGAATGCAAAATCAGGCCACCGTTACCCACCAATACAACATCGTCCGCAGAGGAACCGTGGACGCCAGCCACCGGATAGAGCTCTTCGCGGCTGTGCTTCTGCCAGGAAGTGCCGTCGTAATGGAGAATCCACCCGTTGCTGCCCACCGCGTATATCGAATTTGGTGAGGCTCCCCAAACCGACCACAGCGTCGGGAACTTACCTGCCAACGCACCGGCTACGGAACAGGTGGATGTCAGCTTCACGTCGTCAATGTAGACCCCTTCAAGGGCGTTGTTCTCCGGGGTGACGGAGTCAAACTCAAACTGGAAGCGAATCGTCTTACCAACATACTTTGAAAGGTTGACCTGTACAGGGACGAAGCTCTTGAGATAGTTGCCGGTCAAGTTGGATTTGCTCCAGGCATCTTCCCACTTGCCACTGTTGAGTACTCGGATTTTAAGCACGTCGACAAAGGGAGAGGTTTCTACGTCCAGATAGAGATAGAAACTCAACGTCACCTGTTCGGACGTCGCCGGGATGTCTATCGGCTGACTCGTGATGGAAGCTCCAACTTTGTTGCCGTTGCTGTAGTTTCCCTGGATTGCATCCCCGAAGTAGAGTGAGTTTGGGGCGGAGATGTAGCGAGGCGTACCATCACCACCAACCGCGCTAACTACGCTCCAACCAAGGCCACCATCAGGGGTCCCGACGTAGAGATCCTGATTGGTGAAACCGCCGATTCCCTCGTCGAAGTTGATTTCGAAGTGTTTTGCACCGCAGCACTGCTTCTTGCCCGTTGGAACGTATTCGCACTTTGCGGCAACACACTCCGCCAGGAGGCACTCCCCGGCGAAACTGCAGTCGTCAACCGTCTGGCAGTAGGAGGGCACCCCCCACTTCGCACCATCGTAGTGGTAGATCAGCCCGTACATCCCCACGGTCCAGATATCTGATGCGCTGCTACCCCATACTCCGTTGAGGATATTGAGGCTCGGTTCCTGGTAAGCGATTCCAAAGGAGTCTTTGACCTTGGCTGAGACCAGACCAGCTTCCCCTACAGCAACAATGTTGCCATCGTCGAAGCCCCAGAGTCCCTTCAAAACGTGTTCCCCTAGCTGGGCCGTGGATACCTGGACCCACTCTCCTTGCAGGACAACCGCTCCATCCGCCACGTCGCCGCCATCGAGTACTTCGGCTTCAATCTCTGAGGTCCCGTCCATGCCGCCGTCGGTCTCACCGCTCTGTAAATCGGTCAGGTCAAAGAGAGTACCGTCAGCCACTTCACGAAGCCGTGTATCGGATATTTCCCCAGCGATGTCCACGTCCACGAGAACGGCAACATCCTCCCCCGGCTTATCGTCGGAGGAGCAAGCAGCCAACCCCACCAGGAGCAAGATTCCAAGACCCTTCACAAGTCGGTGCATATGACTCTCCCGCCTATTCATCGATGAAGCGAAGCATTTTGCCCTTCTTCCCCACTACGAAGAGATGACCTTCGTCTGCCCCCCACACCTGAAGCAGTACGCCCGACTCGGGTACCTCTGTCGGTGTCACAATACCTGAGGCAGGATCGTATGAGATTATGCGGCCTGCCCAGCCAACCGCGTGGACAACTCCGTCCAATGCCTCGATTCCGTATAGGAAGAGACCTGGTTCCTCGTAGACTTTAGTCCAGCCGTCCGCTGTTTGGGCCAACAACAGACCATTGTCTCCGACCGCGTATAGCGTCCCGTCTGGGGCCTTGGTGATGCGATGGAGGTTGGCAATAGTGGCGACCGGAACAACTTCTGCTGTGTCGCCGTCGAGGCGCACAATCTTGCCGAGGTCGCCCACTGCCCAAACGATTCCGTCATTGTCAAATACGCAGTCTCGAAGCGTATTGAAGACGCCGCTTTGTTGCGCCTCCCAAACCGAACCAGCAGCCGAGGAGAAGATCTTGCCCTGCCCTCCAACGGCCACGAGGCTCTCCCCCGAACAAACGCCAAAGAGGTCAGTTTCAAAGGGAGTCTCAAGAAGCGTAACCACGTCACCTTCGACTTTGACGACGGTTCCTGCATCTCCTACGGCAATGAAGTGGTCTTCCAATCTTGCGATTCCCCGTAGTGCACTGGAGGATGCTCCTGTCAGTCCGAACCAATCAGTGCCGTCAAATCGCAGCAAAGTACCGTCGCCGCCGACCGCGACGACCTGCTCCCAGCTCGTGCCATCGATGTCGTTGAGATCGACACCTGCGGCACTGGTCCTGTCAGCCCAATCCTCGCCGTCGTAGTAGAGTATCGCGCCCTTCTCACCTACCGCCCAGGCCTCGAGAGTACCGCTATCCTCGCGACCCCACATCCCGAAGAAGGAGTGGTTCTTGTAAAAAGGCCCCGCGATCTCCGCAGTATTCCACTTGGTTGCCTCCAGATGGATAAGGGACCCATCCACGCCAACCAACCAGACGTTGTCGTCGGCAAAGGCCCAGATGCCGTGCAGCGTGCGCTCATATGCGTCATTCGAGAGCTTTGGTGACCATCCCGCCGTGTCGTGGGCGATAATGCCGCCGCCGGTGCCGCCGCCGAAGATGGATTTGGACGAGAGTGCATGAAGCGCGTTGATGGTGACACCACCCTGCGCCACTTGCTGACTGCTCCACGCTCCACCGATCTTCCGCAGTACTGTTCCACCGGCTGCGCCGGCGTAAATGTCGGTGAGGGAAGCGCCCCACACGGACCCGATATTGTATGAGGAAAGAGAGTCATCGGTCTTCCACTTACCCTCGAAGTAATGGAGGATAGTGCCTTTGTCACCCACCACATAGAACTGCCCTTCGGCTCCCCAGATGGCGTTTAGCGAAAGGTCCGACAAATCGACTTCAAGTTTGGTGTCGACCTCCTCCCACAAGGTCCCATCCCAGTGGATGATGGTGCCCTGCTCACCGGCCGCATAGATGTCATCATCGCCATTGCCAAACACCGCCCTAAGCTCCTTGGTGGTTGGTGACTTCATGGGTGTCCAGGTGGTGCCTTGTTGTCTGAGAATGGCCCCATCGCTCCCCACTGCATAGAGCCGCTGATCGGAACCCCAGATGGCCGTGATATTCCCCGCCGGAGCTGTAGTAAAGAGCGTGAACTCCCCGTCAATTACGGTTACATCAGGCTCGCCATCGGAAGGTACATCCGTCTGGTCAATCTCCAGTGGATCTGGTGCGTCCTTTAAGAGGTCCCCAGAAGCGGTTTCAGTGGTACCGTCAAGGTCTGCTACAGTTGCCGCGTCATCTATCAGATCCGGGTCTGACCCGTTGGAACTGCAAGCGCACAGCACTAGCGCCAGCAGTGCCGGAAAAAGTCGTTTCATCGTTTCCCCTATTCAGACAAGAAGGTCTGTTGCACGTCACTCCAACTGCGCCAGCTCCGGTAGTCCATGTCAGTGCCGTCGTAGTTGTCAATGTCAAAGCCTTCCTTGTAGACTCGCTGGACGGTGTAGATGTAGAACCCGGGAGGAACCCCGGGAGTCCCTTCGATGTTGGGAAAGTCCGGCAGGTCGACATAAGTGACATCCCCGGCGGCCATGAAATCCCAGAAGAGCACCGGACCCATCATTCCTGGTTGTTGAAGGTAGACGGCGTTGAAGCTCGCATCCGGACCTCCGGCATTGGCCTGCCACTGGAGGTACTGCTGCTCGATCACTTCACCTTCATCTGGATAGACCAGGGTAACTGGGGTTACGAATGGCCCCAGTACAACCTGATGGTTGCCCGATGCCACGACGAGGTCTGCATCCTTGCTGCCGAAGATGGCCAGCAGGTCCTGCTCGTTGTTGGCCAGGCTCTCGTTACTGATTTCGGTTCCGTCATAGTGGAGGATGAGGCCTTTGACTCCAGCGAAGTAGACATTGTCGTCGCCGCTCCCCCAGATGCTTAGCAGTGAGATCAATGTTCCGCTTTCAACTATCGCCCATTCGTTGCCGTCATAGTGGATAATCGTCCCGCCATCGCCTGCCGCCCAGATGTCCGCCGGAGAGGTACCCCAGATGTCGCGCAAAGTACTGCCCACCGGCGATGTCTCGGTGCTCCACGAGCCATTGGTATAGCGCACAATCTTGCCGAAATCGCCCACCGCCCAGATATTCTGCGGGTTTACGCCCCACACGCCGTGGAAACGATGGCTGGTGCTCCCCGGCATCTTGGACCAGCCAGTGCCATCCCAAAGGTCGATGGTATATTCGCCAACCGCCACGACGAAGGTCTCGGCGTTAGCCCAGACACCTTCGAGGTCAATGTTCTTGAGATACTCCAGTTCTTCCCAAACGGTGCCCGTGAAGTGCGCTACCGTGCCAGCATCACCCACGGCCCAAAGCTGCCCGTCAACACCGTGAACAGAGCGCAAAGTGGAGGTCACTGGACTCTGCTGGATAGACCAACTGTTGCCGTTGAAGTGGGCAATTGCTCCGTCCATGCCGACGCCGTAGACATCAGTCCAGGAGGGCCCCCAGAGGTCGTAGAGGTTGGTTTTGATACCGCTTGCCTCCAACTGCCAGCCGGTTTGCTCCTTGAGCAACATGGTGTCATTTTCAAAGTCGAGTAGATCGGTCAACAGCGCATAGGTGTTAGGAGACCCTGTCGGCCCCGCAGTGAGCGACCTGCCGAAGATGGCAAAGGTTGCGTTGGCAAGGCTTCCGGTCAGTGCATTGGGCAGATGGTTAAAGGTCAGGGTCGTATCGTTCTCATAATACCATTTCAAAGGGAATTCGGTGAACTCAAAAACGCCATCCGAGCCGAAGTCTACGTAGGAGTGAGCGAGCAGGGCATTGGGGCCGCTTGGATGGAGGTGTGGTTCGTCGAAGAAGACGTCGACCTTGCGAGTCATGGGGACGTCAAGTTCGATAAGCACGTCGTTGATAACGACAATGCCATCGCCGTCCAGGTCCGCCAAACTAACGTGTCGTTCCACACCGAGGGCGTAAGGTGTCATTTCGGGACGACCGTCGCTCATCCAGCAGCCGTTTTCGAAGCAGACGCTGCCACCAAACAGGCAGTCAAATTCGCTTGTGCAGATGGGCAGAACTCCACCCTGACAGATAACTGCTACCTCGGGGGGCGGGAACTCAACCACGAGGCTGAAGTAGCCCTCCTCATCAGCCAGCATACCCTGTCCGTTGTTGGGGCTGGCCCCCAGGAAGTGGCCCTTACTGGTCATGCAGAAGGTGACCTTCTGGCCGCCAATCGGTAGGCAATGGCCGAAATCGCTCTCGCCCTGCATGGAGGTGCAGGAATAACCCAGCGGGCAGTCATCTGTGGCAACGCAGGAGGTCAGGCATTTCTTCCCTTGATCTCCCAGATTGGCGCAGAGATTGTCGGACGAACCACAGTCGTCGTCGTCGCTGCAGGTCTTGCACAGATCCTGGTACTCCCAACCATTGTAGTTGCAATTGCCTGGCGGAATCACCACGTACTTGCCCAAACCGGTGACCCGGCCATTGATAATCGGCGGCGGATTGCCGGGAGGCGGCGCACCGCTACCCTCTGCCGGGCAATTGTAAATCAGATAGAGGGTGACGTTGGTCGCGTTGTACTCGACCACGCTGGAGTTGGAATAGCACTCCTTGGACGCCGTTACCATTTGGTCGCCCATGAGGTCGGAACCGGAGAAGGTCACCTGACCATTCATGTCGCTGTAACCCTGGTAGGGCGTGTCCGGGTCTGCCCAGAGCATCACGAAGGCATCGGGAAGAGGGGCCCCCGTGCTGCCGTCGAGAACCGTGATGTTCACCGAATGGTAGATCTCTCCACCCCAGGTGCCGCCGTAGAAACTTACGGGGTCGTAGTAGGTGAACGAGAGGGGGAGCATCGAACTCTTGCCGCCGCTGCTGATTTCAACATCGAAGGTGCCGGGGACCCCGGGGGGAGTCTTGGCGGTGACGACATTGCTGCTCAGTAGAGTTACGTGGCTGCAAGGTACTCCGGCCACGCGGACCTCGGCGTCGTCACCAAAGCCGGAGCCTACCAAAGTGACAAGAGTGCCGCCCGAAATGGAGCCGAAGTTGGGCTCCACAACATACAGGTCGAGGAATCCGTCATATTCGAAACCATCCTCAAGGGTGGCGGTTGTGCCGCTTTGCTTGATATGGACATCGACGGTGCCCGGTGAACCCATGGGGCTGCGCGTCTGAATCTTGTTTTCGTTGACGACTACGGTGTCGGAAGAAGGCAGGGCTCCAAAGTAGACCTGTGCTGTGGGTTCGAAACCGTCGCCAGTAATAACGACGTCGGTGCCGCCGTCGGTGGGGCCGTGGTTTGGCGTAATGTCGTAGAGGGTAGCCAGTGGCAAGTAAGTGTATCCATCAGTGGCCACGGCAATGCCATTTGAGTTCATAACCGTTACGTCGACCGCGCCCTGGGCCCCTGCTGGGGCTGTGACGGAGAGCAACATCAACCCTGGTAGAACCTCTTCGACCGTCGCCACCTTGCCGCCGAAGAGCACCGTCGTATCTGCCACATCAGAGAGCCCGAAGGCCGTAATGTTTATGGGATTGCCACCGGCCGTAGGTCCGGTGGGCGGTTGGACTGAGACGATTTGCAAGTCGGTGGGAGGCAACGCACCGCCATAGTAGAAGAAACCGTCCGGGCGGGTGCTGGAACCATAGGGAGTGGTAACCGTGAGATCAATGAATCCCACTTGACCAGGAGGTGTCACCACTTCGAGTAGCCCGAAGTCGACAAACGAAACGGATGCGGCGGGAACGTCGTCAAAGAAGACCTCTGCTTCTTCATGCGCCCCTTTCATCTTGATGTGAACAACGCCCCCCCCGGTTGCCGAACCGGCGGCGGGGTTGATTTCAACGATTTCGGGATACTGGTAGTAGAAGAACGCCCCAATGAGAGTGGCCAGCCCTTCATCTGAGGAGACGCTGACGTTGGCCCACCCGGGATCACCGGGAGGTGTCACCGCCAACAACGTTGAGTCGTCCATTGATTGCGTGTCGATGGCAATGCGGTCGCCGATAATCAACGCGACGTCCCCGGAGAATCCCCCGCCCGTCACGACGATGGGAACACCGCCCTCCACGGGGCCGGCGGCCGGATCGATGGCGACAATCTGCACCGGACTGACGTAAAGATAGGCTTTGTCCAGGCGAGATTTGGCGCCGCCAGGATTTACAACCTCAACATCAACCGGCCCAGGGAATCCGGCGGGTGTGTAAATCGTCGCCTTTTTGCTGCTGAGTACATAGACCTGAGGGGCCTCTTGAAAACCAAAGAAGACCTGCATGCCGTCCTCAAACCCCGTTCCGGTCAGGACGACTTGCTCGTTGCCCACCGTGTCTCCCTTGGTCGGGTCCAAGGAGAGCAATTCGAGAGGCTCTGATACCTGCACTTCACCGTCGTGCAGGTAGAGATCATAGCCGGGAGCGACGTCGTTCGGGATCAAGACCGCGTCACCTTCGTCGAGAGCGTCAGTCGTCAACGCGTCGGCACTACCAGCCATGTCGGGATCAAGCGTATCCGCTCCCCCTCCGTTATCGGAACAGCCAAAGGGCAACATCAGCAACCAGAGCATCGTTAGAGCGATCAATCTACTGCGCATCATGGGAGGCCTCCCGATTTCACAAACTCAACTCTACTGCTCACCAGGTTCTTTGATCAGGCCGAGGTCCTGAATGTTCAGACCCGCCGGATAACCGTACGAAACATATTGATCGTAGCCGTAAACGTAAACTGCCGTGGGTTGGTCGGAGTAGATACTGTGGACCCCGTCCTCCACCTCGAATTTGGTCGTCATATACTCGCCCGTACCAAAGAGGTCGAAGTCGTCTGCTTCAAGGGCGACGCAATTGGCTTCAATATCTTGTGGCAGAATATCCGGACAGTCGAACCAGACGTTGGCACCCTCGGGTGCAATAACCGTAGCATAATCCAATTCATACTTGTTCGGTGCCAGGAAGACGTAATCCTGCCGGAACTGCTCTACCGGTACAAGGAGGATGAAAGCGGGGTCGCCGATGCCGGCATCGCCAGGCTGCGGTACGCCGTTTACGTTGGGATCCGGGGCATGCTCAGAGGCCAGGAATTGGCCAACCATAATCGGCTTCTTGGCGATGATCTCGAAGTTGTCCGGCGACTCAAAATCGACCCACTCCCCCTGATTCAGCACGGGGATACTCGTCTGGGGCGGAATTGTCGTTACCTGGGTGTTGTTTTCGGCCGCGATTATCCGGTAGACATCCTGTTCCTGATTGCGAGGAAAGGTCTTTGACGCCAGATATCGCAGGCCCCAGCTTTTGACCGGGAAGAGTTGCTGCTCAAGGTGGTCGGCGCAGCAGGTGTTGAAACCTTTGGCGGTGCAGTCCGAGTCGTTCTTGCAGGCCGATTCCATATCCCACTCGCACACGCCCTGCGGTTTTCCCTCTTCTAGAAGGCAGTGATTCGTGTTGGGAGCATTGGAAGCCTCAGAACCGCCAAATACCGCGACGTCTTTGCTGGCCAGAATCACCGAGCCGGTCAGATCTGAGCCGATAAAATCAGTCTCGATGTTGAGCACGTCGAACTGGTTGAGATCGGCGCTGAAGGTATCCCCCGGCTCCATATGGGCGATGGGTTCTCCCGTCCAGGCGTTTTCACCGACCAACGTGGGGGCCGTAACGTCCACCGTAACCTTGGTGATACCGCTTCGTACGGCCACCACAGTGAGGAAGGAGCGCAACTGGTCAAAGGTCTGCTCTCGAGTCATGATGTAGTAGTACTTGCCGAGCACGTTACTGGGTAGGAGCAGCGAGGCATCGTTGGAAAATACCTCAACGTTCTCCAGTGGATTGAACTGATATGCCGTAATCGGAATCGAGGCCTGGATTCGATAAGCGAGGGGCGCGAGCACCGTGCCGTCAGCATCGCGGCGGGGTAGATTGTAAATCCGTAAGTCACCGGGCATAATCGGTTCTTCAGGGAAGGGCAGGTCGTCTGCGTCAAAGAGAATCTCACCCTCGTTGGTGAAGATCTTGACGTTAGCGGGGTACTTGACGTTGGGGTTTGAAACGACGACGGAATACTGAGAGCCAGCGGCATCGTAGTAACCGGAGCGACCACCTGAAACAAATGCATTGTCGAGGTCGCAGGCCCAGAAGTCACACCCCATGTACATGTTCACTTTTTTGTTTGCGTCACAGAGCTTGACGCAGGACCCCGTGCCACCCGCGGAGACGCAAATAAGTCCATCGGCAGCGTCATCGCACTGTGTATCCACGACCCACTCCTGCCCGAACTGGCTGCAAGCCAGCAAAGTATCTTCGCTATCGCACTTCTTGGTCCCCGGAAGACAGACGCCGCAGTAACCAGTTGGGTTGTCTGGCGGTGCGAAACACGCGGTGATGGTGCCCTCGCTATCGAGACAATCTACGATGTCCCAACCAGTGCCTTCAGCATTGCATACAAAGATGCCTCGGCCGTCATCTGAGCAGCCGTTGGTTTCCCCTTCGCAACAGATTGTTCCACCATCTTTGCCACATCCCGCTGGGTTTCCCTCGCCACGTGCGGCGTCCAACTTGGAGTCGCTGTCGCTGCCATCGACTACATCACCGGTGGGCTTGGTATCCGTCGCATTGTTACCGGAGTTGTTTGAGCAGCCTGCGCAGATGGCAAGACCAACAGCAATGGTCAAAATGAGCTTCCAGGTTTCCACGTTTTCCCTCTACCACAGTTCACTGGCGCTAAGTGTACCTTTTCACTTAGTCTTAAGTCAACGCTACGTGCGCGTACACGGGGCTACGGCCGTTTTCCTTTACACCACGGCGAGGGCCCGTATAATAGTCGTAGATCTGTACCCATTTTTGGGACGCACGCACGAGAGAGGCGAACACCATGAAAAAGAGCGGTCTGAAAATTCTAGTCACAACATTGTTGGGAAGCTTTGTGTTGGTAGCCATGGGATGCAGTACTCCGTCGATCAACACGACGCCCGAAGGGGACAATTCGACGCCGGCGGACGCCTGTACTGGTGATGCCTGCGTACAGACTGGGGATATGAAAGTGGACCTGGATGTCCCACTTGGAGAAGGTTCCGCACCGGACAAAAAAGGCCCGGATGCCGAGCAGTGCGACGCTTGTACGGCCGGCAAGATCATGTGCGACGGTGACAACAGCTACTTCACCTGTGGTGAAGATGGCTGCTGGGCCGAGAAGAGCACCGCTTGCGGCGACCAGTCAGTCTGTGTTTGTCTAGACGTCGGAGGCGAATGCTCTGCTGAAACGGGGGAAGAGTGTCTCTGCGAGCCAGACTGCGAAGACAAGGAATGTGGCAATGACGGCTGTGGCGGAAAATGTGGCGAGTGCGAAGAAGATTTCGCCTGTCATCCCTTCGATTTTGTTTGCGAGGAGATTTCCTGCTCCGAGTGCGTGAGCTTCTGCCAGGATGGCGACCTGGAGTGCAACGGCGAAGAGGTCAGCTATTGCATCAACGTCAATGCCGACAAGCAAGGTTGCGTGGAGTGCTGGCTCTTTGACGATGTTTCGGAGCCGTGCCCAGGCGGTCAGACTTGCGACTCTGATGTTAGTGCATGTGTCTGCTCTGGCGGCGTGCTGGCGTGCGGTGATGAATGCTGTGAAACAGACAAATTCGTCTGCAATGCTGAGGATAAATGTTGCCTGCCGAACTGTGAGGGCAAGGACTGCGGTAGCGATGGCTGCGGTGGAAGTTGCGGGACCTGCGAAGAGGACACCTACTGTAATGGGAGTTCATGCGACGATATCTGCTTCAGTGATGCCAAGTGTGATGACGAACCGGACAAGAAGCTCTGTGCCGGGAGTGACGCGTTTACTATCTGCGAGAAAATCTGCGATACCTGCGGCGAGGGTGGCGGGATCTGCGTCAAGGAGTCCGCTGCCTTTGGCTGCGCAGAGAATGAAGAGTGCCAGGGGGGAGAGTGTATCTGTGTTCCCGATTGTGAGGGCAAGATTTGTGGCAGCGATGGTTGCGAAGGGAGCTGCGGCGAATGTAATACCGACGTCTTTGAGAAGTGCAGTGAAGATGGTACGAGTTGCCCCTGTGATTGTGAGGGACAACCGACTGGGACCATGTGCGATGTGAATACGGAGACCGAGTATGCCAGTCTCTGCCTGGGCACCTGCGCAGGCGCCAAGAGCCTCGAGAAAGGTCCGTGCCCGACTTGTCAGGACGATTGCACCGAAGAAGAACTGGCACCCTATGAGATTTGTGGTTTCGATATGGCCACCTATCCCAATTTCTGCGAGCTTAAATGTCTGATTGGCGATCCGGAAACTTGCACGGCCATTGGAAATTGCGATCAGATCGAGCATCCGGGTGCTTGCCAACCTGACTGCTGTGAAGATGAGGGCTGCTCTACTGATTACAACCCGCTTTGCGGCAGCAATGGAGTAACCTACTGCAATAAGTGTGCGCTTCAGGTCTGTGGGGCCGGGGATGGCGCCGAGATCGCCTGCGTCGGGCAGTGCCACGACCCAGTGGCATGCCCCGATTGCGCCGAAGAGTGTGAACCGGTTTGCGGACTGCACGATGGTGACAAGAAGAACTTCGGCAGCGCGTGCCTGATGGAATGTCAGGCGGGAGAGTTTTTGTGGGAAGGTGAGTGTTGCCTCCACTGTGACGAGTTCGAGCAGTGGGTTTGCGCCGCGGATGGAGAGGGGAGCTACACAACCTACATCAACGATTGCTTCCAGAATTGCCAGGCCCCCGAACTGGTTTCGCTCTACGAGGTCCCGCTCCTTCCCAATGGCGATGTCTGGCTCGATCTCTGCGAAGACTGCAAGTGCGACATCTCAGAACCAGAACCGGTCTGTGGTGACGATTACTTCACTTATGCCAATGCATGTGCACTGGCGTGCGCATCCGGCAGCAATCCCGATAACCCGCCAGTTGGCGACGTGCCCATCTGCGATGGCGCATGTTTCACCGAAGAGTGCCCCTGCCCTCCGGAAACGGCAGGGTTGCCGGTGCCCGGTCAGATTGGCGGTGATGGCATCCGTGGTGTTTGCGGCGCAGACGGTAATACCTACGGCAATGAGTGTCATGCTGCGCAGTATGGAACCTTCATAGTCTCACAGAGCTGGTGTGGCAACTGCGCTGGGCTGTGTGCACAGGATGACTATCTGCCTGTTTGCTGCTCCGGTGTGACTTATCCCAATTCCTGCATCGCCGACAAATGCAACGATGAGCTTGATCCCGCGGCTGTTTGCTTCAAGGGTAAGTGTTGCCTGGAGGATGCTGGTTGCGATGATGAAAACGCCGATACAGTTGATACCTGCAACAATGGCGTCTGCGAAAATATCTGATTCTCAGTTCGAAGATTTCCTGATCAGTTCCTGAAGAAACCCAAGATACTCCTCCACTGGTCTGTCCGGGGGAACGCGGCCCTCTTCGATGGCAGCTTCCAGTGATTGCTTGAGCGTGCCAATAATGGGGCTGGGGGGCAGCCCGAAGTGGTTCATAATGATCTCGCCAGCCCCTTTGGGCAGCAATGGCTTCCGATTGGCCTCTTCCCGAAGTGCCGCGATTCGGATGTCAAGTTCATCAAGTTGCCTGGTGAGTTGCTCCACCCGACGCTCCTGTCGCGAAGTGATGTCGGCTCGGGAGAGTTGCAGGAGGTCGTCGAGCCGGTCACCGGTGTCGCGCATCAGGCGTCGCACCGCGGAATCGGTCCATTCGCCGCTATACATGTTGACGCGAGAATGATTTGCGATGAGGTAGAGGACACGGTCGGCCAGCCGGTCATCAAAACAGAGGCGCGCGGCAACTCCCCGAAAGAGGAGCGCAGACATCTCTTCGTGGCGCAGGAAATGAACCTTCCTCTCCGTGTCCACCGAGCGCGTCCAGACCTTTCCGATGTCATGAAGTAGTGCTGCCCAGCGAATGGCCGCGTGTGGCTTCGATTGCATCACCACCTGTCTCGTATGTGCCCAGATATCCTTGTGATGGACTTCGCAAGTTTCATCGAACCCCACCATCAACTGAACCTCGGGCAGGACGATGCCCAGTACTCCGATTCGCTGGAGGAAGTCGAGTCCCTTGTCCGGATGACGATTGACCAGCATCCGCTCGAGCTCAGGCCGAACCCGTTCCATCCCCATGTCGATGATATTACGTGCGTACCGAGCTGCGTTCAGTTCAACCTCATCGCCTGCCTCAAAGCCGTGATAGGCAATGTGTTTTGCCACCTTCACGAGGAACAACGGCCTTTGTTGAAAGACGCGGGCAGCGGGAATCAAGGTGCGAATGGTCTTGGCCGCAAGATCCGCCTGCCCGTCAAAGGGATCAATAATGCCTCCATCCCCGTCCATTGAAATGGCATTGACCGTGACCTCTCGCTTCATCAACTCCTGCTCGAAGCCAGCGGCATCTGGGACCACAGACACCACGAACCGGCGGACCGGCTCGCCGTCCTCACCGTCCCTCGCCTGAAAGGCTACTCCGTTGCGGCGTAGCCGTTCAGCGCGACCGAAAAAGAGGTTTGGAGTGGATGCTCCATCCAGGACCTTTTCCACGTCAGCCACCCCGCGTGCTATTGCGATAACGTCGACGCGTGCGATCTTGTCCATTCCCCCCTGCACCAGTGCATCACGTACAGCCGGCCCCACGATATATGCGGCGATCTCCTTCTGTCGAAGGCGATGTAGCACGACGCGCAGGTCACCGGGTAGGGTTCCTTTCCAGGTTGTCTTGGGAGTGAACACCGGGCACTACCTCCATACCGCCGCCAGAATCCAACGAATCATGGACGCTTTGACCCGATCCGTCAACCTTGGAAGCTAGAAGCACTTGAGTTGGAGGCCTCCAATTCGCCATCCCTTCTCAGTCTTTGCCAGGGACATTTTGAGTTTGTAGGATGACTTGCCCTTTTCCACCGTATAGCCAAGGTCAATGACCACGACGCCGGTACCCAGATACTTGGCTTGAGGAAGACCTCCCAAGGCTCGAAAGTAGCGCTTGGTGCCACAGACCTTGATGTCGGCGTTAATGTCATCGAGTAGGCGATAGGCATCCTTGTTCTCAACGGAAGCTTCAAGTAGCAGCGGCAGCAATTCCTTTTGTTTCGCCGTCTTCCTTACCTTCTTCAGGAATGTTTGCAACGTTGTGAGACTGCTGGCCGCTGCCGACGTATCTGTGCCCGCCTTGACCAGCCGGGCCAGAAACTGCTTATCATCCAGGGCCACGGCATTACATTTTGATACCTGCCATTGGCCCCTTTTCTCCTTGGCCATGCACGAATCGAGGAAGAGCAGTGATTTCTTGCGATGGGCCACGATGGAGAGTCGGATCTCCCTGACTTTGCGGGGAAATCTAGCGAAATCTGGCATCTGTCGTGTGAGCCAGGCAAAATGGGTGAAAGGACCACCCGTCCAAGACCATGCCGGCACCTCGGCTGCAGCCTTCTCTTTTCCCTTCTCCTTCCCCTTCTCTTTTCCCTTCTTCTTCCCCTTCTTCTTCTTGTCCCTGGAGATATCTTGCGCGGTACGTGAGGTAAGGATGTTACTCTCTGCGGCAGACGCCAGGGGATGAATCGGGAGAAGTAGAGCCAGCAAGAGCAACAGGGCCTGAGACCTAAGCATGTGACCTCCAATTGACCGCTCGAAACAGAGTCACGCAGAATTGCGGCTGGACAACCGTCCCCATTCGTATCGCTGCGTAGCAGCCCGGTCCCTTGATGGGTAGTCTGCCTGGTCCGAGAGCCTTCTTAGCCGCCCGCTAACCCGGTTGCCGGTTGCCAGCGCGGTCACGAAGAATAGCACACAGGTGGCGGCTGGCACAACCATCTGCCACGTCCAGCCCAGGCGTACGACTCCCCACAAAGCGACCACGCTTGAGAGCAGCCCCAGCAGACTGAAAAAGAGTTTTTTAAGCATGCTTCTACCTCCGTCACTTCCAATGTTAGCACTCGGGCGGATTGCGGCAAGAAAGGCTACATCAGCGGCGAGCTGGACTTTCTCCTTGCACCTTCGGCTTCCCGTTTGAGAGAATTGATTCTAGGAAGTGAGATAATGGCTGACGAAAAGAGTGGGCAGCGCGGGCATTGGGTCTTTCGTAACCAACGTTGGCACTATCTCGCCTCCGACCCGAGCGATGAGCGTGTCGAGCCAACACCGATCGATCCGTCAAACCTCCTCGCCCTGATAGATATCGGGGACCTCCTGGGGGCCCTCAAGGTACTCCAACTTCTTTACCGGCAGCCTTTTCTCCTCTCGATTGTAGACCACAGCCCAGGAACCGGAGAACAGGTGAAACTGCAATCTCTGGAACCCATCTGGCCCTCCTGGTGGAGTCTTCTTGAGGAGAGGGTGCCTGGGGTTTCCCAGCGCTTGAGACGGGAAATGGAGGTGTTGGCAACCACTTCAGTTACATTGGACGAGCCCAGCCGAGGTAGCAGCTTCCTGGCCCAGGGTGCGCTCTATAGCCTTCCGATTACGGTTGCACTTGACGGTGAGTCCTACCCATTGGCCGTGGTGACAGCTCTTGCCGCCGAAGCGGGAAGCTTGCTCGAAAGCGCAACCTTCGCTGGACAGTTCGGTCTATCCGCTCACGTTGCGGAAAAGTCCCTCTCATTCGTCGCCGAGCAGATTGATACGGCGGCCAATGCGGATGCCTATCGGACACTACTCGAGACAACAGTCCGAGTCCACGTTGAGCGATTGAAGGACGCTGCTGAACATCGCCAGGAGTTGGCCCTTGAGCAATCTCGTGGCCGCCACCTCCTATTGCGAGCCGAGAGCCTGGAACGGCAACTGTTACGTGGCAACATTGAGGTTGAGCGGGCCTCCGCTGCGGGCCAGATTCCGACACGAGAGCTCGCCGCGATTCTGGATAATCCGCAAATCGGTGTGACCATAGAGGATACCGACCACTTGGTTCGCTACCAGAACCCGATGTTGCGCCGAGCCTTTGGCAACAACCTGGGCCGGAAATGCTATGAGGCCTTCAAAGGACGGTCGGAACCGTGCCGGCCGTGCCCAATCCAGCAGATCTGGGAAGAGGGCATGGAGTCGGTCCGCTACACCACCAAAGACGAGCGTTCCCAGCGCAGCTTTGAGATTATTGCTTTCCCCATGGTTGGCGGGCGAGGCGAGAAACTGGTCGTGGAAGTTGGGGTCGAGGTAACTGCTCTCGTGCAACAAAGGGCGGTGCTGGAGGAGCGACTGGAGCGGAGCAGCGAGCGTGTGGGTCAACTGCACGCACTCCTCACTGAACTTTCCGCGGTTCTCCAGGGTACCTGTAGCGGCGTGAAGGAACTCATGGATTCGGACGATGCGGGGGGTCTGGCGGCGTTGCGGCAGCGCGTCGGTGCCACAGGCAGACTCGCCGAGTCTCTCTCGTTGCCCCTCGGAAGTGGCCCCACCGATGCTCCTCTACTCCTCCAGAGCGCCCTCGACGAAGCGCAAGAAGAAGGGTTTAGCGTTCCCTCAGTCCGGTTGCCAGTAATGCCTGACATCCCTGCTTCGGAACCGCTAATGAGGGCACTCTTTAATGGGTTGGTGCGTCATCTCCTGGCGTCTAGGGCAGAGCCCTACCCAGACCTCGATTTCTCTCACACCATGTCCGGCTCGCCCGGAGCTATTGCCCCCGGGGACGCCTACCATCTGCTCTTCCTGGGACCCCGTCGACCGAGTGCCGAGTTTGCGGAAGACGAAGTCTCAACCCTGCCGGCCCTGGGCGGTGAAGCTGAGATTATTGCAGGAGCTCCAGACGTTCATTTGGCGCAGGCTTCACTTGTGGCCCGAAAGCTGGGGGGGGTTTTGTGGCGGCAACTGCATGCCGGAGGGACGATTACCTATTTTCTGTCTCTGCCCGTGGAACTCGTTGAGTAAGAACCACAAAGACTACTCATTTTCATATTTGTCGAGGACCTTACAGAACTCCCCTTGCCGCTCCATGAAGACCCTGACAACACCGGGGTCAAAGTGCTTGCCCGACAGGCTCAGCACCTCTTCGATAGCTTCCCCAGCCGGCATCGCAGACTTGTAGCAACGCCGGGTAGTCATCGCGTCAAAGACGTCAGCCAGTGCGACAATGCGAGCCTCAATGGGGATCTTGTACCCTGCTACTCCCTCGGGGTAGCCATTACCATCGAACCTCTCATGGTGGGAGAGCGCAATGCGGCAAGCCATATCGTCCGCTCGTGCCTCCTTGAGCAACTCGTAACCGAGGGTCGTGTGGCTTTTCATTGTCTCCATTTCTTCGTCGGTCAACGCGCCTTCCTTCTTCAAAATGGAATCTGGCAGCCCAACTTTTCCAACGTCGTGGAGCGATGCGTAGCGAGCGATGCTGCTTACCATCGCTGGCTCCAGCGAGAGGCCTAGCCCAAGAATACGACTGTACTCCGAGACCCGCATGATGTGCACGCCGGTGTCAGAATCGTTCATTCGGTTGGCGCGTTCCAGTGCAGCCACCAGGCCGAACGTGATCTGTTCGATATCTTTGGTTCGCTCTACGACCAACTCCTCGAACCGGCCTCGGTCTTCAAGAATCTGCTGGACATAGGCCTTGGTTCGCAGGGAGGAGCGGATGCGAGCGCGTAACTCCATGGGATGTACCGGGCGGTAGAGCAGATCGTCTGCACCAGTAGCGAGACCCTTTACTTTAGCTTCGGTGTCAAAGTATGAGTTGGCCACCAGCAGGAAGGGAATCACCTTTAGAGAAGGGTCCTGCTTGGTCGATTGGCACAACTCGTAACCGGTCAGAGGCGGTAGCTCCACTTCGGCCAATACGAGGTCGGGACGCTCGCTGCGGATGGTCTCCAGCGCGGTCAGCGCATCCGTGACCATCTTCACACGGTAGCCAAAGGGCTGCAGGTACTCCTCGATTTCTTTGGCGAAGCTGCCGTCCTGAGTTGCCACCAGGACGGTGAAGCTGTCCGTTGCCATCACGCTGGAGAACGTACCTTTCTGTCGGTTCTTGTCACGGGGTGTACCCACCGACGTTCACCTCCCTGTAGATGCACCAAGCCAGTCCAAAGCCATCATAGCGGCATTGCTCCCATGGCTCAAGGTTTTGACCAGAAGTGTCTGACGTCGAGCGCTTAATGCAGGTCTGTGCGCCGAACCAAGAGGGTCTGAATCGGTTTTTGCTAAACTCTCTCCCCGGCCCACAAACGGGTGAGTTCAATGAGCATCCCTACGGCCTTACCCATTGCGGAAAGGGGGATCCACTCCTCTACAGAATGGAAATTTCTTCCACCTCCGAAGAGGTTGGGGGTTGGCAATCCCAATTCAGAGAGGCGCGAACCATCGGTGCCGCCGCGAATTGATTGCAGGACCGGCTCCATTCCCGCGCGCTTTACTGCATCCAGCGCCAGGATTGCTGCGCGCGGCTCCTTATCCAGATAGTAGCGCATGTTCTTGTAGGAATGTTCCACCTTCATCTCACAACGCAGTCCAGGGAATGCCTCTTCCGTTTGGCGCAAGAGGCCCTCTAGGCGAGCTTCCCATTCTTTCAAGGCATCAAGCTCGAAATCCCGTACCAGGAATGGAATTACGACCTGATTAACATCCCCATTTATCTGCAGTGGATGGAGGTAGCCCTCTTTGCCCTCAGTAGATTCGGGCAGTGCGTCCCGCGGTAGTAGATCGATAAGGTGAGCAGCAGCCCGGACCGCCGAGATCATCTTGTTCTTGGCGTAGCCTGGATGAACATCCTTACCGATAATGGTGACAATGGCCGTGTCGGCAGAAAATGTCTCGTTCTCAACCTCTCCCTCGGGGCCCCCATCAACGGTGTAAGCGGCGGTGGCACCAAACTCGTCCAGCGGCGGGAAGTTGGTTGTGCCTTGACCGATCTCTTCGTCCGGGGTGAAGGCCACCTTGAGTTGGCAGCGGGGAATCTCTGGATTGGCATTGAGATGGGACAGGAGGGTCATGATAGCCGCAACGCCTGCCTTATCGTCGGCTCCTAGCAAAGTGGTTCCATCGGACGTGATAATTGTCTGTCCCTTGTAGTCTGAAAGGTCGGGATTGTCTGCTACGGTCAGGCGCTCCCCGGAGCCGGGCAGCACGATATCGAGGCCGTCGTAGTTTTCGACGATATTTGGTTTGACGTCTTTACCGGACGTGCCGGGGTAGGTGTCAACGTGAGCCAGATAGGCGATGGTTGGAATGCTCTCAGCCGGTCCACTTACATTGGTCGGCATAACTGCAGTGAGCACCCCGGTATCGCTCAGATTGATTTCCGAAAGCCCCAGGTCGCCCAACTCCTTCTCCAGGAGCCGGAGCAGGTCCCACTGACAGTCGGTGGAGGGGTGTCCAAGTCCCGGTTCATCCGATGATTGAGTATGGATCTTGACGTAGCGAAGAAACCGCTCAAGGACCTCGGCGATGGTGGGGTTCATCTATCTTTCCTCCGGTAAACAGGTTCTCTGCTTCAGGCTAATTAGTTTGCTTGGCCGCTTGTTGGAAAACGAAGAGGCCTTCACGGTGGAAGCGATGGGCGAGAGAGAGTGTTTTGATGCGAGTCAGGGTGGTGCGATTCAGGATCTCCGCCATGGAGCCTGCATCCTTGCCCATCCGCAACAACGCCTGAGCCTCCTGGACATTCCAGAAGTAGCGATCGCCGATGCCTGTCTCAGGCACCTTCACCGGCTGGTCGAAGGCCCCAATAAGGCGCTCGTAGAGACCCACCAGCTTAGGCTCATTAATGTCCAGGAATCGCTGCAATTCCGGTGTATTCTCCGCTACGTCAAGGAGCCGTCCGAGTGACACCAGGGCCCCTTCGTTGTCGCCCACTCGAAAGAGCCAAAGGACGTCCTCATAGAGACGGTCATGCTGCTCTGTCCAAATCTGCAGAGCCTCTTCGTCTTCCGCCACCACCGGTGGCGCTTCTTCCTCTGGTAAACCCTTGGTCGGCTCCATCTCCTCAACGGCCATCTCCGGTATTTCCGCCGGCTGTGCGGCATCTTGCGTCCGCAACAACTCCATGCGCTCACCGACGGTGAGAAAGAGACGATCGAGGGCCTTGAGAATATCTTGATGGTCGTCGCTCGCTGCCTGGCCCACCGACTCGGTGGCCTCCAAGGATCGTGACAGTCGCAGAAACAGCGCTAGGTCAAGCTGCATTAGGTCTTCTCTTCGCAAAATTTCCTTGAAAGGTTAAACTGTTCTAGGATAGTTTTCAAGGATAAACAGGGCTGCCGCGGCAACCATCCCCTTGGGAGGCCGGCAACTCCGCAGATGAGCCGGCAAGGATGTCGAGAGAAGAAGAAAAGGAATTTGTCCAGCGTCTCAAGGCCGGCGACGAGAAGGCGTTCAAGGACCTCGTCCTGCAATATCAGAATCGCGTCTTCTCATATCTCTTTCGGATGCTCGGCAATCCAGAAGAGGCGGAAGAGGTTGCTCAGGAAGTCTTCATCGCAGCCTTTCGCTTCATCCATGGATTTCGCGGCGAAGGAAGTCTCTATACGTGGCTTCTTAGAATCGCCTCCAACATGTATAAGAACCGAATCAGGTACTATGTTCGGCGTAAGCGGAGTCGTGAGTTCTCTATCGATGATAGTTACGAGCGGGCGGACTACCGTCCCATCGGGGAGCGACCCGAGAGTCCCGAGGCACTGGTCGCGGGAAAGCAGGCTGAGATCGCGCTGCACAAGGGCATCGCCATGCTCTCGGATGATTTCAAGGAAGTGCTGGTCTTGCGAGATATCGATCTGATGACCTATCTCGATATTCAGGAACTGACGGGGTTGGCGGAAGGGACCATCAAGTCGAGATTGCACCGAGCCCGCAGCCAACTTGCGAGGATTATGCGGGACATGCTGGAGGGAGGGCAGCTATCGTGAGTGATAACCCACAGGAACTTTCGCCCGCTGAGGAGCGATTCCGGGCCTATCTCGATAAGGAACTGTCAGCGACCGAGCGAGCGGAATTTGAGGCGGAGCTCGAGGCCAATCCAGAATTGAAGCAAGAGTTTGAACTCTATCGGTCAACGGTAGAGCTGCTTCACCAGGTGGGGCCCTTGCAAGCGCCCGATACCCTGTTGCCCAACATTCAAAAGCGGTTGGCCGGGCGCCATATGCGCGAAAACTATGGACCGACTATCCGATTCCCATACGAGGTGCTGGCTTTTGTCGTTTTGCTGGGATGTGTCTTCTATCTCTACACTACCCAACTGCCTGTTGGTCCAGGGCCGATCTCGCAGAAGGAGCGACCTCAGCTCGTGGAGATCGAGTTGGTCCGGCCGACCGGAGAAGCGCTGGAAGAGGAATTTGGTCTGCAGGTGCTGAAGACCGATCGTCCCTTTGAGCGTACCGTTTACGCCACGTTCACGAAGAGTGAGGCGCAGCGGCTGCTCATCGCTCTGGAACCCCTGTTGGCTGGTCCGCAGAAACTCCCAAACAGTAAATCCCGCGCTTTCTCCATGGTGCTGACGTCTCCCCTCAAGTAGGTTGTTCATACCCCCGGGTCAGAAGAGCCAGAAGGGATTTCCCCACATTACGAAATTGTAGGTTGGAGCCGCAAACCGGTGTCGAACGAGTTGGTTGGACCAGTCTCTCTGAGGTAGGAAGGCGGCGAATGTTTTCTGTTCCAAGGCGAGAGCCTGTCCCAGGATCCGGATATTGTCAAAGGTCGCCAACTCCGTTGGGAGTAACTGCCTGAGGTTCTCGGCGCAAAGTCTCGCCCGGTCCCCCACGCGTCGCAAGTGAGTTGCTACCGCGCCATTGTCACCGATTCCGCGCCACATGGTAGGCACTGCCAGACTAACTCGGTCAAAATGGGTGTCCAGGGCAGCAAAGGGGAGCGAGAGGTCAGGTAGGTCCAGCACGGACATGAAGAGGTGGGTTTGCCGGCCGAGGTTCCGTAATTCGCTAGCGAGGGCCAGCAGGATCTCTTCGTTCCCGGGGTCAGGCTCCTGCCCCCGGGGGTCTTCCCATCCGGTACGTAGCAGCAACACGACTTCTTGCGCATTGCGAGCGAGTACGGGGGCCAACGTTGCTGGTGGACACCAGTGGTAGCCGCCAACCATCGGCACAACGGTTCGTCCCTTCTTCTGCAAACCTTCGAAGAGCAGTTCCAGTGCCTCGGCGGTGAGGAGGTCAGTGGCGGGTACCACTAGACGAGTCGACCTATGGCACTCAAGGTCGTCGACAATCTCCTGCACCATTCGCTCCCTCGGGTAGTGCTCAAGCCGTACCCCGGGGCATGGAGTGGGACAGGTAGGGCACCTGGGGAGGGGAAAGAACTGGGTCTGCCGAACTGCTTGCTCCCTGGTGGCGGTCTTCTGATGGCGCTTGTGGGTGGCGAGGGCGTAATCTTGCACCTCGATACCTTCAAGGGAGTCGAGCCAGCAGTAGGGAATGTTGTACGGTTTCACCAGCGTGCCGTGCTGTGCCGCAACCCGCCCTGCAGCAGTTACGGCCGCGGCCAACTCGTCCCGTTCCACGAAGTAGCGCTGGGCGACGTTGAGGTTGGCCCGGGCAGCAATGAAAGGCTGCAGAATGTGTGTCTGGGCACCGAGGTTCGCAGCGAGATCAACAGTTTGTGAGATGGTTGCAACCGTCTCTGGTAGTAAGAGGGAGACCGAATGGAGCAGCAATTCAGCGTTCTTCCGGCTGGAGACCTCGCCAATGGCCTTGATACCTTTGATGAGCTGTTGGAAGGCGCCGACAACGCCACTGAGACGGTCATGAACCGAGGCAGTTGCCGAATGGAGCGAGAAGGAGAGGCGGTTGAGTCCGGCGTCGAGCAGCTCTTCTGCCAGGTCGTGGGCAGCGAGCATGCGCCCGTTGGTCGTCAACCCGATCTCCTGGTAGCCCATTTCTTTGGCTGAATTGATTAGGCGTGCGATGTCAGCGCGAACAGTGGGTTCCCCGCCGGTTAGCGCGATCCGCGCATGGCCCTGTCGTCGACCTTCACGCATTCGCTGCTGGATTTGCTTGGTAGAGAGTTCTGGCGTCTGCAACGGCTGGATTCGCAGGAAGTGCTGCGGACAGAAAGCACACCTGTTGTTACAGCGGGTACCTGTTTCGATCGTGAGAAGCGAAGGCTCCGACACATCACCTCAAGAGCGGGCGTGGCCTGGATAATGGCAGTAACCCGGGAGCGGTTTGGAGGAGAACCGTTCCGAAGGGGAGTCTACCAGGACCCGTGAGAGCCGTGTGACCCGTGGGACCCGTGCGAACCATGGGACCCGTGCGACCCGTGCGACCCGTGCGACCCGTGAGAGCCGTGCGAACCGTGCGAACCGTGAGAGCCGTGCGAACCGTGAGAGCCGTGAGAGCCATGGGAGCAGTGGCCTGCCGCCGTGACTTCCAACTCTTCCAGATTCTCGCCGCCCACTGCGTGTTCCGACCCCAGGGCGTGCCCTGTTGCCGTTCCCGCCATTAGGAGAAAGGTGGAAATCTGTGCCGCCTGTTTCCTGGTGATCTTCCCCTCTTCACTAGAAAGAAAGTCCCTCACCTTTTTCTTCAACTTCGGCAGCTTGCTCTTCTTCATGTTGCCGTCCTCCCTGATGCGGGGCCAGTTAAGACCTAGTCGTGCGTAAAGAATACGCTCCTGTCTCTAACTATCGTCCACTTGGAAAAAATGTCAAGTACTTCCTCGTCACCGCCTGCAATGCGGCGGAAAAGAGCTTCGAGTATGGCACCGTAGATTTTGCACCGTTCGTTGGTCGGCATCTGACCAAAGACACCTCCCTGCTCAGCGTAGTTATAAACCGGACAGACACCGCAATATGGCTTGTACACACACTCTGAGCAATGTGGGATGTTGTCGAGGCAGGATGCCACCGCCAACGCTTTCACCGTTGGACTCTCTATCAGTTCCTTGTAACTGTTCTCTGGAATCGTACCGATCTGAAACGCGTCGTCACCCATCTGGTGAAGCATCCGCCCCTCGTCGCAGGTGAACACCGACCCGTCGTAGTTGTAGGCAACCTGCCCGATTCCAGCACCGCAAGGGGACCTTAGATCGAGGTAGTTGGGGTCGAAGGGAGTCAGCATCTTCGTCAGCAAAATGGCCGCTGTGCGTTCCAGAATCTCAACGCCCTGGCGGTTCAAATCGATCATGTAGTCTAGAGCCTTCAGGTAGAAATCGAGGAATTCCGCTGAAGTGTAGCCAACCTTGTCGAAAGTCTTCTTGGCGAAACCGAAGGGATTGAGGGGGCGTAGGAAGATAGCCTTGCGCCCCAGGCGGACGTATTCGTCGATGACCCCTTGAGGATGCGCAAGGGTATCTCGTGTCACCGTCAGTAGCGCCTCTACGTGATAAAGGTCCGGGTCCAGTCCCTTCTCGATGTAGGCCTGGTCTGCCTTGCGAAGCCACTGCACCGCCTCATCGTAGGAACTGCGATTGAAAAGGTGCCGGTTGGCATCGTGGATTGCCTTCGGCCCGTCCACAGATGTGCAAAGTTGCACATTGTTGGCCATTAAGTGTGACAACTTGTCGTTGTCCATTAGAGCCATGTTTGTCACCAGACTGAATTCCAGCCGCTTTCCTGCCGTCCGGTTCTTCTCTACCGCGTATTCAATAACGAATTTCACGGTTTCCCAGTTGGCCAGAGGTTCGCCACCCTGGAATTCAATGGTGATGGATTCGCTGGGACTATCGAATATCGTATCTACCACGGAGGCCGCTATTTCAGGCGTCATGTCGAATCTAGTCTCTGACATGTCGCGCCGGGAAGCATGGCAGTACACACACACTTCGTTACAGCGCAGAGTCATGATCATGATGTGCAGGTAGGGGCCGTGGAAGAGGAAAGCGTTCTTGCGAGCATAGCTTTGAGCCAGCGCGTTAGTTGTTTCTTCAGTCCGGAAGAAATGCTTTTTCTCAAGCTCTGCATACTTGTCAGAATCGGCCGGCAAGAGGCCATCCACGAACGCCGAGAACTCCTCGCTCGTGAGTAACGCAAACTCCCCTACTTCATTGGTGATCAACACCTTGTCGTTGAGTTGACCAAACCGGAACGGTTGCAATCCCTTCAGGGCCTTGCCCTTCGCCACTTCAAATCCCAATGCCATCGTTCTATCCTCGCCCACCAATGGTAGCTGCGAGCGCAAAATTCAGAAACTCATCCACCAGCACATCGGCCACGTCCGGGTCAATCTTGTCGAAAGTGACTTCAATGCCCTGCTCCGAGGAGTTCACCTCAATTAGAGCCAGCTCTGCAAAATCCTCTGCGGCGGAGCGCACAGCGGCGGCACCATAGAGCTTCCGATTGAGGACCAGAGTCATCATTTGTCCTTCTCCTGGCCGAATTTGTCTTCCCACGGCACCGCTATACCGAGGGGATCATCCAGATAGTCGCCATCATCATCGTCATCGTCCAGACTCAGGTCCAGCGATTCCGGCATGGCAGAGAATAGCGCTCTATGGACGATTGCTTCACGTACGCCTTCGGTGCGCTGCGCCACTTTGCGACGCAGATTCTGATTGAGCAATTCGTTCTCAAACTCCCCTATCAGTGCTTCGAAAGTTGCTTTATCGCAGTCGGGCTTGGCTTTCAGGCGAACGGATACCTGATCCTTTCCCGGCTTCTCCAGCAAGACGTAGCACCGGTCGATGTAGATGTAGGCCGTCGAGTAGATGACCTCTAGGGGATAGAGTTTCTGGTTGACGATGATTTCTTTTTGCATATCGGTCCTCATTTCCTCCTTGAACCTTCTGCTGCCGAATTCTAAGCACTCCCCACGAATAACACAACGGGAAAGGAGCCGGAGGCCCGAGCCATGCCTAACGGAGAGGTGAGGCCGCCGCTGCCGCCTCCACAGTCTTTCTGAAGAAAGCCGAGCGCGCTTCCAGGAACTTGCTTCTGGAAAGCAGCGCCATCGCTTCGTTGATCTTGGGCAACGAAGAGTTTAGTTCTTTGTAAGACAATGCTGCATTCTGAAGATATCCTACGGAATCCTTCTGCATCACTTCTTCCATGCTGCCGGTAATTCCCAATTGCTCCATTTCGATCTTCAGGTCTCGAGCAAGTACTTGATGGAGTGGGTAGCGCTCCTCAGCGAACCAGTAAGCATCCATATTAATTAAGATGCTGTCGGACAGACTCTTGAAACGGCGAACCAGCAGCAGCCGGTCAAGTGCCTTCAACCTGGAGAGGAGCTCAGCTTGCTTCTCCCGCGGCACCTTGGGGATGCGGACCGTTACCTGGAAGGCTTCTCGCACATCATTGTCCTCGAAAGAAAAGGACTTATTGCCGTGGATCACCTCAGGCAATTTGCGAGTTTTCTCATCGGACTCCAGTACGTTGTAGTAAAGCAGCTCCAGGCCAACCTTCCCGACGGCCCTCGATATCTCCTTCTTCAACTCATCATAACCTGGCTCCCGAGGTACCTCTGTGTACATTCCCCATTGCTCAAACTCTCGTTCAAACTTCTCTAGAGAGCGGGCATAGGAGGGGATGTTCTCAATGGTAGTTCGGGCCGCCACGACCTCACGCCGAGCCTTGAATTTCAGGCGCTTAAGTTGTCTTGCCAATTCTGCTGTGGCAGCCTCTTTCGCGCCAGAAGAGGATAGGTCCGTCGTCGTCTCAGCGAGCCCGGCATCAATTCTGTTTCGCTCAATGTCTGATGCGGGCTCGGCTGTTCCAGTGGCCTTGCTACCAGAATCTGTCGAGCGCGAATCTGGCTCGCCCTGTCGTTGGACCGGCTTTTGCTTCTCCTGCCCCTCCGCTGCCGTTTCAACCTTGCGTGGTCGATTACAACCGGCGACTACGATGAAAAGTCCAGAGAGCAATAGGATGAACCAAATCGACCGCAATTTGTGTGCATGCATGTCGTCCCTCGCTTGCACGTTTCGCACCGGGTGATACTATAGCCTTTCAAATGTGAAGTCCAGTTCAGGAGGAGTTCGTGGCCAGCAATAAGCCCAAGGAAGAGAAGAGTTTCGAAGCTCTGCTGGAGGAGGTAGAAGCCATTGTCCGCACCTTACAAGAAGGCGGTGTCTCGCTAGAGGATGCACTGAAGCTGTATGAGGTCGGATTTGCTTCGGTGAAATCTGCGCAACATCGACTCGGTGCGGCTCGAGAGAAGCTTGAGGTACTACAGAAGGAAGCGCTGGCCGATGAAGAAGACCCGGCTTGACCTATTAGTCGTGGACCAGGGTCTGGCCGATTCCCGCCAGAAGGCCCGCGCTCTCATTATGGCGGGGGCCGTGCTCGTCAACGATTTGCCGGTGACCAAGGCGGGCACAAACGTGCCTGTGGATGCAACCCTGCGGCTCAAGGGAAACCCACTTCCCTTTGTCTCTCGTGGCGGCGTGAAGCTCGCTGGGGCGCTAGACCATTTCCAGTTGGACGTAGCTGGCATGGTCGCCCTGGACGTTGGAATCTCCACCGGAGGCTTCACCGATTGCCTGCTCCAACGGGGGGCCTCTCAGGTGTTTGGGATCGACGTCGGTCGTGGGCAGGTGGCGTGGAAGCTCCAGCAGGACCAACGTGTGACGCTCTACGAAGGGGAGAATGCGCGTCACTTTGATGTCTCTCGCTTGCCTTCAAGAGTCGATCTGGTGGTGGCCGACGTCTCCTTCATATCCCTCACCTTGATGCTCCCGCTAATGGCGCAAGCGCTGCGCCCGGAAGGGGTGGCACTGCCCATGGTCAAGCCACAGTTTGAAGTGGGCAAAGAGGCGGTTGGCCGGAAAGGGGTTGTGCGTGATCCGGTGCTCCGGCAGAGTGCAGTGGACCGTGTTGCAAAGGCCGCAGTGGCACTGGACTTTGAGGTGCTGGGTCAGGTCGCTTCAGAGCTTCCCGGGCCTCAGGGAAATGTCGAGTTCTTCCTCAAATTGCAGCGTACTTGATAGCCTGGAACCAACTCATACGAAAGTCCTTTTGCCGGGCACCCTTCGCTGCTAACATCATCGGCACGGAGGCATAGCCATGTTGCAAGAATTGCTTAATGCAGAAAATGGATATTTCTGGATCCTGCTGGGACTGGCCTTGATGTCGCTGGAGGCCCTGGGGGTGCCAGGTTTCTTTCTGGGTACGCTGGGATTGAGCGCGATTTTGACCAGTCTCCCCGCTTTCTTCCTGCCAATTCCGATCATCTGGCTGCTGGTCTGTTTCGGGGTGGCGTCTATCCTTTTCTTCGTCTATGCGCGACCACTTGTCACCCGTTTCTTCATGAGTGAAGTCGAGATGCTCACCAACGTTGATGGGATGGTGGGCAAGCTGGCCGTCGTCAGTAAGGAGATCGGTGGCAGGTCAGCGGCGGGATATGTGAAACTTGCCGGGGATGAATGGCGTGCTCTGCCGGCGGACGGGAATCCCATTGGTGTCGGCAAAGAAGTCGAGATTCACAAACTGGAAGGTGCCACGGTCTACGTGGTGGAGCATATTGAGAAACCCCAACCCGAGGTGGAGGAAGTATGATTCCTGAACTGTTTCAGGCTAGTGCTGCTGGTACTGTGAGCGTCGTGTTGTTGTTGGCCGCAATTGTCTTTGTCATCATCATTGTGGTGAAGGGATTCCGCATTGTGCAGCAGGCGGAAGTCGTGATTGTTGAGCGGTTGGGGAAGTACCACAAGACCTTGCAAAGTGGCGTCAACATCATCGTTCCGCTCATTGACAAGGCGCGCGTCATCTTCACTAAAGTAGCGGTCCAGGATCCTGCGAATGCCGCGCGGTCCATCTATATCACCAGATTGAAGAGCACGATTGACTTGCGAGAGGTAGTGCTCGATTTCCCGAAGCAAAACGTGATCACGAAGGACAACGTCACCATCGAGATCAATGCGCTCCTCTATTTTCAGGTCACCGACCCGGTTCGAGCCTGCTACGAAGTGGCCAACTTGCCCGATGCCATCGAGAAGCTGACGCAAACGACGTTGCGAAATGTTATCGGTGAAATGGATCTCGATGAAACGCTCTCATCCCGAGACACCATCAATTCGAAGCTGCGCGTCATTCTGGATGAAGCCACCGACAAGTGGGGAGTGAAGGTGAACCGCGTGGAATTGCAGGACATCAATCCACCGCCCGCGATTCGTGAAGATATGGAGAAGCAGATGCGTGCCGAGCGCGAGAGGCGTGCTCAAGTTACTCAAGCGGAAGGAATCAAGGAATCACAGATTTTGAAGGCGGAAGGGGAACGTCAAGCGGCGATTGCCGAGGCCGAAGGGTCCAAGCGTGCCAAGGTGCTTAACGCCGAAGGTGAGATGGAGTCTCGCACCAAGATAGCCGAGGGTGAAGCGCGGGCCATCGAGACCATCATGGGTGCGGTGGGTGGCAAGGGCGACCCCATGCAGTATCTCATCGCCATGAAGTACATCGAAGCGATCAACACTATAGGGCAATCACCGCAAAAGACCGTCTTCCTGCCAGTAGAAACCGCCGGTGTGATGGGGTCTTTGGGCGGCATCCAGGAACTGTTCAAGAAGGAAGCGGGCAAAGGACCATCGATTCCCAAGCGGCCTATCGGCTAATCGGCGGACGCCTTTGGCGTCGCCCGTATGGCTCGCCCTCCCGGCGAGTTCCCCACAACCACTTCAATATCAACGTTGTCGGTGCCGAGAGGAAGAGTCTGCCACCAACCACATAGTGGCGTAAGTTGAGGGCCGCCAGCTCCCCGGTCGGACCGTAGAGCGGCCCGCCCAGAGGCAATCCGGAGGCAGCCAGCAGGTAGTGACCCAGGGGCGCTTCCGCTTGCCGAGCGAAGTTGCCGTGAAAGATGCTGGTCCAGGCAGTCGGATTGTCAATTGAGAAGACCAACCCCCCGGCGCTTTCCAACAACGGAGTGGCCGGAGATACTCCCTGGCAGGAGATCCTTCTGTCGGGGGCGGAGTCCAACTCCGCTAATCCCACAGACTCATCGAACCTTGAAATGTGCGCGTCAATCCACTCCGGGGAGGCTTTCGACCGAATCCGCAAGCGTGAGCTGTTTTGCACCAGAAAAGCAGAAGTTACAAGCCGCAGCTTGCCTTCCGGATCTGCGACGCATATTCCCTGTCCGATCATAATCGGAGCAATGGAGGCATCGGCACCATCCGGGACTTGCATGACAACTTCCACTTCCACCGTCAGTTCTGCCAGCTTGCCCTTGAGTTCTTCCATCTTCTGATAGCTTAGGAGGGGCGATGTGGGCTGATGGGCAAGGAGGGGGGCGAGCAGTAGCAGGATCTGGAAAGTCATGGCACTACAGGTCGAGCATACGTTGAAGGGCCAGCTTAGCTCCTGCGACCACGTCTTCCGGTACCGTTATCTCTCTTGCTGCGTCGAACTTCTCCAAGAGATCGGCTAGCTTCTCCGGCGTGGTCCGATACATATTCGGACAGAGGGAGTAGTCCAATGGCACGACATTGCGGTCGGCATACTGACCGGCCAGGCGCAGCACCAGGTTGACCTCGGTGCCGATAACGATGGTCTCATTGGCGGGTGTTTGTTCAACGACTTCCACCAGGTATGAAGTGGAGCCGCAGCCGTCCGACACTTCCACTACGTCAGGCTTGCATTCCGGATGGACAATTACCCGGCTGTCGGGGTATTTCGCTCTAGCCGCTGCTACCATTGCGGGCGTGAAGTACGTGTGGACATGACAGTACCCTTGCCAGACGATTACTCTGGCCGCGCCCACCTCGGCCGGAGTCAGGCCCCCGTTGGCCTCGTGTGGATTCCATCGTGCAATGGGCAGATAGCCCAGCGAATTGGCCGTGTTGGTCCCGAGGAATTCGTCTGGCAGGAAGAAGAGCAGATCTCCTCGAGCGGCCGCCCATTGCATTGCCTTCGACGCGTTGGCGGAGGTGCAGACGAGTCCACCGGCGTGGCCGACGACGGCTTTGACGTCGGCGTTGGAGTTTACGTAGGTCACCGGAATGATCCTTCTATTTTTTCCGGCCATCTCCCTGAGGTGTGTCAGTGCCGTAACTGTATCGCGGGCATCGGCCATGTCGGCCATGGGGCAACCGGCTCTGGGGTCGGGCATGTAGACGCGCTGGTCGGACCGCGCCAGAATGCGCGCGGCCTCAGCCATGAAGTGCACTCCACAAAAGACGATTCGGCGCGCGTCGCTGGCTGCCGCATATTTGGACAACTGGTAAGAATCGCCGACGAAATCGCCCTGCTCGACGACCTCTTTTCGTTGATAGTGATGGGCAAGAATGACGACGTCCTGGCCAAGCTCCCTTTTGGCCGCGCGGATGCGTTTGAGTGCGGTGGTCATTGTGGCTACTCCGATGGTGAGACGATAGGAATCACGTAGCTGGTCGGTTGGCCTTTGCGCAGCAGCTTCAGCTCCAGGCTCTTACGAGGCCACAGTCCTCGCCAGACTGCCATGGCGTGCTCTGGACGCTCGATGGACCCGCCGTTGATGGTGAGGAGTACGTCGCCGATGCGCAGCGGCCCGTGTTGAAGTTCCTCCTTGAGGACCTGCTTGACGGCAAAGCCGACGAATCGCTCGCCACTGTAGTGAGGTTCGACGAAGTACCAGCGCATGACATGTTGCATCCCCTCCTTGAGTACCTCTTCGTAAGTGGCGCGGGAGATGGTGTAATCCTTGTCATCTGGCTCAGGTTCGTCGGCAACAATTATCGGGGTCACCGGTTCGCGGCGGTCTTCTCCGCTGCAAGCGGCCAGTATAAAGAGAAGGAGCAGAGAAGAGATACGCATCATGTGGACTCCGTGGGGGTTCAATCTTCCACCGAGCAGAAGGGCCAGAGCCCGATGGAGGTAATGCATTTGTAGTCATCTCGGCAATCGCCGTCGTCGGTGCACCGGTCCATGCAGTAGCTCTCGCCATTCGAGAACTCGGCGCAGACGCTGCCACCGGGACAGTCGTCGGGGCGGCAGTTCATGGTCGTGCAGTAGCCTCCGGGCATGGTCCGGTCACAGTAGGAACCTGCTGGGCACTGGCTGTCGCTGCTGCAGGAATCACCGATGGCCGCGCCACAGGCTGGCGTTAGCACCAAAGCCAGGAAGAGGAGCAGAATCTTTGTAATCCGTTGCATCATTCCCTCCCTACACGCTCACAAGACCATCTTCCACAATGCGGAATGCATGACCATCGGTATTGTGAATGACTATCGTCGGGTCGCTAAATAAAAAATCTCGGTGAGTACGAGAACGGTTCTTGCCGCCCGGCATCTCTTCGTTGTTGCCAAAAGCGATGTGCGCTGTTCGGAAGGCCTTTTCGTCTTCCAGCAGGTTGCCGGTGATACGGGCCTTGGGATTGATTCCGATACCAAATTCCCCGAGTACCTTCGCTTCCTCATCCAGCGCAAGGAACTCTTCGACACGGGCCTGAAAGTCGCCGTCCGCACACTCGACTTTGGTCACTTGTCCGCGGTCCACCGTTATGTGGACTGGAGCAGGTACTGCCCCCAGGTCGCCGATGGAGCCATCGCAGACGAGGAGACCCTCGCCCAGATTCTCAATTGGGGCGCACCAGATCTCGCCACAAGGCAGATTGCCGAAGCTGCCAGCCCCTACCTGGGTATCGGTATCCCAGCCTCGTCCCTCCACATAGACCGTGAGGTCGGTGCCTCCCGGTGCGGTGATACGGGCGTAGCTGGCCTGGCGTAGTGAAGACATCAGCGCCAATGCTTTGTCCCGAACCTCTGCGAAATCGACGTCCATAGGTCCACTGATCATCATGTCTTCTGTGATCCCGGGAGCGTGCCCGACGCGACGGGGGTGTTTGGCAATCAGGCTGCGTATCAGTTCGATGCGAAACGGAGTTTCTTCGGGGAATGCCTGAAAACAGTTCACTACAACTACACTGGAAGCGATGGCTTGCACCAGGTCTGCTGGCACGCTGCCAAGTGGACGGGAGGCGGCGTCAAGCATGTAGAGCTCCGCTTCACATCCGAGTTCCAAGGCGGCATCTCGAAAGGCCTGGCCGATGGGGCCCTTGGCCTCGTCAGTGATGGCCAGGAACCGTTCAGTAGCGCGCAGATTGAGTACCGCCTCCAAGCTGCGGCGGGCGCTATTTATCATCTTGTCGTGCATCTAGTTGCCTTCCTCCTCCAGGTACATCTTAGCTCCCCAGCGGGCCAGGAAGTAGGTACTTACGATGAGTAGTACAAACATCACCAGGCCGATGACTTCACCGTATGCCTCGAAGTATCCGGCGGCCTCTGGTTTCGAGAGGATCGCCTCTCCCGTCTTGGATTGCCCGACGCTGAATATCTGACCGATACTCACATGGCGGATGGCAAAGCCGGTCTCCTTGAGACGAAGGGCCGCGGCAATGATGCCCGCGATCGCTGCCCCTGCCATCATACCTGAGGCGATCAGCGTGCCTTGCTCCTTTCTGGCCTGACTCTCTTCCTTGGTCTTGCCGCTACGTCCGATGTACCAGGCCATGAAGCCGCCGGCGAGCACCGCGAAGTTGATGAAGATGGGCAAATACATGCCCAGGGCAAAGGCCAGGGTCGGCACCTTGAGGAGAGTGACGATGATGGCGACAAGGCCGCCCGCCCCGTAGAGTGCGTAAGGTTGTTCGCCCCCGGTCATCAAACCCTTGACCACGGCAGCAATCATGTTGGCCTGTGGTGCGGGTAGTACCTCCTCATTGGAAATCATGCGCCCATCTACCTCAATGAGGAAATGGTAGGATTGGTCCATCAACGGGATGATGGCCGCTACAGTAAGGGATGCCACGGCCAAACCGAGGAATTTCCAGATCTGCTGATTGCGGGGAGTAGCTCCAATCCAGTAGGCGATCTTGAAATCGGAAATGAGCGCTCCGGAGACGGAAAGCGCGGTGCAGACTGCAGTGCCGATGACCAGCGCCACAAACATCCCAGGCTTACCGGACAAACCGATGGCGGCCATGACGAGGGAACCGAAAACTACGGTGACCAACGTCATTCCCGAAACTGGGTTGACTCCGACGATGGCGATTGCTTCTGCAGCAACCGGGGTGAAGAGGAAGCAGAGGAGGAAGCCGATGACCATGCCAACAATGGAGTAGATGGCGCTCCACATCACGGAGTAGCCGCCTGCCGTAATGCAGACGACAAAGAAGAGAATACCGAGGGCGAGGGTCGATATGGCCTGAATCAGCAAGACGTTGCCAGGCTTCATGTCAAAATCGGTGCGGGTGGGTGCGGCTGCGGCGACGCTCTTGCCGACGCCCTTGAAGCCCATGGAGAGTGAGCCCAGGATGATCTTACGCATCTTGATAAGGCCTATCACGCCAGCCACTGCAATGGCGCCGATCCCGATGGGTTTAATGAAGGCACCGAACATGGCGGTGGCATCCATTGTTGCCAGATTGTAGACCTCGCCCGTATATTCGCAGGCATTTCCGTAGAGGCCCTGGAGTACTGCGTGAGCTCCCGGGACGAGAATCAGGAAGGCGAAGATAGAGCCTGAGAAGATGATGAATGCATACTTGAGGCCGATGATGTAGCCCAGGCCAAAGAGAGCGGCAATGGCATTGAGCTTGAGCTCAAAACGGAAGCCCGAAAGGAATTGCCCTACCGGACCCAACAGGGTCTCCGTGGTGAGCATCGGCTCCCAGCCGTGCACTGCTTCAACAATGAAGTCGTAGCCCGCCCCAATGGCAAATGCGGCCAGCAGGATCTTACCCGCGCCGCCACCGGAAGATTCCCCGGAGACGAGGATTTCAGTGGTGGCAGTACCCTCGGGGAAGGGCAGCTCACCATGTCGATCGGCGACGAAGTATTTACGTAGGGGAATAATCAGGACCACACCAAGGGATCCGCCCAGGAAACAGGCGAGGAAGAT
>CAZFVN010000038.1:0-39210 GCA_964522395.1 uncultured Myxococcales bacterium
CGCCATACCTCCCTTCAAGAACGGACCGGGGTACAGCCGTGATCAGATCGCGGCCTGCGGTTGCGCGGTTTGCGGGCGTTGCTCTCTTGCGGCTGTTTGTGCTATTTTCCCGGCCAGGGAGGACTGGATGATGACTTCAGTGTTGGTGACATTGGTTGGGCTTTCTTTGATGGCAGATCCGCTTCCTTTGCCTGCGGGGGCTCCTCCTCGTCCCGCAGGTGTAGCGGCCCCGGATGGGACGGTGCCGGCCCCTTGTGGTGATGCTCCGGCGGGGATGGCTTGTGTGCCTGGCGGATGGTTCTTGCGAGGGAGCAATGACGGGCCACCGGAAACCCGGCCCCTGGCATGGGTATGGGTTGACACGGTTTATATGGATATCTACGAAGTGACCACGGCCGAGTACGAGGCCTGCATGAAGGCTCGCAAGTGTGATAAGGCGGGTCCCAGATACAAGGATTACGATCGCCCCAAGCAGCCGATTACCGGAGTAAGCTGGTTCGACTCTGTGAAGTATTGCGAGGTCCATGGCAAACATCTTCCCACCGAAGCAGAGTGGGAGCACGCGGCTCGCGGCGAGGATGGTCGTGCCTACCCGTGGGGCGACGAAGAGGCGACTTGCAAGGTTGCTGTGATCAAGGACAAGAGCGGCCGGAGTTGTGGCGTCAAGAAGGCCAAAGGCAGTCATCCCGAAAAGGGGAGAACCTGGGAAATCGGCAAGTTTCCGCCCACGCTCTACGGACTCTACGACATGTGTGGCAATAGCTGGGAATGGGTCTATGACTGGTACTCGAAGTCATACGAGAAGTGTGGCGAAGCTTGCTTGGGCAAGAACCCTCGGGGCCCCTGCGACGGTGCGAAGAGTTGTCGGCGCCACTACAAGAAGATCGTCAAGGGCGGCTCCTGGTATTGGGATGCGTCCTGGGCAACGACCTACTTCCGCCGTCCCCACGTGCCATCCAACAACCCCTATCATCACTTTGGGTTTCGCTGTGCGGCGAGTGTTGAAGAGGTCGCTGCGATGGCCGCTGGAGTCTCTCCTGGAGAGTAGTTGTGAGATGGTTTCTCCAGCCGGCAATTGTCGTCCGATTCCCTGAAACGCGTCGTTTCTTGACCTTGCGCCCTGCTGGGTGCTATTGATCGAGTCGGCGCTGGTTTCTTCCAGGCAGGTGGCACGCAGATGGTTCGACCCGTAGGGACAATTGGTAAAGGCAGTGACGTCGGCAAGGTGCGATCTGAAAACCAGGATTCCTTTATGGTCAGAGAGTTGCCGGACGCCACGCTTCTCGTGGTTGCCGACGGTATGGGCGGACACCTGGGCGGCAAGTTAGCTAGCCGCATGTGCGTCGACACCATTGTCAAAGAGGTAGAAATCTCCGACATCCAGTGGAATGACCCGCACCAGATTCGCAGCATGCTGGAGCAGGCTTTGCTACGAGCGAATACCGAGGTATTTCGCGCCGCACGCGAGGATGATAATGCCTACAACATGGGCACGACGGCGGTGGTTGCAGCGTTGGTCGGCAATCAGGCGCATATCGCTCATGTTGGCGATTCAAGGCTCTATCTCTTGCGCCAAGGTCAGCCCATTCGTCTTACGACTGATCACACTGCCGCACAATTCCTCGTGGAAACAGGGCAGATCAGTCCCGAAGATGCCCGTGGCCACCGGGATTCCCACCGTTTGATGCGCGCTATCGGCATCCTCAAGCAGGTTGAGCCGGACGTGCGGGAAGAAGGGCAACTCCTGGAGCAGCATGACACACTGTTACTCTGCTCTGATGGCCTCTATGATGTAGTGACGGGCAAAGAGATGGCCACGGCGGTCGCAAAGTTTGGTCCCGAGAAGGCCGTTGACAAGCTTATTGAGTTGGCGAATAGACGGGGCGGACCTGACAACGTCACCGTCGTCACTTTTCGGCGCGACGACCGGGACGGCCCAATGGCCCGCTTGGGGGAATTCATGCGGCGAGAAGAACGAGGACTTCCCCTCTACGCCTGGGCTGTTGCGGCCGGTGCCCTGCTCCTCGCAACCACTCTTTTTACCCTCGCCCTTACCTGACGTCGACTTTGGCCGGAAGACCCTCTGTTGCATCGTATCTCGCACGCGTATACAATGACGAGCGGTATCACGTGAGGAGGCGTTCCCATGAAAAAACTGTCGCTGCTCAGCAGCCTCGTCCTGGTCTTTGCCCTGGCCTGCTCATCTCCAGGAACCACCCCGGTCGAGAAGGACGCGGTGGGAGATGTGCGCGCCAACCCGGACGGTAACGTAGTGGCCTCTGATGGAGTGGCAGACCTGGGAGTGGCAGACCTGTCTGATCCGGAGAAGGACGCAACGGTACCGGCCGATCAGGGGGGCACGGACAGCATATTGCCCGGCGACGTTCAGTCGGACATTCTGGCTGATGCTACCGACACTGCGTCGCCTGATGTACCCGATGCGCCAGAAGTTACCGTGGCAACTTACGCCGATGCGAGCACCGTCCCGGCCGGAATCCCCCTTGAGTTCGACTGTAAGGTACAGGGTCTGGAAGCCGGCACTTTCGTCACTTACCTGCAACTTTCCGGACCGGCTGATGTAGAGGTGGATGACCTATCTGTGACCTTCGCAGCCATCGGTAAGTACAATGTCGCCTGTCGCGCCAAGTGGGACGACGGGGAAGTAGTTGATCCGACTCCTCTCAAGATAGAGGTCCTCCCCGGGGGGGCAGCCTCGGTGGAAACCGAGCTTTCCAAGAACGCCGTGAAGGCCGGTGAAACCGTCTCAGTTGCTTGTATCATCAAGGATAGTTACGGCAATCTGGTGGAAACTCCCGCCAAGGTGGCGGTCAATCCCGAGTACGGTCTCGACGTCTACGGAACCAAGATCCTGGCCATCAAGGTGGGCAGCTACCAGGTCTCTTGTTTCGAGCCTATCTCCGGGCTCTCAGACCCGACACCGGAGACCCTCACAGTCTCCCCTGGAATTCCTAAGAAGATCGAGACGGAGATCGATGCGGAGACACTGGTAGCGGGCGAGGTGACCGGTGTCTCCTGCAAGGCCACCGATGCCTATGGCAACAAGGTCGCGGCCTATCCAATCGTCGTCTTCCTCTCGCCGGGGCTTTTCATTCAGGGTAGTGACGTGGGAGGGACCAAGGCGGGTACCTACCAGGTAATCTGTGTTCCCCAGGATGACTCCTGGGACCTCTTCCAACTCGACCCGAAGACCCTCACCATAGTCCCCGGCGCGGCCTCTGGAGTCAGTGTCCAGCCGGTTCCCCAAAAGCCGGTCTACAAGATGTTCGAGGTAGTGAAGTTCATCGTCACCGCGGTGGATGATTTCGGCAATCTCGTGGAAGATGTCGAAGTGTTGCCACTCGCCGTAGACCCGGCTGACCCCGGAATCATCCAAAAGGGAGAGTTGAAGTACAAGCTTGAGGCCGAAGGGTTCTTCACCTTCAGTGCATGCCTCGTGGATGCGCCGACGATTTGCGGGGATACAACCCTGGCCGTGGATGGGTACGGCCCCGTAATCACCATTAAGTTCCCTGAGCGTGGTGCCTCCATTACAGGGAAGCCAGCGGTCAACGTGACGGGCAATGTCGTCGACCCGGTCAGTGGAGTCTCCAGCTTCACCATCAATGGAACCAATGTCCCCCTCGATGAAAACGGGGATTTCCTCTATGCCATTTCAGCTACTCAGGGAATGAACATGCTGGTGGCGCTGGCCGAGGATCCAAATGGGATGAAGACCTGGATTGTTCAAGCTTTCTACTACTCCCCGGTCTGGCACGAAGTGGATATCAACGACCCCGACGGCTCCAAGATTCTCGATAGCATTCTCTTCTTCCTGGGCGAAGAGGCCTTCGACAAGATTCCCCATGACTACAGCAAGCCAGACAATCTCTCGACCATCCTTGAGTTGGCACTGATCAATCTGGACATCGGTTCCTTTATCCCGAACCCTGTTGCCTCTGCCGGCCCATACAAGGTCTATGTCGGCCCCTTTTACTACTCACCTCCGGCAATCCATATCTTCCCCATTCCCGACGGCATCCTGGCCGAGATTCACCTCTATGACATCAAGGTGCATATTGCCGCCAAGGGTAGCTGCAAAGTTCTCTTCATCGACCTCTGCCCCGACGTTTCAGGGAATGTGGAGATTGATTCCATCGAGATGTGGGAAGGATTGAACATCTGGGTGGAGGACGGGCAGATCAAGACCAAACAATACGAGAACTTCATCGGAGTTTATGGTGTAGACGTGAACATCGATGGCATCCTCGGCTTCCTCTTCGGGTGGCTCATCAACTGGTTCGTTGACGGTTACGTTGGCGAATTGGAGAAGACCGCCATGGAGATGGTCGACGAGCAGGTCACGGAGATATCCGCTGGCTTCCTGGACGCGCTCGCCATCAACCAGCAGATGGAAATTGCCAATCCCATGGATGAGAATGCACCGCCCATCGAACTCTCCCTGGTGAGCTCCCTGCGCGAGCTTCTCTTCAGCCCGGTTGGCGTTGAGGTTCGCCTTGATGCCGCGGTGCTGGCCCCCAAGGGAGTCAACAAGACTACCCTGGGTTCCATCGGTCGGGCGAGCTGCCTCGAATGGGTGCCCGAGACCTTCTACATTGATAAGGAGCAGTTCGCAGTGATGGCTATTCACGACGATCTGCTCAATGAGGTTCTCTACTCTGCCTGGTATGCAGGGCTGCTGGACATGCAGCTTCCAATTGACGACTTGTTGGATACCGAGGTATTGGGGGACTTTGGCCTTGACGATTTGGGCATCAAGGACATGAAGGCCCGCACCGAGTTCTTCCTGCCGCCGATTATCACCTCATGCAACGACCCCTGGGACGAGATTCTGCAACTTCAGGTCGGCGACCTCTACGTTGAACTGGAAATGATGCTTCTCAATGAGCCAGTTACCATGGGGATGTTCGTCTCCTTGGCTGCCGAAGCTCTCATCGAGATTATCGATGCCGGGGATCACCAGGAGATCAGTATCGCCCTGGGTGAAATCGACCCGGTCGTGATGCAGGTCACCTACATGTCTGACGGTCTTGCCGGTGCGCAAAATATCCTGACCGCGATGATTCAGGGGTTCGTGCTGCCAATGATCCTCGAGGCCTTCTCCGATGGCGCATTGGCATCATTCCCGCTACCTGTAATCGACATTTCAAACCTCTCGGCCCAGTATCTTCCGCCCGGTATTGTCTGGAAGTTCGTTATCGATTCGTTCTTCCGGGAACTCGGATACACTTCCCTGATTGCCCACATTGAGGCGCTGTAGAACGCCTACTTGATCATAAAGACTCGACCGAATTCCTTTGTCTTGGCGAAGGAGAAGAGTGCGGTGGCAGGGAAGAGCCGCCCCGATTTTGACGACGAGAGGAAGTCGTCAAGGTGAGTGACCAACGAGAAGATGCGCCTGGGCAAGATGCGGAAGGGTCCGCGTGCTTCTCGGGGCAGGCGGGTCAGTTGCGCCCCCATGATGGAGAGGGGTTCCACCGATTCGAGATTGAAGAAACGCTCGGCGACCTTCTCGATGGTGGCTGAAAGTGGCACATCGGTGGAGGGCAGCCGGGCCTCGACCACGGCTGCCACGCTTGTCAGGTTACTCTTCACTGCCTCTGGCAACTTCGCCCACGAGGTATGCAGCATGGGAAAGGCATCAGCGGGACTCTGGCGTACCTTAGTGCGCAGAAAGAGCGTACCGCCCGCTTTCAATTCGCGGCGTACTTTCTTGAAGAATAGTGCCGGGTCGGGGAAAGCCGCGGGAATCCCCTCCCAGCAGATCACGTAATTGTAGCTGCTGGCGACAAATTCGATGGACTCATAGGGACGTCGGTCCCAACTTACAGAGAGGTCGTGGCCAGCAGCCTTGAGCGGCTCCAGGAAGGCGTCCATTCGCTCCTGGTCGGCCTCCACTACCGTGACGAAGAGTCCACGCCCCATGGCGTGCACCGCAACCTCGGGCAGATGCGCCCCCACAAAAAGGAGCGAACCGCGGCGCCCATCCATGATGCCGACAAGCTTCTCGATGACTCTCTTTCTCTCATGTTGCTTGAGGATACTCATGCCTACTCCAGGTTGTTGTCCCGGGTATCCACCATCTCCCGGCTGCGGGAGATGAAGTCATCCACCTTGTGTGTGCCCAACTGCGCGTTGGAGAGGGTCCGTACGGAGACGGTGTCTTCGCTCATCTCCCGTTCGCCCACCACCAACTGGTAGTTGACCCGGTCGAGTTGGGCGTTACGAACCTTCTTCGAAACAGTCTCCTTAGAATCGTCCAGCGTAGCGCGTAGCCCGGCCAGCTTCATCCGGCTGACTACTTGCTGTGCGTACTTGAGGAAGTTATCGCTAACCGGAATCACTCTGATCTGGCGAGGTGCAAGCCACATGGGTAGTTTCCCAGCGTAATGCTCAAGCAAGATGCCGATAAAGCGTTCCAGGCTCCCCAGGATTGCCCGGTGGACCATGACCACCGTATGCCGTTGGCCATCGGCCCCTTCGTAGGTTGCATTGAAGCGTTCGGCGGAGGGCATGGAGAAGTCAACCTGGACGGTGCCGCATTGCCATGAGCGATTCATGCAGTCCTTGATGTGAAAGTCGATCTTCGGACCGTAGAATGCGCCGTCGCCGGGGTTGAGTTCATACTCTATCTGCTGGTTCTCCAACGCTTCCCGCAGGGCCCCCTCAGCCCGGTCCCAAACGTCATCTGAACCGATTCGCTTGTCCGGGCGGGTAGAGAGTTCAACCTTGACGTCAGAGAAGCCGAAGGTGTTGTAGATCTCGAAGACCAGGCGGACGACACCGATTACCTCGTCGGTTAGCTGCTTCTCGGTGCAGTAGATATGAGCATCATCCTGGGTGAAGCAGCGGACGCGGAAGAGTCCGTGGAGGACGCCCGACATCTCGTGGCGATGGACCAGTCCCATTTCGGCCATCCGCATGGGCAGGTCACGATAGGAGTGTCGTTTCGACGTGAAGACCAGTAGTCCGCCCGGGCAGTTCATGGGTTTCATGGCGAAGCGTCGCTCGTCGACGTCGGTGAAGTACATGTTTTCCTGGTAGTTGGCCCAGTGTCCAGACCGGTGCCAGAGGGACTCGTCGAGAGAGATTGGCGTGCTGATTTCCTGGTAGTCCTTGGCCCGATGAATGGAGCGCCAGTACTTGACAATCTCTTCTCGTAGAATCATTCCATTGTTGTGCCAGAAGGGGAAGCCAGGGCCCTCGTCATGAAAGGAGAAGAGTTCAAGTTCCTTACCTAGCTTGCGGTGGTCCCGCAGTTTGGCTTCTTCCAACATTTTGACATGTTGCTTGAGGAGTCTCTTCTCCGGGAAAGTGATGGCGTAGATGCGCTGAAGCTGCTGCTTATCCGCATCCCCCCGCCAATACGCTCCGGCCACCTTGAGGACTTTGATGGACTTGACTCTTCCGGTGGAGGGAATATGGGGACCCCGGCAAAGGTCGACGAAATCACCCTGCCGGTAGGCGGTAAGTTGCTCTCCTTCCGGCATTTCATCGATCATCTCGATCTTGTAAGGGTTGTCAGCGAACAATTCGCGGGCTTCCTTGAGCGTCAATTCGATTCGTTCGGTGGGAAAGTTGGCCTTGGCCAGTTCCTTCATCTTCTGCTCAATCTTCTTCAGGTCTTCCGGCGAGAAGGGGGCATGATCAAAGTCGTAGTAGAAGCCCTCATCCACCGGTGGGCCGATAGTAGGTCGGGCATCGGGGAAGAGTGCCACTACCGCCTGGGCCAGAAGGTGGGCGCTGGAGTGGTGGTAGATTTCTACTCCCTCCCGGTCCCGGAAGGTCAAGAGCCGCAACTCCGTATCCGCGGTCAGGGGGCGGGTCAGATCAATAGTCAGACCATCAGCCTGGGCGGCAACCGCGGCCCGGGCCAGCCCTTCGGAAATGTCGCTGGCGATTTCCAACGCAGTGGTGCCGAAAGGGACCTCCCGTTTGCTGCCGTCGGGAAGGGTGATGGTAATGGGTCGACTGGCGGGGGCTTCCATGTGCTCTCCTCTCGTCGCGCACGACGGGTGCTCAGTTCCGACACCCGACCGTGGCACCTATGTAGCACGCGCCCGGGGTTCTTTCAACCAATGAACCGGGAATAGGAGGTCAACGCTGGACCTCTACCGGCGCCTGTGTTAACTTGCGACTAGGTCGAGAAGCGAGACTTGGGAGGGTACCATGGAGAGGATCCAGAGATGGATATTCGTTGTAGTGATAGCCATCGCCATGGCCTGGTCAATGCCCGTGGAAGGGGAAGAGAGAGGGGACTGGCCGGCCGTTGCAACCTCTGTCTCCGGTGAGACTGGGACCGCGCAGAAGCTTCCTAGAACCATGAAGAAGAAGGCCAAAAAGAGTAAGAAGGCGAAGAAGAAGAAGGCCAAGAAGAAATCGGCTCGCAAGAAGGCGAAGAAGAAGAAACCCGCCGCGCCAAAGACGATGAAGCATGCGCTGGGGCTGAAAGGGGGGGTGTCACCGCTCAATGGTATGACGATTACCCGTACCGGCATCAACCCCGGCGAGGTCAGAAACGTCGACTACGACTTCGGAATCATCTGGGGTTGGGGCTTGCAGTATCAATACCGAGTGGCCCAGAATTTCTATCTGGGGGCTGAGTTTCTCTACTGGTATCCAGAGATAAGTGGCACATCGAATCATCCCACCGCGGCGGCAAACTTCAGGGAGCAGGATGCTCTAATCAATCTTGGCGCCGGTCTGAGATTCAACATCATGGGTGGCGAAAAGACCACGGACCGGGTCTACCTGAAAGGCCATGTCGGGCTTGCTGACTATGCCGCCGACGATGGCAACACAGATAGCGATAATCGAGTCGGCTTCTACTTCAATGCCGGAGTAGGCATTGAGCATATGTTCTCCCGGACTTTCACTGTCTTCGCCGATGGTGGCTACTTCTTTAATTCCTTCACTTCTCCAGGCGAAGGCGAAGAGGATGGGGCGTTGCAGGGCATCATCCTCAATGGTGGATTCCTCTTCCACTGGGGCAAATAGTACGTTGATTGCTATGAGGTTCCGCATGCGTTTGCTGCGTATGTCGCTGGTCGTTTTGTCCGTCCTGATGCTGTTGCCGGCCAATTTGTTGGCCGCCCCAAAGACCCTTGTCTATACCGGGTCCCTCACTGACGAAGATGGCGGACCAGTTGGCGGAATCTACTGGTTTCGGTTCTCTTTGCACCGCTCCCGTTCCGAGAAGAAGATGCTCTGGTCCGAGGAGATGTATGTCGCCATTGACCGCGGCACCTATCAAGTGGAATTGGGTAAGGAGCGACCGATACCGCAGGCGCTGGAGTTGACGGGGCTCTTTTTGTCAGTTCATATTGATGGGGTTGAAATCCATCGCCAGCAAGTTGAGGATGCGATGGTTTCAGGAGGAAGCAGTCCCGGCAGTGACGTTTTGGCCGGCACTGGAGATGGCTGTGAAAGCTGCCTTAAGGCGGTGCTGGCTGAACGGGCAGAGAATTGCGACCGGGTGGGTGGCATGTCGGCCAGGCAATTGGTTGCGCAGGTTGCCAAGAAGCAGATCCAGGTGGGTACCTCGGCGCACTTCACCTCTACTGTCGGAGCGGGGGAGGGGACTCCCTTCAGGTTGACCTGTCCCCCGGGATTCGTGGCCACCGGTATCAAAGGGAAGGCGGGTGATTCCATTGCCAATCTGCAACTCGTATGCTCTCCGTTGGAGACCAAATGACGAAGCCCTTTGCCAGGCCTCTTGTGGTGGGAATAGCGGGGGGCACGGGTTCCGGAAAGACTACCGTATCCAAGAAGATCACGGCCGCGGTGGGGCGCGGCAAGGTAGCTCTCCTCGACCAGGATTCCTACTACCGGGACCTTGGTCACTTGAAGATTGAGGAGCGTCGTCGGACCAATTTTGACCACCCTGACGCAGTGGAATTTGAGTTAGTCCGGGCTCACGTCAAATCCCTCCTCAAAGGCGTGTCAGTCGCCAAGCCTGTCTACTCATTTGAAACCAGTACCCGGACTGCTGACGTTGTTGAACTGCCACCTTCCGAGGTTATCGTCGTGGAGGGTATTCTCGCACTTTGGGACGAAGAATTGCGCGCCCTGATGGACATCAAGATCTTCGTCGAAACGGAGGACGATATTCGGATCATCCGAAGACTCACCAGAGACGTCAAGGAGCGGGGGCGCTCCTTGGAGCACGTAGTGGACCAGTATCTGGCCACAGTTCGTCCGATGCACCTGACCTTTGTGGAGCCGACGAAGCGCTACGCCAACCTCATTATTCCAGAGGGAGGCATGAACCAGGTGGCCATCTCCATGGTGGTTGCCACTCTCAAGCAGTTCCTGAATGATGTCTCCAGTTTTCCCCGGCCCACTACCTCTTAGCGCGGTTGTCCTGGGGCGCTACCGGGTGACCGGGCTCCTTGCGCGAGGTGGCCAATCAACAGTCTATGGGGTTGAAGATGAGGATGGTCGTAAGCTGGCCCTCAAAGTGAATCGCCCAGATGCCACGGACCCTCACAACCGAACGCGGCTGGCGCAGGAGTCAGCGTTGCTGAAGCGCCTTGACTCGACAGCTATTGTGGGCTTTGTGGAGGCCGGGACCGATGCGGACTCAGGGCTCTTCTGCCTGATTGTCGACCGGGTAGCGGGTGTCCCCCTCTCTGCGGTCGTCAGTCGTGGAGAGGTGCTCTCACCGGCGGACACTTTGTTACTCCTTGGTCAATTGGCGGGCGCATTGGAAGAGGTTCACGCCCACGGGCACGTCTTGCGTGATATGACTCCGGCACAGGTATTGTGCAGTCGTGGCCCAAATGGGCTGCAGGCGGTTCTGGTCGACCTGGGATTTGCTCGCAACATGCGTGATGGAACTGGTTTGACCGACCCCGCCTCCGTGGCAGGGACGCCCGGCTATCTCGCCCCTGAGATGCTCGATGCGTCAGTTCCGACACCGCGGGCAGATGTCTATTCGCTGGCAGCGGTTGCCTACGGTCTCCTGGCCGGGTCAGCCCCCTTCGATGGGATGCAGGCGGAAGCGCTGCTGGCTGCGCAATACGCTGGTGCCGTTCCGAGCCTTCCTCCAGATTGTGACGTCAAACCGGGCGTGAGAAGCCGGCTGGATGACCTCTTCAGGCGAGCTCTCTCACCCGATGCCCAGGCTCGCCCCGCGACCCCCAGCGCGTTCGTGGCTGAGTTTGCCGCGGCCGGGGACGTCCGGCCCTCTCTCTGGTTTCGCCTGTGGAACAGGCGTTAAGCAGTCGGCACCTGACAGCAGTGTCAGCGCAGCTTGACTTTCCCCGCCCTCTATGGCAGAAAACCCCGATACCATAGGGTATATGTATCGACGAGGGACGAGATCATGGGCGACAAGGGAAAGCTGCTGAAGGACACGTCGACCGTGGCGGTTCTTTCCAACCTGTTGGGCCGTATAGTTCACGACTTCAACAATCCTCTCGCCGCGATCATCGGCTTCGCCGATCTGCTGCGCAACCCAGACCTTCCTCTGGAGAAGCGGACCCGTTATGTTGAGCGCGTCTTTGAGCAGGCTTCAAAGATGGCACAACTAGTGGAGACCATGTCTCATTTCTCTAGTAGCCCGTCGCCGACAATCGGTCCGGTGGTGCTGGGCCGGACGGTCCGGGAAGCTTGTGCTCTACGGGAATCCGGCTTTGCGGCAGGTCACATCAACTTGCACACCGAAGTCGCCATAGACGACCGCACCGTTGCCGCAGAGCGGGGGACAATCGGCAAGATTCTCCACGCCTTGCTCAATAACGCGGAACAGGTTTTTCGCGAGAACCCGCTTGTCACAGACCGAACAGTTTGGGTTCGATGCGTCGAGTCAGAGGATGGTGCCTTCGTTGATGTCTGCGACAATGGTCCAGGCGTGCCCGAAGATATCACCGAGGAGATCTTTGAGCCTTTCTTCTCAACTCGCCGGTCTGGCGGCCTTGGCCTGGGCCTCACCATCGCCCGGACTATGGCGGAGCAGATGGGCGGGACGTTGAAGCTCATTCGTGAACATGATAACCCCGGCAGCGGAGCCACCTTCAGGCTTGCCCTGCCTTTGGCAAAGGAGCAGTAGCGCACACCTGACCCGGTGTAGCGACCTATCTTCCATGACCGATTTCGCCCGAAAGCTGTTGCGCCCCCTGGAGTTGGCGGACATCTTCATTCTGGCATATTGGCTGATCACCGCGGCACTTCAATTGGTCGCGGCCCCTCGTATTATTTCACGCCAGGGGAGTAGCGGCTTTCTCTTCCTACTCCTGGTCGACGCGATCATGGTTGTGGCCGTAGTAATGGTTGCCCGTGGTCTGGCGGGAGCGCCCACCGGTCGGCGGCTGACGGGGAAAGCGATCACGATCTTCCTCACCTTCTATCTGGGATTCCTGCTGCTCCCGTTCTACGCCTCCGCGGTGAACCCCAGCAGCTACGAAGCGGAACTACTCTGGTTTGACGAGGCCCTCTTCGGGATGCCCGTGGCCAACTTTCTTGAGCCCTATCTGGTTATTGGTCTCACCGATTTTGCCCAACTCTGCTACGCGTCCCACTACCTCCTCCCATTTGTCCTGATGGGGCTATTGCTGAAAGAGGGGAAGAACCAGGAGGCGGAATGGCTGGCTGCTGCCGTCTCCCTGGTCGTGCTCACCAGCTTCGTCCTCTACATTGTTGTTCCGGCCCGTTCTCCTTATGTTCTGGCGCACGCTCTGGAAAATGGTCCAATCCGATTCTCCGGCCCCATCCCCATGACCTCGTGGGGCAGGGCCATCCGGGACTGGCTCCATCAGTATGAGACCTTCAAACATGACTGCTTCCCCAGCGGTCACACACAGTTATCGTTGACCGTTCTGGTTGCTTCATGGCGTTACCACCGTCGGTCTTTCCCGGCCTTTCTGGTGGTGGTCTCCGGTCTGATTTTTGCCACGTTGTATTTGCGGTACCACTATGTTATTGATTTGGCCGCCGGCGCCGTGCTGGTTTGGTTTGGATGGAAATACGTGCCCCGCTGGGTGCACTTGATGAGCAAGAGAGGAGAGACCCATGCAGGTAGCGAAGCAGTTGTCGATTTTTCTCAGAAACAAGCCGGGGACGCTAGCTGATATTTGCCAGCATCTTGAGGATGAAGGCGTCAACATCATCGGATTTTGCGTCTCAGACACAGTGGACCACGCGGTTGTGAGAATCGTGGTTGATGAGCCCATGAGAGCCGTTCACCTCCTTGGGAACTCTGGTATTCTAGTAGTGGAAAACGAAGTCGTTGTCATAGACTTGAAGAACGAACCGGGGCAGCTCGCCAAGCTCGGCAAGACGCTAGCCGAAAACGAAGTCAACATCGACTACGCATATGGAGGTCTCTCCCGAGAATCTTCCTCGGGCGTTCTCTATGTCCGTGTTTCCGATGTCAAGAAGGCGATGGACGTTCTTACCAAGACCTGATTCACGCCCACCGAGCTTACTTACAGATAGTGACCTTCGAATTCTTCGAGCAGGAGAAGTCTTTGCAATCGATGTAGCCGTTGCCGTCGTTGTCGATGCCGTCTGAACAGGTGGCATCGTTCCCTTCGCAAAAGGGAACATTCTCGGCCTCGGCACAAGAGAAGTCATCGCAATCAAAGTGGCCGTCCCAATCGTTGTCGATACCATCGGAGCACGTTTCCGGAGTCTCCTCCGGGGTCTGCTCTGAGGCCTTGCAAACCGACACCGTAGCGGTCTTGGAACAGGACCAATCACCGCAGTCGGTGAAGCCGTCGCCGTCGTTGTCGCAGCCGTCATCGCAAAGCTCGTCGAGATTCTCTAGAGGGGCAACGGATCCGCAACACCCGATGCCTTCACAGTCCTTATCGTCGCAATCCGTCAGCCCATCTTCATCATTATCGAGGCCGTCGTCGCAAAAGGCCTTCTCGTCAGAGGAAGTACATTCGAGGCACTCGGAAGACATCCAGGAGAGTACGTCGTTGTCGTCCCTCTGACAGCTTGCCGGTGTCAGCAGGAGCAGGCAGGAGGTCAGCGCCGCCGGGAGGGTGCGCAGGATCATTCGTCATCCTCATATTCTTCGGAGTACTTGATCTTGATGCTCTCCACGAAACCCTTGAAATACGAGCCCGCCGAGAGAAACGAAAAGAGCAGTGAGACAATAATGAGGGCCTGCCCGATGACGTTGAAGTCCACCGGATCGGGAATCAGCGGCAAGGTATATTCGTAGTGGAGAATCAACCCCATCAGTCCGCAGAGTTGAAACGCGGTCTTCCACTTGCCCGCATCAATCACTTGAATCGCCGGCAGCCGTTCTGCCAGCGCCAGAGTCCTCAAGGTGTTGATGGACATCTCACGGAGCAGGATGAGGACGACGATCCAGGCTGCCACCCGGTGCAATTCGACGAGGGTAATCAACGTTGCGAGAACCAGCAGCTTATCGGCCACCGGGTCAATGAACTTGCCCACCAGCGTCGACATGTTGCGGGTGCGGGCCAGATAGCCATCGAAATAGTCAGTTACTGCGGCGGCGGAGAAGAGGAGAAGGGCGACAAAGCAGAGCCATTGACTAGCTGCCAGAGAGCCGGTGACCTTCTCTTCAGAGAGCAGGAGAACGAAGATAATGAAGGGGATCGCAGCTATCCGTACGTAGGTGAGAATGTTCGGCAGACTGAAGAACTCACGCTTGAGTTCGGGTGATAGGCGACGTCTTTTCATACCGCTTCCCCGTTTCGGGGCAAGTATAGATAATAAGGTTAGCTTTGCAACGGAAAGATTCGGTAGGGCTACTGCTTGGCAAACTCCGGTTTGCGGCGGTAGTAATTGTCCAGGACCTTGCGGACATAACCGTCGCTGCCTTCCCACGGAATTCCATTGGCCCGGGAGACAGCACCACCTCCGGCATGGAACGCAGCCAGTACTTTGGGTATGTCGCCGTCGAAGCGGTTGGCCAGAATGCGTAGGAACTTGGTTGCTCCCATGACGTTTTGGTAGGGGTCGTAGGGGTCGGTGACGCCCATATCGCCCGCGGTACCGGGCATCAGTTGCATGAGGCCCATGGCCCCTTTGTAGGAAAGCGCCCGTACCTTATAGCTTGATTCCACCATTATGACCGCGTGGATGAAGGCCTGGGGCAGGTCATACTTCTTGCTCGCCAGCTCGACGATTCGATTGATGTCCTTAAGCTTCTCTTCACCTTTGGTGCCAGTGGCATCGAAGGTAACTTTGCGAGGCGGCTTCCAACTTCGTCGCTTCCGCTTCTTGCCCTTCGGCGCTGCTGTCCCCCCGGCTGCGGCTTCCTCTTCTGGGGCCGGAGCACCGAAACCCCTCATCGTCACCACGCATCTCTTGGCTCCCGGTAGCTTGCGGTTGGTGTACCAGATCTTGCCGTCCTTTTCACAGGCATAGAAATCGGCCCGTGCCGGAGCAGGACTCAAACACCACAGCAAAGCCAGAATGGAAGCAACAAATCGCACGCGCAATCCTCCGTTAGCCTATTCTACGCAATCCATCCGCGTGGGCAATTATTCCGGGGGTACCTTCCGCAACAGCGCCATGAAGAAGAGGTCACCATCCAGCACCGAGGGGAGCGTTAGCAACATCCCGGTGCGGTGATGGGGTAGGGTGCTGTTGGCCACGGACAGGCGATCCAGGAGTTCTCCTGCCGGTCCGACCTTCTGGCGGTCTGGAGGTTCGGGGGCGAAGTCCGGGTGGTTGGCAAGGAAGTGATCGATGACCGCGGGGCCTTCGGATGAGAGGAATGAGCAGACAGCGTAAACGAGGAGTCCGCCCTCTTTGACCAGTGGGGCGACTCCGTCGAGAAGGGCCAACTGGAGTTTCCCATTACTGATACCATCAGCGGCCTTTCGCCGCCATTTCAGCTCTGGGTGACGCCTGAGGGTCCCCAGTCCCGTGCAGGGGGCATCCAGAAGCACGGTGTCGAAGCTGCTGGGCGGCAGGTCAGGGGCGGTGAGGTCAGTCGCCAGGGTTCTAATTGAGAGAGATGTTCGGGACTTCAACTCCTCCAGCTTGTGATCCGAGAGGTCGGCAGCAGTAATTGAGTCGAAGGTTCCGCCCTCGGCTATGGCGATGGCCTTGGTTCCGTTGCCGGCACAGCCATCCAGGAAGTCACCTGTGCCGGTCGCAATGACCAGATCTGTTACTAGTTGCGAAGCGCGGTCCTGGGGGCGGAAGCCGCCCTGCACAAAGGCTAGCGTCTGATAGGGGGATTCGCCCGGTGGCAGTATCACTCCTCGGCTATTCTCCACCATCGGTCGGGGAGATAGCTTCTCTTGCTTCAGCTCTTTCATGAGGTCGGTGCGTGGCAACGTACCGGCGGTGCGTAGTGCGATGTCCGCGGCCCTGGCCATGCCCGCCAGCTCTTCTTCCGCGCGATCGCCAAATGTCGCCCGCGCTTCCGCTACCAACCATTCCGGCACTGAGAGCCTTTGTGGGGCAGCCAGGAGGGTGCGGGCTTCAAGCTCTTTCGCCGGGTCGAGGCGAGCAGCCTTGCGTAGCATCGCATTGACGAAGCCCGCCACCCGTTGCCCTTTGCTCTTGCGTACCAATTCCACGTATCGGGAACCAGTTGCGTAGGAGGGTATGGAATCCATGAAGAGCATCTCGTAAAGCGCGAGACGCAGCAGGTCCATCAGCCGCTTGTCCTTGCGGGGGAGCTTGCGCTCAACCAGGCGTGCCAATATCGAATCGAGGTAGCCCCGCTCCCTGAGCGTGCCCATGACGAGGCGATGGGTGGCGGCAACGATTTCCGGTGCCGGATTCTGCCGCTCAGTCGCGTGGCGCAGTGCCGCGGTGGCAAGTTTGTCCCGGGTCCGTACTGAGTCCAGCACGGTCCATGCGAGTGATCGGTGGTCCGGGCCAGCCATCGGGGTCTCCTGTTGACAAGGGAAGGGGATTCTATCATTCTCTACCCTGAATTCAAGCCCCGTCGGAGGGGATCTTTTGACGCAAAGTAAACCAGTTTGGCGGGCTCGACTGAAGCGGCTATTGCCGTGGTTGGGTACCGGCATCCTCCTCGCCTACATGGCAACCACCACTGACCTCGATACGGTGGGCAAGTCCCTGGCCGAAGTCAATATCCTGGCCGTGATCCTACTGGCGGCTTTCGGTACACTGGCTACTTTTCTGATTGACAGCTATTGCGTCGCGAAGGCCTTTACCCGGTTTGTCTGTAAGGTCTCATACCGGGAGGCTCTACCCATTAAGGCAACCTCCTATTTCCTTAATGTCCTCAACTACAATCTGGCATTGGTGGGCATGGCATTCTATTTGCGGCGCAGCCGCAACGCTCCCTTCTGGAACAGCCTCGGCTCCCTCTTCTTCCTCAACGTCATGGACATTTTGACCCTTTGCGTCTTGCTTAGTGTTGGTCTTGTAGCGACTCACGGCACCGGCGTCCTCGATACCGCCACTGAATTGATCGCGTGGTTCATGGCCGCCGGCGGCTTTGGCGGATTTGCACTGGTCGTGCTGATGCTGAAGCTGGACCTTAAGATTCCCGTACTGTCGAGGGTTCTGAAACTTCAAATGCTAGCCCCTCTGGCCGACTTGAATGTGGCCACGGTGCTCTATTTCCTGGGGTTGCGCACCTGTCTCTTGCTGACCTATCTGGGTAGCCAGTATGTCTTGCTTCAGCTCTTCGGCATCGACGTACCGTTGCTCAGCCTTGTGGTCTACAATTCACTCATCACATTTGTCCAGATTGTGCCTATTTCCGTGGCTGGTCTTGGCACCGTGCAAGTCGTCATGCGCCACTTCTACGCACCCTATGTTGTCCAGGCGACGAAGCAAGCTGCAGCCGTGGTTGACGCCTACTCAACTACCTCCATCTTCAGCTTCGTCCTCTTTCGCTTAATCGTTGCTTACTTCTTCCTCGGTGAGTTCAGCCGCGAGGTTATTCGCGATGCCGAACATGCGGCCCCGGCCGGCGACATTGAGGACCCTTCCCCCGATTCACAATCGGTGGTATAAGTTGCGCCTCACCTGTGGAGGAGGAGCATGCTCGCATTAGTCACAAATGATGATGGCATCAAAGCGCCCGGTATTCAGGTGCTCATTGAAGCGGCACGGCGCCGATTTGACCGCGTGGTTGTGGCTGCGCCCCGCACCCAGAAGAGTGCGGTGAGCCAGTCCATTACCATCAACAAGGCCTTTCGAATCTTCGAGCGCTACGGCGAAGATGCCTACGGACTGGAAGCAACTCCTACGGACTGTGTCTTCTTTGCAGTTCACGAGTTGCTGGAGGAGAAGCCTGATTTCGTGCTCAGTGGCGTCAATCTCGGCCCCAATCTGGGCTACGATACCATTTATTCCGGTACTGTTGCCGGTGCACGAGAGGGGCTTTTGCAAGGCATTCCCAGCATTGCGTTTTCCCTGGCCGTGACCAAGCCGGTGGATTTTCGGCAATGCCTGCCGCACATCGACAAGGTTCTGGAGACTGCTCAGGCCAAGGGGCTGGAGCCGGAGACGATGCTTAACGTCAATATCCCATCGGTGGAGATGTTCGGTGAACCCAAGGGAACCAAGGTCTGCAGTCTCGGGAGTCGGGTCTTCGCCAATCAGACGGCAATCTGGGAGGACCCCGGAGGCATCAAGCATGGTTGGATCGGAGGGCGGGACCTTTCCCTGCAAGGTGACGAAGGGTCTGATTGTTACTGGATGAAGCGAGGCTACATGACCATATCGGCACTGACCTGGGACCTTTCATGCAATGGCCGGGTTGACATGTCTCATTGGGAGACGCTCTAAAGGGAGGAGAAGATGGACATAATCAAGGCTAAAATCAGAGACATTCCCGACTTCCCAAAGCCGGGTATTCTATTTCGTGATATCACTCCACTGCTGGAAGATCCGGAAGGTTTGCGCGCCACCATCGAAGCGCTCTGTGAGCCCCACCTGGACAATCCACCCAAATTCGTGGCGGGCATCGAGTCCCGCGGTTTCATCTTCGCCAGCGCCATGGCTGTTCGGCTCGGCTGTGGCTGCGTCTTGATTCGTAAACCTGGCAAGCTGCCCGGTAAAGTACGCCGCCAGACCTACGACCTCGAATATGGTACCGATACCATCGAAATCCACGAAGATGCCCTGGCCACCGGAGATCGAGTCGTCCTGGTTGACGACCTCCTGGCCACCGGCGGCACCATGGAAGCTGCCGCCACCCTCGTCACCTCCCTCGGTGCCGACCTCCTGGAGCAGGCTTTCGTCGTTGAACTCGGATTCCTGGAGGGGATTAAGAAGCTGGGTGGTGCCCCGGTGCGTAGTTTGGTGACTTACTGAGGCAAAGGCGGCTTCAGGCCTCAGGCCTCAACAAAGGAACGAAGCGAGGCAGTTGCCTTAGATGACGTTGCGACGTGGTGTTGTCACCCCAGCTTGCGCAGGGGCCTACCGCACTGGCTGGGCCAGTGCCCGCGCCCTCGAGTTCCCTCGGGCTTGTAATCGGGAAAGACCGTGGCAAGCATGGATGTGAGCGGTGGTGCGCGCAGGGTAGTTGGGTGAGGGTGGTGGGTTCCGAGACGACCGGTGACGTGGTGTTCTAGACATGGTTCAGCAATGCCGCCTCGAAGGCGTCCGCAGGGGAACATCACACACCGCCAAAGCCTCTCGGCTCGCAGCGCCTGCCCTGAGCGAGGCGTGAGCCGAGTCGAACGGGGAGCGAGGACCGAGGGGCGTCAACTGCCTGGCGCGCCGCCGAATCAGCACAGTAGGCCCGGCGCGGTAGCCCGGGTGAGACAGATTAGAGCGTCGCCGATGAACTGCTGGCGTGCCGCTCCGCTTCTAATGACAAGGGGGACACATTGCTGCTGTGACAGCCATGCTGGCGCGGTCTCTAGCGCGGGACGTTGTGGGTGGGATCGTGCTGGATGGGTTCGGGTGGTGCGAAATGTGTCGCTCCCCTCGCAGGGGAGCAGGCCCGGGACGGGCCGAGGGGTGGCGCAGGGCGGCAAAACGTCATTGCTGAACCACCCAGAAATACTTCGACTCCGCTGCGCTCCGCTCAGGATGACACTTGAGCCTTCCGCGACCCATAAGCCCGATTATACAGCAACAACCCAACAATCGTCGCCACCCCAATACCCGAGAAGATCAGCCAGAGCGTTGCTGGTTGGTGGAGTTCATCCACGAAGAGCACATAGAGGTTGGCTCCAAGGACCCCACCAATACTCGACCCGATGACTCCGTAGAGGAAGAGATAGCCCATGTACATGGCCACCTTGTCCTGCGGCGCTGTTTGTCCCACGTAACTGATGAACTTGGGGTGCGCGGTCATCTCCCCAATGGAGAAGATGACGGTGCCGATGATGAAAACCCAGATGTTGGTGGAGATGGCCAGGATCGCCATGCCAGCCGTCCCCATGATGATGCCGGCAATCATCGTGGGCATCGCGGCCCGGTCCTTGACGATGTTCGAAATGAAGAGCTGCAACACGATGATCGTGCCGGCGTTGATGACGGTCACATGTTCGATGTCGAAGAACCACTTGTAGCCGATGCCCACAGAAGCGAGCATCCCGTTCACCGCATTGTTCAGACTGCTGGCATCAACGTAGTCACGGACATACCAGAGAACCGAATCGAACATCTGGAAATAGAGGACCCAGAAGCCGGAGTATAGAAAGATCATCAACAGAAAGCGCCAATGGTCCCGGTAGCGCGGGTCGGGGGCTCGCTTGAAGAGCAGAACGAAGGGGCTGTAGAAGATCTCCAGGGCGTCGGTCAGAGTTCGCAGCAGGTCCTTCTTGGGGGCACTGTTGTCGACCTCTTTGCGGGGCGGTTCCTTGAAGAAGAGCGCGGTGGGAATCAGCAGGATGCCGGTGCCAATCGCAGCCGAGATAATCACCCAATCCCAGCCGATATTGTTCTTCAGGTAGGGCACCAGTATCAGCGGAAAAAGAAACGCACCGAGGTTGATGGACCAGTAGAAAATCCCGAAGCCGAGGGTGGAATTGGTTTCGTCGGTAGTGCGGGCGATGGTGCCCGATATCACCGGTTTGAAAGTGCCGGCACCAATGGCCATCACGACCAGAGAGAGGAATACCGCGGCGTAGTCCGTCGCCTGACTGGTGAGGAGATAGCCGCAGCCCAGTAGCGCAAAGGCCACCAGCAGGGTACGGCGGTAACCGAATCGGTCGGCCAGGGCCCCGGTGAAGATAGGCAGGAAGTAGAGCAGCGGCTGGATGGTCCCCTTGATGAGCCCCACGTCGCCTTTTGCGAAGCCAAGGTGGTCGGTGAGGTAGACCGAGAAAATGGACATTACGCCGTAGTAAGAGCCTCGCTCAAAGAACTCGAAGACGACTACAAGCCAGAAGAGAAATGGAAACCTGCTGCGCGGCTTGCCTGGGTCCGCAGCCATGCCCTAAACTCGCTTGAAGGTGGAGGTGAAATGGCGAAGGACCGGGGCCTCCCATTTGAACTCAAGTCCTCGAATGGCCTCTTTGCGAGCGGCCAGATCAGCCATCGCCTCAATGACGTAGTCCACGTGGCTCTGAGTGTAGACCCGGCGGGGAATAGCCATGCGCACGAGCTCGTTCTTGGCCGGAATCATGGCCCCGGTTTCCGGGTCGGTCTTGCCAAACATAACGCTGCCAATCTCCACGGCCCTGATGCCCGCCTCAATGTACATTTCCACAACCAGCGCCTGGCCCGGGAAGTTCTGCGGCGGAATGTGGGGCAGGAACTTGCTGGCGTTGATGTAGATGGCATGTCCGCCCGTGGGCCGATAGATTGGCACACCGACCTTCTGCAGGTTCTCACCCAGATATTGAGTAGAGCGGATGCGGTACTGCATGTAGTCTAGATCCAGGACTTCATCGAGGCCCTGGGTGATGGCTGCCAGATCGCGTCCGGCCAGCCCACCGTAGGTTGGGAATCCCTCGGTGAGCACCAGGAGAGTGCGGGCCCGGTCAGCCCAATCGTCGTTATTGATGGCCAGAAAGCCCCCAATGTTGGCGAAGGCATCCTTCTTTGCACTCATGGTGCATCCGTCGGCGTAAGAGAACATCTCCTGAGCGATCTCAAGGAGTGACATATCCTCGTAGCCCGCCTCCCGCGTCTTTATGAAGTAGGCGTTTTCCGCGAAGCGGCAAGCATCGATGATGAAGGGGATGTTGCGGCTCCGAAGCAACTCCGACGTTGCCTTGATGTTGGCCATCGATACTGGTTGTCCGCCAGAGGCGTTATTCGTCACGGTGGTCATTCCCAGCGGGATCTTCTCGTTGTCAATCTCGCAGAGCAGAGCCTCCAGCTTTCCAAGGTCGAGATTACCCTTGAATGGGGCTTCAGTTTCGGGGTCGGTGCACTCTGCACTCATCAGGTCAACGGCCGAGGCCTGGGTGAACTCGATGTTGGCGCGAGTTGTGTCGAAGTGCGTGTTGTTAGGGATGACGTCACCGGCCTTCGTGGCCACTGAAAAGAGAATGCGCTCTGCAGCTCGCCCTTGATGGGTGGGGATGACGTGCTTGTAGCCCGTAATCTGCTGGATCTTCTCTTCGAATTTGAAATAGGAGCGGCTTCCTGCGTAGGCCTCGTCGCCACTGATCAGGGCGGCCCATTGCCGGTCACTCATGCTTGATGTGCCGCTATCGGTAAGCAGGTCGATGAGCACATGCTTAGAGCGAATCAGGAAGGGATTGTAGTCCTTCTCTTTAATGATCTGCTCGCGTTCTTCACGGGTGGTCATCTGGAGCGCTTCTACCATCTTGATTTTGAAGGGCTCGATAATCGTTTTCATGGCTCTTCCTCCATGGGATTTCTAAGGCGCAGTGAGCATAGCCGCTCGGTGGAACTGTTGCAACGACGGAAATGTGGTTGACCCGCGGCCAAATGGCGGGTCACAATAGACCGACCTGAGAAGTATCGATGAACCCGCTTTGGAGGCCGTATGCAGCTCTACACCAAGATCCTCATCGGAATGGGCGTCGGCATCATTCTAGGCATCTTTTTGGGCCCGGCATCGTTTCTCTTGCCGGCGACGGGAGTTCAGCGTAGTGCCGATGCCAAGGTGGTTACCACGCCCGGCGGAGAGGAAGTGGTAGCTCTTGCCCAGGGAATGGAGGAGGCTCGGGTCATCGAGACCCAGGAAGGTGACGAAGTCTGGCTGCAAATAGAGTGGAAATTAAAGGCCCGCAACCTTCTCAAGTTGCAGGAAGCAGGCGAGGTCGCTGCTCGTAAAGCGCGGGCGGGACAGAAAGTCCGAGGCTGGGTCTTGGAGTCCTTCCCTGAGATCCGGCGCTTTTCGCCCCTGGGCAAGAACATGGTCAACTGGGTTGAGTGGATCGGCCGGCTCTTCCTGGCTCTCATCAAGATGGTTGTAGTGCCCCTCGTATTCTGCTCCCTCGTGGTGGGCGTCGCATCACTTGGAGATTTCCGGAAGTTAGGCCGACTGGGGGGACGCACGATTCTATTCTTCACCCTCACGACGGTGATGGCTCTTGTCATCGGGTTAGGTCTGGCAAACATCGTGAAGCCGGGCCACATGATGAGTGAAAAGGACCGCACGGTCCTTCTCGCTTCCTATGCCGGCGAGGCCACCGATACGGTCAAAGATGCTGCCGAGGCCCCATCGGCGGTAGATCAGATTATCAGCATCGTGCCGGAAAATCCCCTGGAGGCGCTGGCCAAGGGCGAGATGCTGCAGATCATCTTTTTTGCAGTGATGCTCGGAATTGCCCTGACGCTAATGCCCGGTAGACGGTCGCAACTCGTAGTGGATCTCTTTGACCGGCTAAACGATGCCATGGTGATGCTGGTCCACGTGGTGATGAAGCTGGCGCCATATGGCGTCGCCGCCCTGCTTTTCAAAGTGGTGGGGACGACGGGCACCTCTGTGTTGGTGGCGTTGGCTGCGTACGGTGCTGTGGTGCTGGCCGGCTTGGCCACCCATCTCTGCTTGACCTACGGTCTAGTGGTGAAATTTGGTGCCAGGTTACCATTCACCGGTTATCTGCGGGCCATTCGTCCCGCTCAATTGCTTGCCTTCTCCACTTCAAGCTCTTCGGCAACGCTACCGGTGACCAAGGAGTGTTGTGAAGAGAGCATGGCGGTGAGCCCGGAGGTGAGCAGCTTCGTGTTGCCCCTGGGAGCGACGGTCAACATGGACGGCACGGCGCTCTACCAGGGGGTGGCAGCGCTCTTCATTGCCCAGATATACGGCATGGACCTCGGCCTGTCGGAGCAGGTTACGATCGTCGTTTCGGCGACCCTCGCATCGGTTGGGGCGGCGGGCGTACCCGGGGCAGGGATGGTTACTCTGGCCATGGTTCTCACCCAGATTGGTGTGCCCACGGAAGGTCTCGCCCTGATTTTGGGACTCGACCGGCTCCTGGACATGTTCCGTTCCGCAACCAATGTAACCGGGGATGGCACGGCAACGGTCTTCATGGCCCGCCTCGAGGGCGAGAAACTCAGTTTCCTCTCCCCCGAAAAGGATGCTGAAGATCCCGGACATGGATTCGAGAGCCGCCTCACCGAGGGGCCCCATCCTGTCAAACCGGAGAAGGTTGATTCCGAAGCCCCGCCCCAAAACTAGTTGACTCCAACGTTCGCATATATAACCTTTGGCTCAGCCCCCAAGCGGACAACCGCACGGTGTGATACGGAGGAATTCGAATGAAGAGAATCATCTCGTTGCTCATTGCGGCACTGCTCACTACGGCCTGCTCCCAGTCTTCGGACTCGAAAGTGGCGGAAAAAGGTACCCCAGATCCCAACGCCGCGGATGGAGTCTCTCCGCCGACGGACGCAGCGATTTGGGCCTGCAACGTCGATTCCGATTGCGATGATCCTGGATTGGCTGCTTGCCAGGGGGTCTATTGCCTGCAGGGCCAGTGCGTGGTGCAATTCGCCGTGGCCGGTTCGCCCTGCGATGGAGAGGGCTTTGGCGAGTGTCAACAGGGGGAATGCCAGGCGGACTCGGAGGGGAGTATTTGCGTCGCGGTAACGGCGGCAAACGGTGCGCCCTGCGGCGATTTCTACCTCGCCTGCATGGGGGCGGGTACCTGCCTGAACGGTGAGTGTCAGGACCCCTGCGATGACGGCGATCCCTGCACCGATGGTGAGTGCACCGAGGATGGTTGTCTCTTCACCAACAATACCGCAAGTTGCGATGATGGTGAGTTTTGCACCGAAAACGACTCCTGCACTGACGGTATCTGCAGTGGCGAGAAGACTTGCGACTGCTCCGAAGACGAAGAGTGTGCCTACCTCGATGACACTAACCCATGCACCGGAAACCACGAATGCAAAGCCAACGGTACCTGCGGCATTGACCCGATGACTGTCGTGATGTGCGAGGAGACCGGCTTTGAGCCCTGTCAGAGCAATGTCTGCGACGGAGAGACCGGCGAATGCGGTCTCGTGGTTGGTGAAGATGGTCTCGAATGTGACGATGCCAACGAATGCACTGACGGCGATTTCTGCGTTGAAAGTTCTTGCACCGGCATTGGCGCCATTACCTGTGAATGGCAGTGCGGTGATGGCATCGACGAAGACGAAGATGACCTGATGGATTGTGAAGAGCCCGAGTGCTGGGGGCTTGAGGATTGCCCCACGCCTGAATGTGGCGACGAGGCGTGTACCGACCTCGCCAACGAAGATTGTGCCAGTTGCCCCGAAGACTGTGGAGAGTGTCCTCCGGAGTGTGGTGATGGCAAGCTTCAGTTCGAGAACGATGAGGAGTGTGACGATGGTAACCTCGAAGCAGGGGATGGTTGCGACGATCTTTGCTTGCTTGAGCCCATCGCAGCCAATCCTGGAGACCTTGTCATTACCGAGATCCAGAAGGATCCCGAGGTAGTGCTTGATGCCAAGGGCGAGTGGTTCGAAGTCTACAATGCTACGGAAGCTGAGATTGACATCAACGCATGGACACTCACAGACACTGGCACAGACAAACATCGCATCTACTTGCAAGGTGGAGTCGTGATTCCCGCTGGCGAGTATTTCGTCCTGGGCGTTAACGGTGATACCGAGACCAACGGGGGCATGACCATCGGGTACGACTATGGCAATTTCAATCTAGCCAACCAGGACGATGAAATCATCCTCAAGAGCGGTGAAACCGAAGTGGACGTGGTGGCCTATGACGATGGGGTCACTTTTCCCGATGCCAAGGGAGTCTCGCTTAGCCTCTCTCCTGCCAAGATCAACGCGACTGACAATGATTTGGCTGAAAACTGGTGCGATGCCGTCACCCCGTATGCAGATGCAGATCTTGGTACCCCCGGGGAGGCAAATCCCGAGTGTCCTTTCTGTGGCGACAATGAGTGCAATGGTGGCGAGAATTGTGGCACGTGTGAAGGCGATTGCGCTTGCGGTGAAGGCTCCGAATGTCTCGACAATAACTGCATTGACCTAACGCCTGAGGGAGGCAGTTGCGGCCAGAACGAGGATTGCGCATCAGGATTCTGCGTTGATCTCGTCTGCTGCGACAGTGCTTGCGACGGCGAATGTGAAGGGTGTGCGGTCTCCGGCACCAAGGGCCAGTGTGTTCCATTTTGGGGCGACACCGATCCCGAAGAAGAATGTCCGCTGTGCCAGGTTTGCAACGGCAGCGGGGCCTGTAAGTTCGTTGCTGCGGGCCTCGATATCAAGGAATCTTGTTCGTCGCAGGCGCAAATAACCTGCGCGTACGACGGTACATGTGACGGCGCGGGCCAATGTGCCTTCTATGCGGAAGGGACTATGTGTGACGAAGCGTCGTGCGGCGGCACCACGTTCTACCCGGCAAATGAGTGTGACGGCGTCGGAGTCTGCGAGGAACCGGATTCAGTGAGCTGTTGCCCATATGTTTGTGATGGGGCACAGGCTGCCTGCCTCTCTAGCTGCGTGAGCGACGACGAATGTTGCGACGGCCTCACCTGCGTCGACAATGCCTGCGTCAACTAGGGTGCGCAGCTAGCCACAACTCCACTTGCTTTCAAACCATCAATCCTCACCGGTCCGATACCCTTTACCCGAGCCATTTCCTCAACGGAACAGAAGGCACCGTTTGCTTCTCGGTCATCGATGATGGCCTTCGCCAGCTTCGGTCCAATACCGTCCAGAAAGGTGAGGTCTTTGGCCGTAGCTGTGTTGAGGTCCAGCGGTAAGCCAAGGGCGGTGAGGACTGTAGGGGAGAGGCTGGTCAACTTCAGTTCTATCTCGCAACCCAGGGAGAGGACCAGTCGAAGCGGTGGTCCTGACGCCGTTGCAGTGCGAATTGCGGCCTCGCAATTGGCGAGTTCGAGCCGCTCAAGCAGGGCGGGTAGTTCGTCATCCCCACACCAGAGTGCGCTGCCGTTTCGTGAGACGATTTCTACGGGAGCCGGGCACTGAAACTCTTCGATGTTGGGATGGGCGGGGCGATTCCACCACCACGCCAGAGTGACCAGCAGTGCGGCCACCAGAATAGCTGCGGCGATTTCTGCCAGCAGCCGGCGCTTCACCCGATCTTCTCGACGGATAGCCCGAATCGTTGACAGAGCAAGCTGGCGGCGCGATCGAGGTTGGCATCTTCGATGATGCATGACAGCGCATCAGCCGTTGAGTTGATCGCCAGGATATTGATCCTTTCGTCTGCCAATACAGAGAAGAACTCTCCTGCCAATCCCACGGTGTTTTCCAGAACCTCTTCCCCGATAACCGAGAAGCGCGCAATGTGTTCATCGTTCATGACGCCAATGGCCCCAAGTTTCTCGACCATATTGCGAGTCTCTTCCAAGGCTCCCTCAAGGTGCGTCTTGGGGACCGTGAAAGTAATGCTGGCGGAGCCGGCATCTGGTGCGTTTTGAATGATGCCCGTAATCGGAATCGAGCGCGCCGCGAGGGCCCGGAATAGCTCCGCTCCTGACCCTGGTACGTCGGGCACGCCGATGAGTGTAAGCATGGATTCTGTGCGGTGGATCCGCAGGACGTTGAGAGGTGCAGTTGTAGGCATGGTGCCCTCCTGAATTCCCAATGACCCTACACATCCAACGATCCCTGTGTCAACACTTCCTTGTTTCGCGCGCCAAGCATGAGTACTATCGTCTGCGGACATGCGTTAGGGGGAAACTCGAATGGTGCGACGAATCTCGATATTGACCTTTGTTCTGGGGGCGTTGCTGGCCCTGAGCGGCTGCGGCGATGCCGGGGCCACAATCGACCTGGACAACATAGTCGTCGACACGGTAGTTGACACCAATTTCCTCAATGCCGGAGCGACCTTCAAAGTTTCCTGTCTGGTCACCGACCTTGATGGCCGAGAAGTAAAAACGGACACTGCGTTTACTGTGGTGCCCGGGAAGGGCGTGGTCGTGGACCCTCCCAAAGTAACGCCGAGCTATGCCGAAGCATATGTTGTGACGTGCATGTTGCCCGATGGAACTGCCCCCGACGAAACTCCCGAAACGGTAATCGTCACCAAGAAGAACATCGCCCAGGTTGAAACCACTCTCGATGCCAATGAAGTTATTGGTGGCAAGGAAGTTGGGGCTACCTGCACTGTTTTGACCGACAAAGACGTTGAAGTGGATTGGCCCACGGAGTTGGTGGTCGTCCCAGAAGGCGGCATAACTGTGACTGGTCACACCCTCCACGCAGACATGGTCGGGGACTATGAAGTCGCTTGCCACGCAGTAGACCTGCCGATAATCGACACCACACCCGAGCCGCTCAAAGTGATTGCCGGTGATCCCGCTGTGGTCCGTGCAACCATCAAGGAAGAAGAGGTTGAGGCTGGCACCGAGGTTACCGTTTTTTGCACTGTCGAAGATGAGTATGGCAATGTTCTTGACCTCGCGGCGAAAGCTGATCCGCAAGATGGTATCGATGCCGAAGGTACCACCATCATTCCCCGCAAGGCCGGTGAATATGATGTCACCTGTTCCGCGGTGGATGAACTTGGTGAACTTGAGCAGATATCTGACCATCTAGTAGTTATCCCCGGTCCCATTGCTTCCCTTGTTTTGACTCCGAAGCCGAAGAAGAATGCTTACAAGATTGGAGACAAGGTAACCATTCTTGCCCAGGCCGGAGACGCGGAGGGCAACCCCATTGAGGGCGAAGTTGATGTCGAAATCACGGCCCCCGAGGGTATCAAGATCGCGGGTGAGAAATATGAGTTTGTGGAAGAGGGCATGTTCACCTTCAAGGGATTCCTGGTGGGATTCCCCGCCATTACCGGCGAATTGACTCTGGTTTGTGATGAGAATGGACCGGAAATTGTGCTCTTCAAACCGGAGCGTGCCGCCACTCTGACCGACGATGTCATGGTTGATGTCGAGGGACACGTAGCGGACCTCTTTAGCGACGAAATTGACCTCGAAATCAATGACACCAGTGTTCCCGTGGATGCCGATGGCAATTTCTTCCATGTGGTGGAGGCGGATCACGGTATGAACATCCTCACGGTTACCGCGGTGGATGGCTTTGCCAACGACGAGAAGATTGTCCAGTCCTTCTACTACTCAACTGACTACGTTGATTTCAGTACCGAGAACGTTGACGACGTGCTCCTGGAGCAGTCGCTGATTCTCTTCCTCGGTCAGAATTTCCTTGATGACGGAGACCACAACCAGACGAAGATTGACGATGTGGCTACTCTGGTGGAGATTCTCCTCGATTCCCTCGACCTGGCGGCTATCGTTCCGCCCGACGTTCCTGTTCTGGATCAGGAATTCCCCGACTTAGTCAACATTCCCCTGCTTAACCAGCTTGGTTTCGAGATTGACCTGGTCGGTGGTCTGAATTTGGCGATTTACATCGAGGAGGTCTCTTTTGCAGATCCTTTCGTTTCCATCAACACTCGTGATGGAGGCATCGATCTACTCATCAGCTTCGATGGTCCGGCCGAGGATCCCGGTATATACTTCCAGCTCTTCATTGAGTTGGCTTTCAACCTGGAGGTGCAGTCCAAATTTGGTGGCACTGAGGTTCTGGCTGTAGGAATTGCGCCGGGGCTCGCTCTTCAGTCCTCCTTTGGACTTGAGACATTGCTCGTTGAGGCCAGCCTTGATATTCACAAGAACGTTGGCGAAGAACTGAACATCAAGGTGGCCGAATTCAACATCGTCCCGGCCGGTTTTCACATCGAATTCCTCAAGGATGACACGGCAATTATCCTGGGCCCCATCAACATTAATGGTCAGGGGGTCATTGACCTGGGCACCATCAATCTGGGTCAACTCGGCTTCATGCAAACCATTAACGATTTTCTTTCCAACAACCTTATCGACCCCATCCTCGATTTCATTATTCCGGCGGTCCTCGACCTCGTCGAGCCTCTGGTTGAAGACCAGGTCACCAAGATGTTGGGTGACCTTCTGAACCAATTCGAGATCACTCTACCCATCCCATTGCCGCAGCTACCAGGCGCCGACAAGGCTGTTGAAATCTCCTTCAAGACCCGCTTCTCCTCGGCGTTGTTCACCGAGAATGGTGGTGAGTTGGGACTTGGCGCAGGTTTCTGGGCCCCCAAAGAGGTGGACCGGGAAGTGCTCGGAAGTCTCTTGCGGGCAGGTTGCGGCAGCGGCGCGTTCGGCTGGCCGACGTTCGATTCCGCCGAGAAGTTCATGTTCGCCGCGGCCCTCGATATGGTCAACGAGCTGCTCTACGCAATGTGGTGGGGTGGCGGCCTCAAATTGAGTCTCGACGAGAGTGTGCTCGGGGACATCTCCATCGATCAGTTCGGTATTACGGACCTCTCGGTGGCCACTGACTTCTTCCTGCCGCCGATTCTCGATGACTGTACTGCCAAGGGCATGATCGAGTTGCAGTTGGGCGATTTGCTGCTTATCCCCTCCTTCAAGGTGATGGGGGCCCCCGTAACCATCTCGCTCTATGTCAGCGCCGCACTGGATGCAGTGATCTTTGGTGATGGCAATGAAATCGGGTTGCAGATAAATGGAGTCACGGATATCGGCACGCAGATTGTCTCTATTGACGGCAACCTCGGTGCCTTGGGCGGCATGTTCGATATCGAGCAGTTGGTTGAAGGGGTGTTGGTGCCCATGATCGTTGAGCAGGTAAGTAACCTGTCGCTAGGCAGCTTCCCAATACCCGAGATTGACCTTTCGGGAATTGTTCCGGGCATCCCGCCAGGAACATCGCTCTCCCTGGGCAATCTGGTTATCGAAATGAGCAAGGGCTATCTGGTCTTTGGGGGCGAACTCTTGTAGGAATTATCCAATTGCACCGACCGCCAGGGAGGTGCCACTTCTCACCGTATCAATCCAGGAAAACCGACAGAGCTGCGTACGCCTCTTCCCGGCGGTTGGCCATCTTCTGCACTGCTTGCCTCAGGGTGGGGCGCAACGCCGAATCGTCTGCCAGGAGACTCTCGAAGGCGGGGTCGTAGTAGGCCTTGATGGCCGCCAATCCCAACAACGCCCCGTCTTCCTTTTCACTGGGGAAGCAGGTGTGGGCGAGAAAGCCGCGGCCCTGGGCCTGGCGTCCTGCTGGGATCTTCCTGAAGTCAGGGTAGCAATACTCCTCGGAGCTAACGGAGAGGTCTGTCGCCGTGCAGACGCGCATTATGTACTGGGCCGCGGCCCGCGGGCAGACTCGGCCCACGACAGTGAGCACTACGTTTTGCCAATTGGCATCGGGGCCATCAGTACGGTCGAGAGTTTCAACGATTAGATCGCGCGCCGCGGCCAACCGGTCAAGATAGGCTAGCTCCGGGATTGCTGCCACAGCATCGCGACCCTTGAAGTAGTCTGCCTTGGCTCGAAAGAGGATTCCCTGCAATCCCATACAATAGAGCGCCAGCGCTTCGGCCTGCGCACTCACTTCAGGCGAGCCCGCGGTCTCTCGAGCAATGAGGCGGAACTCCTCCAACAAGGTCTGGGCAACAATCTGGTAGTTTCGGGGATGGGTCAATTCCCCGTCTAATTGCAGCCCGAGGGCTATCTTGAGTTGCTCGGTGCGCTCTTCACTGCCCGTCAATTGGGCAGCCAAGGCGAGGTCCAGGAGTGCTCTTGCGCGGGTCAGTCGCGCCCCGAAAACAACACTCTTGTCGTCCGTCTGTTCAGGGAGAGTGGCAAGTATCGCCAGGTTCTTCTCAAATTCCGATCCAAAATCTGCCCGGGCTAATTGTCCGCGGGTGCGAGCGAGTACCTCTTCTGCCCCAGGGGGTTGTTCCTTGCTGCACCCTGAATTCATGACAAATGCGAGCAGGAGCAAGCACCAGAGCAAAGTCTGTGAGCTAATAGAGCGCAGCATAACCATACCTCCGGTGTGTGTCACAATGCCGCTTTGGCGGCCCTTTTCGTAGCATATGAATCGGGCTGCTGTCCACTCCCTCGCGGGGGCGCGGGTTGTTTAAGTTTTTCGTTGACATCGCATGGGGCATGGCTTAGTGTCGGGCCGTTCAACGAGTGGTACTGACAAAGTCTGCCTCAATGACTTTTTGCAAGGTAATGCTGGACGGCATGAAGGCCGTCGGCTTGGAAGGAGGATTTGCAATGAATAAGCGGATGTTTTGGATTGTCGCAACCCTGGCTGCTTCTCTTGGTTTGCTCGCCATGGGCTGTGGTCCTAAGTACCCGAACTGCGAGAATGATGAGCATTGCGTCGAGAAGGGCGAAGTCTGCGTCGACAAGCTCTGTCGCGAATGTGGCACCAACGATCACTGCGTTGCCAAAACCGGCGACAAGTGCAAGATCTGCTCGGCGAATTTCACCTGCGTGAAAGAGCCCGGCTGTTGCCACAACGACCTCGACTGTCCTGGTGGCAAGTGCTGGAAGAGCGCTGGTGCTGAGACCGGCCGTTGCGGTGGGGAATGCCGTGGCGATGGCGATTGCGGCGAAGGCAAAGAATGCATCGGCGAAAAGTGTGTTGCCAAGAAGAAGGCTGGCTGCGAGCCAGGCTCCTGTGGACCGGGCAAGAAGTGCACCGATGGTATCTGCATCTGGGCCTGTGAGTTCCAGAGCGTCTACTTTGACTTCAACGAATCTTACCTGACCTCCGAAGGTCGGAAGATCCTCGTTGCCGACGCCGAATGCGCCAACACCATTGGCGTGCCCTTCACCATTCAGGGTCACTGCGACGAGCGTGGCACCGAAGAGTACAACCTGGCCCTCGGTCAGCGGCGTGCCAACTCCGCCAAGAAGTACCTCAGGAACAAGGGCGTGGCTAAAGACAAGATGACCACCATCTCCTACGGCGAAGAACGTCCGGTATGCAGCGACTCCTCCGAGAGCTGCTGGTGGCGTAACCGTCGTTCCGAGTTCCAGATCAACCAGTAGTTGAAAGGGGGCACCTTCCCCCCTTCGGGTGGTCTTTAGTATGTCAATTCTCTCACCTATTGTCAGTTCCAGAAGACTCTTCTCCAAGCAGTTGGTGCTGCTCTGTGCCGCCCTCATGCTCCTCACTTCATGCGTTACCATGGGTCGCTATCGAGCGCTCAAAGACCAGGTCCATGACCTTGAGGACAGGGCCGTGGCGGCCGATGAGAAGGTTGCCACCATGGAGACCCGCTTAGACCATCTGAAGGGACTCACAGACAAGACGGACGATGAAATCCGTACGAAGCTCGCTGACCTCTCTGCAGATTATAGCGAACTGCAGATGACTCTCGGGATGCTCCAGGGTCGACAGGAGGAGATCCAGTTCAAGCTGGGGAAGATCGGCCAGCATCTCTCCGGCCTCAAGGGATTGGTCGAGGACCGCTTCGGAGTTGATGCGGAAGCACTTCCCAAGTCCCTGCCCGCGGATGTTGAAGAGTTGTTTGCTCTGGGGATGCAGTCATACGACCAGGCGTTGATGCGCAAGGCACGGGCCATCTTCAAGCACCTTGTCCAGAAATTCCCTCAGCATGATCGCACCGACGATGCTCAATTCATGGTCGGAGAGAGTCTCTTCAATGAAGGTCGCTTCACCGAAGCGATAAACGCTTACAAAACGGTCTACGACCAGTATCAGACTGGCGACAAATACCAGAATGCCGTGCTTCGCATCGGTCTTTGCTACGTCCGCTCCAACAAGTGCAGCAAGGCGCTGAAGATTTACAAGTTCGCCGGTCGCACCTTCAAGGGGACTCCGGCTGGAGACCAGGCGGAAAAGGAAATGAAGCAGGTGAAGGAAGCCTGCAAGTAGTCCATCCATCGTGAGCCTTTCAGAAATAGTAGACGCTGTTGTTGTCGGCGGCGGCCATGCCGGCGTTGAGGCTGCCCTAGCCCTGGCCCGTACCGGGCAGCAGACTCTCCTCGCGACTTTCAAATGCGACCAACTCGCCTGGGCCTCATGTAATCCGGCCATCGGTGGCCTTGCTAAGGGCCACCTCGCCCGCGAAGTTGACGCGCTGGGCGGACAGATGGGGCTTACGACGGACCGTACCGGGATCCAATTTCGCCGACTCAATTTGAGCAAGGGTCCGGCGGTCCGTTCCACCCGAGCTCAGATTGATATGGGGCGCTACTCCGCCGATATCGGCAGAGTAGTAGCGAACACGCCGGGACTGAGAGTCGTCGAAGATGAGGTGACGGAGATTCTTCTACGGGGCCACTCAGCGTGTGGCGTCAAACTCGCCCAGGGAGGAACCGTCGGTTGTCGTGCTGTGGTCGTGACGGCAGGCACCTTCCTCGCCGGCATTATTCACATCGGTGAGGAGCAGATTCCAGCAGGACGGATGGATGACCCGGGGGCAGAAAAGCTGGCGTTGTGGTTTCGAGAGCAGGGGTTCAAGACAGGTCGCCTGAAGACCGGTACTCCCGCCCGACTGATTGGCTCCACCATCGATTTTGCCGGCTTGAAGAGGCAGTTCGGCGACGACCCGGCTCCCCTCTTCTCATGGCGGCGCGAGGGTCCCTGTCTGGAGCAGATTCACTGCTACGAAACTCAGACAACTCCGGCCACCCATGAAGTGATTCGGGCTAACCTCGGTCGTGCCCCCATGTACTCGGGGCAGATCCAGGGCACGGGGCCACGCTACTGTCCTTCCATCGAGGATAAGGTGGTGCGATTTGAGGGCCGGGACCATCATCAGATCTTCGTGGAACCTGTCGACCTGGAGCGCCGCCTCTTCTACCCCAACGGAATCTCGACGAGTTTGCCGCGAGATGTTCAGTTGGAGATGCTGCGCACGATCCCAGGCTTCGAGCAAGTGGAGATAGAGGTCCCTGCCTACGCCATAGAGTACGACTATATTCATCCCACACAGCTTGAGAATACCCTTGAGACACGGCGGATTCGGGGGCTCTTTCTGGCGGGCCAGGTTAACGGCACGTCTGGTTACGAAGAAGCGGCAGGGCAAGGGTTGGTGGCAGGCATTAATGCCAGTCTGCAGCTCCGTGAAATGGAACCACTGGTGCTGGGACGCGATCAAGCATATATAGGTGTCCTGATCGATGACTTGACCACTTTAGGGACCGACGAACCCTACCGGATGTTTACGTCAAGGGCAGAGTATCGTCTGCTCCTGCGGGAGTCGACCGTTGCGACTCGTCTCACTCCCATTGGGCGCAGGGTCGGAATCGTCGGGGAGGAGCAATGGCAGGTTTTCCAGGAACGGAAAGAGCGCAAGAGTGAGGTCCTGGAATTGCTGGCTGAGGGGAGGGCAGAGCCTGAGGCTGTAAACGCCCTCCTGCGTAGTCGCAATTCAGCCCCTCTCTCACAGAAGGTGCCCCTCGTCACCCTGTTGGCGCGGCCTGAAGTGACGCTCCACGACCTCGCCACCGTTGAACCCGAGCTTCTGGCGGGGGTCGACATGGCTCTGGTGGAAGAACTGGAGACCGAGGTCAAGTTCGAGGGCTATATCCGGAGGGAGCGAACCACCGCGCAGAAACTTCAACGAATGGAAGAACGGAGCATTCCCGTCGACTTCGACTACCGCTGTCTGGATGGTCTCACCACCGAGGCTCGGGACAAGCTGGAGAGCGTGCGACCAACTTCAGTAGGCCAGGCTGCGCGTATCCCCGGTGTCACCCCTGCGGCCGTTGCCAACATTCTCATTCACCTGAACCGCGACTGACCACCCATTTTTTTGCAATAAACCGGGCCCTTCCTAAACTTGTTTAAGTGATAGAGGGGGGTTGCACGTGCGCGCACACATTATCGGCATATGTGGTACGGCCATGGCCGGAATTGCTTCCATGCTAAAAGATCTTGGACTTGAGGTTCAGGGCTCTGATACCAACGCCTATCCGCCAATGAGCACGCTCCTGGCCGACAAAGGTATTGAGATCATGAAGGGGTATGACCCTCGAAACCTCGACGTCCGACCCGATTTCGTGGTGGTCGGAAATGTCGCCCGTCGGGACAATCCCGAGGTTGTTGCGGCACAACAAATGGGTATTCCGCTCCAGAGCATGCCGCAGACAATTCACGACCAGTTCCTCAAAGGTCGCACGTCCGTTACGGTGGCAGGGACCCACGGCAAAACCTCCACCACATCTCTCCTCGCCTGGATTCTCGGCTACGCCGAGGAAGACCCCAGCTATCTGGTGGGTGGCATTCCCCTCAACTTTGGGAGCAACTATCGGCTCGGGGAGGGACGCCACTTCGTCATTGAGGGAGATGAGTACGACACGGCCTTCTTCGACAAGGAGGCGAAGTTCTTCCACTATGACCCCACCTTTGCCGTGGTGACGTCACTGGAGTTTGACCACGCAGACATCTACCCTGACTTCCCCACCCTGCAAAGGACGTTTGAGCGGTTCGTTGCCATGGTGCCCCCCGAGGGTTCACTGGCCTACTGTGCCGACTACCCGGTCCTTGACGAGGTGATGAAGCACTGTCGTTCAGGACGTATTTCATACGGATTTTCGACTCACGCAGACGTGCGCGTCGTCGACTTTGAATCTGGACCTCTCGGTACCCGCTTTGAGGTGGCAGAATCTGGCGGCAACAGTCGCACGTTGCATATCCGACAATGGGGAGCACACAACGTACTCAATGCTACCGCAGCCTTCGCCATCGCCCGTGAAATGGGTCTGCCGGCTTCGGTAATCGCCGAGGGGCTGGCCACCTTCAAAGGGGTAGTCCGGCGTTTCCAAACGGTGGCAAACGAGGGTGGTGTGACCGTTATCGATGACTTTGCCCACCATCCCACCGCCGTGCGCGAAACGATCATGGCAACCAATTCCCGCTTTCCGGAGGCACGCATATTCGCCGTCTACCACTTCGCCTCCAATACTTCACGGCGCAAGCTCTTCGAAGATGATTATGCCCAGGCATTCCTGGGGGCCGATCAGGTCTACCTGACCCATCCACTGCGCAAGGCTGACGATATGAAGCCGGAGGAGTACCTCGACCCGGCCGTGGTTGTCCGGGGAATCGAGGGCTATGCCGAGAAGGCCCAAGCCTTCGCTCAGTTCGACGAAATGGCCGACGCCATGACTTCGGAGCTGCGGCCTTCTGATGTCGTCATAGCAATGTCAGGAAGAGACCTTTCGCCCCTCTACGAAGCGTTGGTCAGGCAACTTAGAATGAGAAATTCAGAAGTAGCCGAGTTGTCCAGGGCAGGGGGTCATTGAGGCTGCTGCCGTTCTTGAGCCCCGCCAGGGGCACCAGCATAGCGCCATCCAGTCGAGTCTCAACATGGTCGCCAAAGCGCGCTCCAAGGCCGAGCTGTCCCTCGATTCCCAGAGGCGTCTCTCCGCCTGGAGTGGCACCAGCAACAAAGGCGGCGCCATAGAGGGCCGAAGCTTCAACCCAGACGGCCGATGGGCCCCGTTGCCAGAATTCGATGTGGGCCGACGGCTTTACATACCAGGCATTTGTTACGGCCCCAATTATGCGGCGAAAGAGGATCTGATCCACGGTGTGGCCTGGGTGGAGCACAAATGAATTCAGGACGGTATCCTGCAACTCGCTAGCCTGTCCACCAATAATCGAGTCAGGTTCGCCCAGGGTCGGCGCATCGAGAATTCCAAAGGCGAGACTGTCGGCGTCGCCGCTGGCTCCCCCTACCTCGATACCGGCTTTCCACGTGGAAGCCTCCAATCCAGTGCGGAACACCCCGCCGATGCCTTGCAGGTTGCGCTTCAAGTTCTCTTGAACGAAGCGAGTGTTGGAAATGGTGCCGTATCGTCCGGCCACCTCCATCTCCACTTTAAGCAGCACACCGGGGGAGACCGCCAGGCCCGCGCTGAACCAGACGTCCGGGGTCCAGATGAAGGCATCGCGCCAGAACATCTCATTGCAGCCAAAGCCGGGGGCCCAGTCGTGAAGCTGGCACTCCTCGTAAGGGCTCTGGGAGCCCAACGAACTGAAGTCCTGAAAGCGGAGCCGGTTGTATACTCCTGCGGACCAGTAATTCCCGTCACTATCTGCCGGGGGAGCTATCTGGACCTTGAAGCGCCATTGCTGGATGTCGTCCCAGTCACCTGGGTCGTAGCCAGCTCCCCAGGGGCCAGAGGCGCTCTCCACCTGCCGCCCCTGCAATGGGAAATCCCAGGAAATAGAAGCCTCAAGCCCCAGAGGCAGGGCCACGGAGTGGAGTGAAATGCCGTCAATGAAGTCACCGCCGTCACCATCGATGGCGCGGCCGTCGTTTTCCACCAGACCCATGCCCCAGTGTTCCGGAATACGTCCGGCCTGCAGGGCCACCACATTCAGTAGGCGCACTCTTCCCCACATACCTCGTACTGCCGCGGTGGCGAGCATCGAGTCTGCGCTGCCGGGGAGATCAATCTGGTCTACCTGATGTAGCGTCCGAGCCAAGTCAGAGTATCCGCCCTCGCCGGCCGCAATGTTCATGAGGTCGAAGACGGTGAAAATATCGGCCATTTCGCCAACGTGAATAGTCGGGGCCAGGCGGAATCGGAAATCAGCCCCCTCTCGCACTCCTTCGGGTCCACTCAATTGCGGATAGATTCCATAGTGATTGGGAAGGTGACTGGGGGCCGCAGCGAGGCCCATATGGACTCCCTGCCAGACCTCCGCGCGACTCCGGAAGGAGCCGTCAATCTCCACCACGAAGAAAGATTTTCCAGGGTACATCTCGTGGGTATCGGAAGGCACAGCTTCCTGCGCCGAAACCGGTGCTCCCAGAAGACCAGCAAGTATAATAGCCAGCATGGAAAGACGCACCACAGCAAACTCCCGCGAAAGTACCACCGGATAGTAGCCTCGCGCCCGCGCGCTGTCAAGGTTGGGCAAAAAGGTACGTCCCATCCTGCGCGGGCCTCCCTTCCCCAACCCCTTCCCTGCCAGTGGGAAGGGGCTCTCGTGCTGACTTGGTCTGGGTGGTTCGCCCCACCACGCCCGAGGATCATAGATAGCCCTCCCCTTTTGACAGGGGGAGGGTTGGGAGGGGGATGCTCGTGTTGTCAA
>CAZFVN010000039.1:0-39159 GCA_964522395.1 uncultured Myxococcales bacterium
GCTCAGAACGACACACTCAGCGCAGAACGGGGGGTACAAAGTCAATCAGATCGCACTTGCCAGCGCGTCGTGCGCGAGCTATTGTTCGATGGAATAGAGCGAGGTGAACTCTTCAAAATGAACCAACGACCGAACATTCTGGATCTTGCTGGCGAGCAGGTTGTCGTCCTCGACGGGGCGATGGGTACGACGCTGCAGCAGGCGGATATTTCACCCGATGACTTCAACGACTTGGAGGGGTGCAACGAGATCCTCGCAGAGACCCGCCCCGATGCTATCCGGGCGGTTCACGAGGGCTTCTTCGCGGCCGGTTGCGACGTCGCTGAGACCAACACCTTCGGGGCCAACGGCGTGGTCCTCGCAGAGTATGGAATCCCTGAGCGCACCCAGGAACTCAACCGGCTCGCCGCGACCCTGGCCAGAGAGGTTGCCAACGATTTCGAGGAGCCCGGTCGCCCTCGCTACGTTCTGGGCTCCATCGGCCCCGGCACTCGACTGCCATCGCTGGGCCACATCACCTTCGACGAGCTTTCCGCCGCCTTCCTCCCGCAGATTATTGGCCTCATGGAAGGTGGGGCAGATGCGTTATGCATCGAAACGTGCCAGGATTTGCTCCAAACAAAAGCCGTCATCGATGCCTCCAGGAGAGCCTTTGGCAAGCTGGGCCGCAACCTTCCTGTCTTTGTCTCCGTCACCATCGAGTCCACCGGTACGATGCTCGTCGGCTCCGACATGCAAACCGCAATTACTACGCTCTGGTCCATGGGCATAGACGTCCTCGGGTTGAACTGTGCCACAGGACCTTCGGAGATGAAGCGCCATGTGGAGCATTTGGATCGATTCGGCCCGGCGCACATCATGGCAATGCCCAACGCTGGCCTCCCAGAGAATGTCGACGGCGAGATTGTCTACACGCTAACACCCGACGAATTTGCCGATTGGGTGGAAGGCTTCGTGCGCGAAAACCACGTGGGCATAGTCGGCGGTTGCTGCGGGACAACCACGGCCCATCTCTCTGCTTTGGCAAAACGGGTCCAGGGGTTGCCGGCGCCGGGACGTCTAGTCCCGACAGCTCCGCGCGAGGTTGCCAGTCTCTTTCAGTCGGTGGCCCTGGTCCAGGAGCCCCCACCCCTCATCGTGGGCGAGCGTACTAACGCCAACGGTTCGAAGGTCTTTCGTCAGCAGCTCCTGGCCGATGACCTAGACGGAATGCTGGCAGTGGCCCGTGAGCAGGAGAAGGGCGGAGCTCACCTGCTCGACGTTTCCGTCGCCTACGTTGGACGGGACGAGATGGCGGACATGGACACCTTCTTGCCTCCGTTGGTGCGTACCAATCGACTGCCGATTACGGTCGACTCCACCGACCCGGCGGTGATTGAGACAGCGCTTAAGCATGCCGGCGGTCGATGCGTCATAAACTCCATCAATCTGGAAGATGGGTACGACCGCTTCGATCAGATAGCGAGCCTCGCCAAGCGGTTTGGGGCCGCTCTGATAGCGCTGGTCATAGACGAAACAGAGATGGCCATGACCACCTCCCGCAAGTTGGCAGTTGCAGAGCGGATTTTGGAGCGCTGCACCAAGCTGCACGGGCTTGTGGAAAGCGACCTCATCTTTGACATGCTGACCTTCACCGTCGCCAGCGGCGACCCCTCCACCCGTCGCTCTGCCGTCGAAACGCTTGATGCGATTGAGGAGTTCAAGGGTCGCCACCCCGACGTCTTCACTATTCTGGGCGTTTCCAACGTCTCATTTGGCCTCAAACCCGCGGCTCGCAAGGTACTCAACAGTGTCTTCCTACACATGGCGGTGGAGCGAGGCCTCGATCAGGCCATCGTCAACGCCCGAGGCATCTTGCCCCTCTATCGCATCGAAGACGCTCGCCGAGAGGCCGCCAAGAGGCTGCTCCTGGATGATCGCTCCGAGGGCGAGCCCCTGGCTGCTTATATGGCGCTTTTTGACACCTCCCAAAAGGGCCCCCTGAAAGCCAAACGAGTTGCCAGATCACCGCGGGAGGAGATTCACCTCGCGGTGGTCGACGGAGCGTCCAAGGGCCTGCCCGGTGAACTTGATTGCCTGTTGGCCGAAGGCATTTCGCCCGTCGACATCATCAATGATGTCCTGATTCCGGCGATGCAGGAAGTGGGGAAACTCTTCGGGTCGGGTCAGATGCAACTGCCTTTTGTGCTCCAATCGGCAGAGGTCATGAAAGCAGCGGTAGCGCACCTCGAACCCCTGATGGAAAAGGGTGAGGCTGCGCAGCGGGGCACCCTCGTGCTGGCCACCGTGAAGGGCGACGTCCACGATATTGGTAAGAATCTGGTTGAGATTATTGTCTCCAACAACGGTTTCAAGGTCGTCAATCTAGGGACGAAGGTCCAGATCGAGGAGATGCTGAAAGCGTGTGATGAGCATGACGCCGATGCCCTTGGCATGTCCGGCCTACTGGTCAAGTCCACGGTCATAATGAAAGATAATCTGGGCGAGATGAAGCGCCGTGGATATGACCTGCCGGTGCTGCTGGGAGGAGCCGCGCTCAATCGTTCTTTCGTCGAAGGGGCCCTCCGGGACGTCTATGGGCCCGACGTCTTCTATTGCCTCGACGCCTTTGAGGGCCTGCACACACTGCAGGAAGCGACTGATGGCGCAAAGGGGGCCGCCGGCGCGGCGGAAACCGACTCGGACCCCCTCAACCGCCCTCGACTAGAGTCCGACAAGACCATCAGCCTGGAGACTCCCCGGCGTAGCGACCGTCCAACGGTCTACGATGCCGATGCGGGCGGAGGCGACGAGCTGCCAGCGCCGGTAATTGACTATGGAGTACCGGTCCCTGAGGCTCCATTCATCGGCACTCGCGTCGTCGAGGGTATTGCGCTGGACGAAGTCTTCGAACTGATCAACGAAACGACTCTCTTTCGCGGTCAATGGCGCTACCGTCGAGGGACGCAAACGGCCAAGGAGTATCAGACTCTGGTCGACGAAACCGTTCGCCCGACCCTGCGTCACTGGCAAGCGCGCTGCAGGACCGACAAACTGCTGGTGCCAAGGGCAGTCTACGGCTATTACAGAGCCCTCGCCAAGGGCCGCACAATTCGTCTATTCGACGCTGCCGGCGCCGAGCAGGGAGCCTTTACTTTTCCCCGCAAGATTACCTCACCCCATCACTGCATCGCAGACTATGTACGTCCGGCCGAAAATGGGGAGATGGATGTCGTCGGGCTCTTTGTGGTCACCGTCGGCGAACGGATAATGGAAGAAGTCCGACGTCTCCATGAGGAGAACCAGTACAAAGACTATCTCCACTTGCACGGACTGGCGGTGGAGAGTGCAGAGGCCACTGCGGAATGGCTCCACCGGCGAATGCGCAAAGAGTTGAACATCACCGAAGAGGACCGGCAGGGCGAGCAGGCCATGGTGCGACAAGGGTACCGTGGTTCGCGGTACAGTTTCGGCTATCCTGCTTGCCCCAACCTTGCAGACCAGCAACCCCTCTTCAAGTTACTCGACCCCTCTCGAATCGGCGTTACTCTCTCTGAAAGCGACCAGATGGTGCCTGAAGTCTCGGTCTCGGCATTGGTCTTCCACCATCCCCAGGCGAAGTACTTCAATTTGGACTAGAGGACCGGAATGGACAAATACATATGTGTGAGTTGCGGGTATGAATATGACCCGGCGGAGGGTGACCCAGCGGGCCATGCCCCCGCGGGCACAAGCTTCGAAGATCTTCCCGATGACTGGCGCTGCCCCGTCTGCTACGTTGGCAAGGGTGAGTTTGACTTACTCTAATCCCCCGGAGGTTTTTTAGTGGAACGGCAAATTGAACGAGGGAACATAGGCTGCGGTGCCATGCATATGCGAATAGCAGCCTCTCTGATTCTGGCGCCGCTGCTGCTCATGGCTCTGCTTCTCTCGGCCTGCGGCAGCGACGAGGAGAAACCCCCAACGGCACCGTCAGCTTCGGCTACGACAACGGACATAGTGGCAACCGAAGCTCAGCGGACGCCGCCTCCTCCAATGAAACCAACGTTCGGGGATATTGTGCCTGAGCTGCGGCGCATCGTCCGCGAGTCCTCCCTGAGACCTGGCCACGCGCTGCGGGAGGACATCCCGTTCTACCGCATCGACGTCGCCATGGATGCGGATTTCATGACCTACGCCGGCACCATCGAGGTGTGGGTCAAGAATCATAGCAAGACACCCTGGTCCTACCTCACATTTCATCAGTATCCCAACGTTCAGGCCATTGCGGGGTCGTTGCGCCACCTACGGGTAGATGCGGCATGGGTGGAGGGTGAAGAGGTGGTCGGACGCGATCTGGTGAACCACTACGAATTGCCCCTCGCGGAACCACTGGGGCCGGACGAAGCCGTTTCCGTGAAGTTGGCCTTCAAGGGCCTCTTGAAGCGCGCTCGAGTTCATGAAAGCGATCCAGCCAGTGAGCTCATGGAAATCGTCCTCGACATGGTGTCTGGTAAGCCTGGTGACTGGGGCATCTTCGCATATTCTTCGCGAACGGCAGCACTCTCATTGTGGTACCCGGTACTCGCCGCCTACGACGAGTCTGGATGGGACGCAGTTCCGGCCGACGACGTGGGCGACTTCTCCTATTTCGATGTCGCTGATTACCTGGTGAATTTCTCGGTGGACCGGGCGTGGCGGGTGGAGGCCACCGGGTCAGTCGAAGACCACGGTAACGGCTTGCGCACCATCCGTGCCGGAGGCGTCCGGGAACTTACCGTTATCGCCTCCACCGTCCTCGTCCCTGAACAACGCAAAGCGGGCCGCAACGGCGACATTATCGTTCGCTCATACGCCCGCCCCGGAAGTGAGCGCACGCGCCGCGTTATTCTGGAAACCGCGGCTGATTCCATCGCTATCTTCGAGGAACACTTTGGCCCCTACCCCTACACTGAATTGGACGTCGTGCAAGCTGACCTCTTTGGTGGGGCGGGCGGCGTAGAGTTCCCCGGTCTGACCACGATTGCCAGCTTCCTTTACATGGATGGGTGGGAAGATATCACTGAGGAAGGGGCCGATTTGATGGACTCCCGTTTCCTGCGCGAGTCCATCCAGTTCGTGGTTGCCCACGAAGTTTCCCACCAGTGGTGGAACGCCGTAGTTGGAAGCCACTCCCGCAACCATCCCTTCCTCGACGAAGCCCTCGCCATGTACTCCTCTCTCCTCTACTTCCGGGAGGTTCAAGGGGAGGCTGCGGCCACCCGACAGCGGATTCTGGAACTCGAATTGCCGTACGAACTACATCGCTTCCTGGGTGGCAACGACATGCCCGTGGATCAGCCGACCAGCGCGTTTACGGACCTTGTAGGCTACTCCGCCATTGTTTACGCAAAGGGTGGTCTCTACATGGTTGCCCTCGAGGCGATGCTGGGGCGTGACGCCTTCTTTGCTGGAATGAAGCGTTACTACGAGCAATACAAGTTCTCCATCGCCTCCCCCGGAGATCTGCAGCGCGCCCTGGGCGAAGGACTGCCTCCCGCCAAAGTTGAGGAATTGGCCCAGGCCAGCAGACGCTGGCTGCGTCAGACCCACGGTGACGAAGATATCGGCACCTTCGACCCCGCGGCCATCGTCCCCTTGCTCCTGGCTGAGCTGGGCATTGAATTGGATGGCTTCTTCCTCTCTATGCTCAAAGAGGAGGGCTTCTGGGAGCTGGTCAAGGTGATCGCCAACTTCGCTGAGGGCAAGGACGACCCCTTCCACAATGTCCGCCTCGACGAACTCACCAAGTGGGGCACCTCAACAATTCAGAAATTACTTTGGGATCTTCTACTGTAAGAAGCGGAAAACCCGGGCGATCATTTCAGGCAGACAAATCGGCCGAGCAGATCCATAATTCCTACCCGTTCGCCTCTTTGAATCAGCATTGCTGGATGCAAAGGCACCTTTCCTCCACCGTCAGGTGTATCTACCACCACGGTCGGCATGGCGATGCCGGAGAGTTGTTTGCGCAAATCCTGCCCCATGGTCGCGGCGCGCATTGGATCTACCTGAAAATGGGTGGTTCCCTCTACCTTCTCCGGCAGGAAGAGATAGTAGGGGCGACAGCGCTGGCGCACAAGCCAGCGATTGACCGCCGCGATGGATGCGACGTCGTCATTGACGCCTCTCAAGAGCACCATCTGATTACCCAGGTTGATGCCCGCATCGGCAAGTAGTCGCAGCGCCTCGCCCGCTTCTGGAGTGCACTCAGCCGGGCAATTGAATTGGGTATGGAAGTAGAGTGGTCCAGCCCCTCGCAAAGACTTCAGGAGCCCAGGCGTAATCCGTGCCGGCCATACTGCTGGAATCCGGCTGCCAAGACGGATCACCGGACTATTGGGGAGTTCCGCTACCTTTCGCACCAGGCATTCGAGCACATCGGGCGGAAGAGTCAGCGGGTCGCCGCCGGTAATCAGCACCTCACTGACTTCATGGCGCTCACGTAAATAGTCGAGCCAGCCGGAAACGGCGCTCTCATCGGAGGCCCACTGTCGGCCACACCGACGCCAGCGCCGATTGCAGTGGCGACAGTTCACGGCGCATTCATCCGTCGCCAACAGCAAAGCGCGCTCCGGGTAGACGTGCAAGAGCCCCGGAAGAGGCTCGCTACCCCCCTCTCCCAGCGCGTCCTGTCTCCCGGCAGAGTCGACCTCTTCTCGACGTGGAACGGACTGGCGAGCTATCGGGTCAAGCGATGACGGGGACCGAATAAGTGAGGCGTAGTAGTCGGTCACCCTGAATGGGTAGTCCGCATCGCTGGCATAGCCAGCCTCTCCCCATTCTTCATCGGTTCCGGGGAGGTCCTGAAAATGGGTGTGAAGAGGAGAACTCAAAAGACAACCACTAAGCCTTGCACGATAACGGTAATCACCGCGCCGATAAGTAGCGAAGGGGCAAAGGGGATGGTGCGGGCCACAAAGACCGTGCCGTCAACGTTGTTCTCCAGGAACCACTCCTTCAGGGCCTCGACCTGGTCGGAACTGAGGCCATCGGGAGCCACGGTGCCTACCTTCTCCTTGAAGAACTGCTTGCGTTCTTCGAACTTCTTCATGGTCGTGTCGCCAAGAATCATCCCCCTGCGCAAATCGGAGTTGGGAATCTCAACCTCGTCTGTGGCCTTCAAGTAAGCATCGTAGACCAGGCGGAAGATGATGATTGAACCGGCCATCCAGCCAATATTGACGAACTCCCACATAGCTTCTCCTGTGGGGTCGAAAAAGAAGGCGTAGACGGCGTAGCCGGCGATGATCGCGAGTGCCCCCCCAAAGGCCCAGGGCTTTTGCGCCAGGCGCATGAGAGGACGAAACATCATGAAGAGAAGAACATAGATTATGGTCTTGTTCATTTCCATGAACTGCTCAAGTCCAAAGCGAACGAAGTGACGGCCGATACGGACGAATGTGAAAAGTGCCAGGAAGAAGACCACGAGCTTCAGGGCCACCATCTTATTCTGCGACACCTTTTGCAATCCACCCCTTAGCTTCTCCCAAAAAAAGCTCCCGCGAGTTCGCTTGGCGACGATGGCAGTTTGAATCGTGAACTCAGTGAGCAGCACCACGAACATCGCCACGAAGGTATTGAAGAAGAGGGCAAAGGAGGGGAAGTAGGAGAGGTAATTGTTGCTGTAAACCGAGAGTGGCAGGGTGAAGGCAAGCAGCGCAAAAACCTTAGCGTCGCCAGCGGCCCACAACCCCAATTCCCAGAGCGTTACGGCGAGGGCAAGAGAGAGCCCGGCGTTAATCGCGACGGCGGCCCCATAGTGCAGCCCCTCGGTGAATTCGATTCGCTCAACGGCCGGGTACGGCCAGCCCATAGCCACCCACCCATATCCGACCAGCAGAGCCAAAACCCCGAAGAGTAGCCAGATCTTCAAGAGGTTATTAGAAATGCGACCGTGGGCCGCTCCGGCGTACCCGGTTCGTCCCAATACGTAGGGTAACATCGGCTTCAAGTCTCCCCACGCCACAGCCCCGGCAAAGAGTAAGACAATGGGGATGAGGATGGTCTCGAAACTGGGCAAACTAGTCGCTCTCCTTGATGCGCTTGATAATCGGCTCTGCCGGTACGAAAACAGGGTAGAGTTCCGTGGATGAGTAGTACTTGTCCATCTCGAAAAGACCCGCGCAGATAGGGTTCAGATTGCAGATGTTGCAGACATCCGCCTTGCCGTGATTCCAGTCGGTTTGACGCACCATTCCCTTCTCGTCCAGGAAGTGCACGATGCGCTCCTCCTCCTTGACAATCTTTCTGGTCTCGGTTGAGGCCCAGGCAAACTCAACCATGTAGCAAAGAGGCAATCGTTCAACTCGAAAGGTCCGTCCCGAACGCTGCAGAAATGCCAGCGCCTTGAGCAACGGCATTTCGATATCTACGAGGCGAGGGACGGTGTCGGGATACTCAGCAACGCGGTCACTGGAGGGGTCGAGATTGTTGAAGACAAAGTGGTGCAGATTTGGCCAGCATTTGACCAACCACTTCACCACCTCATCAAGATGGCCGCAATTGAACGCTTCCATGGTGATATTGACGTCGACGTTAATGCCCAACTCGGCGAAAAGATCCAGGCTCTGTTTGATGTTGGCGAGAGAATCTTCGGTGCCGGTCAAGAATGCCTGCAGCTTCGGGTCGTTGGTGTGTACGGAAATGTGTACGTGGCCGAGCCCGGCCTCGTTGAGCGCAGTTATGAAAGAGCGCTCCGCCGTCTTCTGCCCATTAGTGATCATGCGGACATGGATGCCCTTGTCAGTAGCGTAGCTGACGACGTCTACCAAGTCCGGATAGAGGGTCGGCTCCCCCCCGGTCAAAATGATGCCGTCGTACCCCCGCTTGATGAAATCATCGATTTGGCTTCGCGCCTGCTCGATTGAGAGTTCATAGTCGGTTTCGGGGTTCGAACAGAAGCGGCATTTCTGATTGCAGATGCGTACCAGTTGAATGTAGCCCAGGTTGGCCATTAGAAATCTCCGTTCAAGCTTCTTTCGAGGTGGGGGTCGGTTGGATGACCGGCTGCAGTACGCCAAGGCCCCAATTTCGTGCCGTATTGATGTGGATTCCTTTGCAAGAATCAACGTGAATGCAACGTCCGCAGCGTAGGCTCTTTACGAAATAGCGGTTGGCCACGAACCAATCGGTGAAACTGACGAAGTCGATTTGCCCGCCGCCGTCACGTACTGCCGCAGGATGCGCATCGCGAAGATCACCCGGCTCACCGCCAAGACAGACTGGCAGTCCGTCCAGCGGCAGACCGTACCGCTTCATGACCGCCTGCAACTGCGCCAGGGGCAGGTCGCCTTCAGCCGCCTCGGAAAGGTACTCGTGACGTAACATGTAGAGTTTCACTCTTGCCAATTGCTCGGGTTCGAGGCCGGCCAGAATGGACGGCAAACCTGGGGCGGCGGGCAGGTAGACGGTGCCCTGTGCCAGGGCGACCACAAGGTCCTTTTGCGAAAGTTCATCAAGGGTCTGGAACCGGACCTCATGGGGCTCTCCACCCGAGGCCCCGCTCCCCCGCCCGATCTCCTCCTCTAAGGCAGCGCAGAAATGCTCCATCGGGCAGTGGCTGCAACGGTCGGGGTCGAGGCACATGGGGTCGACTCCGTCCACTTCCCACTCCCGAAACATCTCCGCCCTGCCCCGCACTTCATCGTGGAGTTTGTGAGGGTCCTGAATGAGGTCTTCATTGCCCTCAAGAAAGGGAGCCGGGAGCCTATTGGTCCAGATGATCACGCCCTTTTCGTGGCGTAGAGAGAAGGCTCGCTCGAAATGAGGCATCATTGCTTCCGGGTCGTAGAAAAGAACATCCCGATAGTCGTTCCACGCTCGACCAAAAGGTATCATGTGGAGCAGGTCGAATTCGTGAATACCGAGGTCGATGTAGAACTCCAATATCTCCCGCAGATGGGGGATATTGACTGCAGAGAGGACAACGTCAACGTTGACGACGCAACGCCCCAGCAAGTTGCGCATGCCGGCCATAGCCTGCTCATACGCACCCTTCACTCCCACTAGATAATCGTGTAGTTCGGGGGTATGCCCATGCATGGAGAAGGTCGCTTCATTAAGACCTGCGGCGAGGGCTCCATTAGCGAATTTCCGATAGGCGAACATGCGACCGTTGGTCACAGTTTGGAGCCAAGTATATCCCAACTTGCGACCAAGGCGTAAGAAATCGATGAAGAGCGGATGAATGGTCGGCTCGCCGCCGCTGAGAATGAGCCGTTGACCACCCTGGTCACGCCCCTCCCGAATGCGGTCTTCCACGGTCTCGGGGGGAATGGCCGAACCGTCATGTGAATCAGAGTCAAGACAGAATAGACAACCGTTGTTGCACCGTTTGGTGAGGCGCACCCAGATGCGCTTCTCCTTGACCGCGCTCTCCTTTACATCCAGGTTCTTGCTGGCCATTAACGGGGCTCCATGGAACAGGGGTCGGTACGCGGCACAAACTCGTCCCAACCGTAGTGCTCCGGATACTCCCGCCACGGTCCTTCGCAAATCTGGAACCAGGTGCATTCGATGCATTGCGGGCCATGAGCCTTCCCTTCAGTGAGGCGAAACTCCGTATAATCCTCGACGACGAATTTGGCATCGTAGATCTTGGTGCGAGGGATGTACTGCTCTGCCACGCACTGTTCAAAGCCTTTCATGAAGCAAAAGGGGATGGCTTCAGTTACCGCCACAACGCCGCGCTTCAGGCCGAGATTCAGCCCTCGCTTTACAAATGGCTCAATGAGCGTCATGCGGGGGGTCTCAGAGAAGAAATTCTCGGCCACGGTACCGACGGGATGGACGAATGCGAACTGGTATTGACTGACCCCCAGTCCCATCAGGATTCTGGCAATCTCAGGCAAATGTCGATAATTGGAACGAGTGACTACCGTATTAGTGATGACCGGTTGACCAAGTTCCCTGAGGTTCTTAATCGCCCGTACGGTCTGCTTGAACGCACCCTTCGCCTCGGTAAGGTAGTCGTGCAATTCGGGCGTATGGCCGTGGAGAGCCGGCGAGAACTCGTTGGCGCCGGCCTCCACCGTCTGCCTGGCAAACTCCTTGTAGGCGAGCATCCGACCATTGGTCTGGATCTGGATGACCTTGAATCCCAGGGAGCTGGCGAAGGCAACCAGTTCCAGGAAGTCGGGGCGGATAGTTACCTCACCGCCAGTGAAGACAATTGACTCTGCGTCCTTGCGCGCCGTGCGGAGGGTCTCTTTCACCTCGTCGGTGCTCTTGTTCCCATGTAGGTCCCGCTTGTTGCCCTGGACACAGAAGCGACATCGGTTGTTACATTTGAAGCCGGTCTTGACGTCGACGCGCTCAACGAGAGGACGATTGGAACCGGTAGCTTTCATATCACTCATCAATTTCCTCGTGTCGGGGCAACGGCCCGAATTCATCGAAACCATGAACCTCGGCGTATTGGCGCCAGACCCCCTCGCATTGTGCGTCAAAACGGCACCGCACACAATCGGGACCTTTTACTCTGAGCACTTCATCAATCCCGGCCTTTGTGACAAGTACCAGCGATTCGGCCGATTGGCCCTCTTCTCGTTTGTCAGTGACAACACCGTCCAGCACCTCACCTCGAGGCTCAAAATGCTCATGCGCTTCCACAAACCCAACAATGTTTGAGGGCAATCTATTCGTCACGCACCGGGGTAAATCCAGTAGCCTCAAGTTGTCAGGAATCGCGTCCAGCGCTTCTACCGCTTCTCGAACACCCTCGACAACGGCAGTGGCGCGCGGCACGAGCCGCTCGAAATGGCGTTCTCCTCCGCCCACGGGCTGGATTACGTTAAGCACCATCTCATCTGGGGCAAAACCTTGCAGAAACCGGAGGTGTTCCGCCAGCAACGGGAGGTTGCGCCGGTTCAGTACAGTTGCCGTAACAAATCTGATTGCGACTCCTCGGAGACGCAATGCTTGCACGTTGGCGAGGCAGCCGCAGGTCTGTTCAAAACTCTTGGGAGTTCTGGTAAGACCGTCATGCACTCGTGGGGAGGGTCCATGAATAGAGATAACCAGATGGTTGAGCCCACTGCCAACCAGGCGCTCAAGGTAGGGTGCGTAGGCGAATCGCCGACCATTGGAGATGAGTCCGATTTTGGCGTACCCAGACGCTCGTGCGTAAGCCAGTAGCTCCGGGAGGTCTTCCCGCAGCGTCGGCTCCCCGGCAGTGAACATAATCTCGTCGCGCTCCTGGGCCTGGTCCATGATGCGCTTCGCCGTAGCAGTATCGATGCGTTCAAGGCGAGCGGCTCGCGCGGCGCGGTCGTTCTCCATGCAGAATATGCAATTGTTGTTGCACTGCGTACCAAGGCAGATATGCAGGCGTTTGGACGTCGAGTTCATGATTTCCCCTAAGCGGGCGCCCTCCTCCGGTCGGGCCAGCCGGGCTTCGGAAAGGTTACCACCACCGTGGCACCTTGTGAAGCCGGAAGCCCGCGCCGCCCGACCAGGCGGCGCCTTCAGGCCACCGATACCGGCGTGGGGCCTACCTCTGGCAACCCTCACGCACACGGTGCGCGTGCCGCACGCGCCCGATCCAAAAAAGAAACGCGAAGAGGCGTAAGATTTGGGTTGATTTTGCGAGGATGGCTCTCTATACTCCCGTGCCGTTGGGTGTGTGGGATGCGGGCGTTGGAGCGAGTTTTACGGAGGTGGGCATTGGCCCCCTTTTTTTTTGAGTCGAAAGGAAAGGCATGTTGGACGGACTACGAGAAGAGCTTATCAGAGACGGTGACAAGCTCCTTGGGCCCCTGGGCTGCTACGTAGTGGACGTAGAGGTGGAAGCCTCTAGGACGGCCCCGCTCTTTCGCTTTTTCGTTGACCGCTTCAAGGGCAATATCACAGTCCGGCAAGTCGCATCCTGTAGCCGGGTGTTTCGTGAGTACCTGGAGGAAGGTCCCCAGGGCGAGGATTTCGCCCTCGAGGTCTCTTCGCCAGGAATCGAGCGACGCATCGGCCGGGCGCGCGACTTTCAGCGCTTCGTTGGGAAGGAGATACGCATTCGTCTCCGTGCCCCCCTCAATGGCAGACGCAAATTCACAGGCACTATCGTCCGCGCGGATGATGCTGCCGTAACAGTCCAGGTGGAGGAGGAGGAGTTGGTCCTCCCATACCCACGCCTGGCCCGAGCCAACCTGACCCAGGACTATTCCCGGTTGGAGGAAGGATAGAGATGGAACTCAACCTGAACGGCGTCATCAATGAAATCAGCAAAGACAAGGGCATCTCTCCCGATGTGTTGAGAGAAGCACTTGAAGCGGCCATTCTTGCGGCTGCGAGAAAGGTCTTTGGCCCAACACGACAACTAGAAGCTCGCTACAATCCTGAAGTCGGCCAGGCCGAACTGTTCCAGTACATGCTGGTAGTGGCAGAGGTCGAGGAACCCGAACTCGAAATCAACATCGAGCAGGCGCAGCAAGTTGACCCTGAAGCCATGGACGGCGACGAACTGGGGTTCCAGATTTTCTATAGCCCCATGGACCAGGACCGGGCTCGAGAAGAAGAGGAGATGTATGGAGACATCCTCGGTATCTCCAATCTCCGGTCGACCTTCGGGCGCATCGCAGCTCAAACGGCTAAACAGGTCATCAACCAGCGCGTCCGGTCGGCGGAACGTGAACTCATCTTCTCGGAATACAAGAATCGCAAGCACGAACTGGTTACCGGCATCGCCCGCCGCTTCGAGCGTGGTGACATCATTGTCGACCTCGGCAAGGCCGAGGCCATCCTACCGCTGAGAGAACAGGTCCAGAAGGAATCCTATCGCGCCGGCGACCGTGTCCAGGCCTTCGTCCTTGACGTCCTCGATTCGGAGCACTCGGTGAAGGGCTCGCAGGTAGTACTCTCTCGCAAGCACCCCTTCCTCGTGGTGAAGCTTTTCGAAATGGAAGTTCCCGAAATCTACGAGAGCATCGTAAAGATCGTCAGCGTCGCTCGAGAGGGTGGCGAACGAACGAAGATTGCGGTCACTAGCACCGACAGTGACGTAGACCCCGTGGGGGCTTGCGTCGGTATGCGTGGGGCGCGGGTCCAGGCGGTGGTCCAGGAATTGAAGGGCGAGAAGATTGACATTGTCCCCTACAGCCCGGACCTCGCCCGTTTCGTCTGCAGTGGTATTGCACCGGCGGAAGTTGCCCGAGTCCTTATCGATGAAGATACCAACACCATTGAGCTAATCGTTCCTGATGACCAGCTTTCCCTCGCCATTGGACGACGTGGTCAAAACGTGAAGCTGGCTTCACAATTGGTCGGCTGGAACATCGAGATTCACAGCGAATCACAAATTGCCGAATTGAAGCAGGATATCCTCACGGTGCTCAGCGACGCTGGGGTGATGGAAGCGATGGACATTGAGTATATGTTCAAATTGGGTCTCCACTCCGTTGAGAACATTCTTGGCACGCCCGATGACGAATTGGTTGGCCTGCCAGGCATTACGGAAGACAAGATCCCCGCCATTCGCGACGTCCTTGAAGAGCTTCAGGAGCGCAAGCTCATTGAAGCAGAGCAGGAGCGAATGGCCAGGGAAGAGGCCCGTGCCGCCGCTGCGGCGGGCATCGAATTACCCGCCTCACCCGTTGCGGCCCTGGTCTCAGACGATGCCGCCGTAGAGGAACTCCTTGCCCCGATTGAAGGTTCCGCCGCGGCAGAGGAAGGGGAAGCGTCGGCCGAGAGAGCAGAAGGCGAGGCGGCTGAGATTGAGAGTGACGAAGTGGAAGATGACGATGAGGACGAGGTGCTGATTCAGGCGGAAGTCGTTATACCCGCCCCGCCCACCGAAGAAGATGCGGAACCCGAGGCGAGCACACCGGTCCCCCCAGAAGGAGCCGAGCTTGAAGGGGCCGCTGCTCCGCCCGAGAGCGAAGAAGCCATTGAGGAAGTGAAAGAAGAAATTGCAGAGGAAGCCGCCAAGGAAGTGTCCGAAGCGGATGGCTCTGATGAGGAAGTCAGCTAGCAGGATTATGAGTAGCCCAACTGGAGGCAAGGATGTGGGTCACAACAACGAGCCGGAGAGGACATGCATCGGCTGTCGGACGCGACGTAACGCGTCTGCACTGGTGCGTCTCAAAGTCCTCCACGGCAAGGTCGTTGTCGACCGCCACAAACCTCTCTCCGGAAGGGGAGCCTGGCTCTGTCCTGCATCGAAATGCCTCGACCGCACATTGCGTAGTCGGGGGTTCCAGCGGGCTTTTCGCCAGGATGTTTTCGTACCAGATCGTGCCGCGCTCTGGTCGGACATTTGCAAGCAAGCCAAGTCCCAGCGTCGAGGCCAGTCAGAAGCGGTCGCAAATGACGCACGGGATGGTGGTGCTTAGTGAAGTGAGGGGCATGACGCATGAGTAAGATCAGGGTTTACGAATTGGCCAAGGAGATGTCCAGCTCCGCCCGCAAGGTCTCTAGCAAAGAGATCGTAGAGAAGGCGGGCGAGTTGGGTATTCCAGTGGAAAACCACCTCTCCCAGTTGGACGAAACGGAGACGGTCCGGCTCAAGAAGGCCATCCAGGTAGCGCAGGCTGCGGAATCAGGTCAAGTGAAGCGTGTGCGACGCTCAGTTGTGCGTCGTCGGCGCACGGAGACAGTTGAGCCGGAAGTGGCTGATGAGACGCCAGAAGTGGCGCCAGAAGAGGCACCGGCCGAGGAAGTGGCCGAAGAGCCAGCCGCAGTGGCGGAAGAATTGGACGCCCCGGAGGAAGCTGAGGCACCTCCCATCGCTGAAGAGGAAGAGGAAGCGCCTGAGGCCGAGGAAGAAGAGCCCGAATCCGCGCCCGAAGAAGAGACTGTGCCAGCGGAACCGAGCGAAGAGGTAGCTGAGGAGTCGACCTCCGACGTAGTGGAAGTCGTCGAACCTGAGGCACCAGCCGAAGAAGCGGCGGAAGAGAGTGCCGCTCCAGATGAAGCAGCGCCGGAGGGCGAAGAAGAAGAGCCGCCAAAGCCGACGCGGAAGAAGAAGAAGGATGCCTGCACTGCGGTAGTGGTCTCTATGCCAGAAGAGCCGGAGCCGGTCGCCGCGCGACCCCTGGCCACTCAGCGAGTCCTTCCCTCACGTCGGCAAATCGAGAAAGAAGACGCGGCCAAGGCAACGCGCAAGAAGGGCAAGAAGCTTATTTATGACCGACGTCGCGGCGGCCAGGTTGGATACGACGGGGGTGGCCGAGGCGGCCGGGTGCGTCGGCGCAAGGGCAAGAAGAAGACATCAGAGAATGAGATGCCCGACACCGCGGCGCTGCCTAAGAAGATCGAGATTCAGGATACTGTGACGGTCTCCGACCTCGCTTCGAAGATGGCACTCAAGGCAAATTTCTTGCTACGCAAGCTTGTTGAGCAAGGAGTGATGGCCACCATCAACGATACGCTTGACTACGACACGGCGGCAATTATTGCCACCGATCTCGGATACGAAGTCGCCAACGTCTCTTTCGATATCACTCAGTACTTCAATGTTGCGGAAGAGGGCGAATCTGAACTCGTCTCACGTCCTCCCGTTGTGACCATCATGGGACACGTCGACCACGGTAAGACATCCCTCCTCGACCGCATCCAGGCAACGGACATTGCTGGCGGGGAGGCGGGAGGAATCACCCAGAGTATTGGCGCATACGTCGTTGAGGTGGAGAAGGGCAAGGTCGTCTTCGTCGACACTCCCGGCCACGAGGCCTTCACCTCGATGCGAGCCCGTGGTGCACAGGTGACTGATATTGTCATCCTGGTGGTTGCTGCAGACGATGGCGTGATGCCTCAAACCCTTGAAGCGATTCAACATGCCCGAGCGGCTGAAGTGCCTATCATCGTTGCAGTCAATAAGGTGGACAAACCGGAGGCCGACCTCCAGCGAGTACGACGCGAGCTATCGGAGCAGGAATTGCTCTGCGAAGAATGGGGCGGCGACACGATCTTCGCCGACGTCTCCGCCAAAACCGGTGATGGTATCGACAGTTTGCTGGAGATGCTTGTCTTGCAGTCCGAAGTCCTCGAATTGACGGCCAACCCCGCCAGCCGCGCCAAGGGTATTATCATCGAGTCCCGACTTGAGAAGGGACGGGGGCCAATGGCCTCCGTAGTCGTCCAGGAAGGTACGCTGAAAATTGGAGACGTGGTCGTGGCCGGCACGGCCAGCGGCCGTGTGCGAGCCCTGTTGGATGATAAGGGCGTCGACGTCAGGTCCGTTTCTCCCTCTTTCCCAGCCGAGATTATTGGGCTCGACCGCGTTCCCGCAGCCGGTGAAGCACTCTACGCCGTGCGAGATGAGAAGAGCGCCAAAGCGGTCACCGATCACCTTGAGAAGAAGGAGCGTGATGCGCGCCTCGCCAAGGTACACAAGCCTACCTTCGAGGAACTCTTCAGCCAGATGGGCGAAGAGGAAGCAAAGGTCCTCAAGGTCGTCCTCAAGGCCGACACGCAGGGCTCAGTTGATGCCATCCACCAGGGAATGGACGCCCTGAGCACAGAGGCTGTCGCGCTGGAGGTTATCGGCCAGGGAGTCGGTGTTATCTCTGAAAACGATGTCAATCTTGCCCTCGCTTCTGACGGCATCGTCCTGGGCTTCAACGTCAAGGCCGACGCCATGGCCAGGAGCTTCGCCGATGCCCAGGGCGTGAACATCCTGAATTTCAGTCTCATCCACGAACTTCTGGATAAGACCCACGCACTTATGGAAGGCAAGCTAGAGATGATCGAAGAGGAGGTCTACCTCGGCAAGGCGGAGGTACGACAAGTCTTCAATATCTCAAGGGTTGGCGTAATTGCCGGTTGCCACGTTGCAGATGGCAAGGTACTGCGCTCCGGCCTGGTCCGGGTCTTCCGGGAGAAAGAGATCATCCATACGGGCAAGCTCTCATCTCTCAAGCGGTTCAAGGACGACGTCAAGGAAGTCGCGCAGGGCTTTGAGTGCGGCATATCTGTGGACAACTTCAACGACGTGCGTGAAGGCGACATGATTGAGTCCTTCGAGATCCAGAAGATCGCCGCCAAATTATAGCCTAGCAGCGCGCCAGGAGCATCTCTCATGGTCGTCGGAATCTGTCGGTTTGTGGTCGGTTTGCCCGGCAATCGCAGCCTCAAAGAGAAGCGTCGCCGTATCCGCCCGGTGATCGCAGCACTGCAGGGGCAGCACAAGTTCTCTGTTGCGGAGGTTGATTTTCAGGACCAGACGGACCGTGCCGCAATCGCCTTTGCACTGGTGAGCAATGACCGACGTGTGGTCAATTCCGAGATAGACAAAGCTATTGATCGTATTGAGTTGCTTTCGGATGTGGTGCTCCAGGAGCACGATTTTGAAATTACTAATTACTGATTCCAAGGTGCCCTCATGAAATCATTCAAACGGGTGAAACGAGTAGCGCCTCTGGTCCAGGTTATTCTATCAGACCTTGTTCGGCACCGAGTCCAGGACCCAAGAGTCAAGAATGGTGCCATAACTTCTGTTGAGATGAAGGATGACCTCCGTTTGGCCACCGTGTTCTTCCAGGTGACACCAGGGACAAAACCTCAGGATGTACTCGACGGTTTTGAACAAGCCCGGACCTTCTTGCGCCGGGAATTGGGTCGCCAACTCTCCATGAAATACGTCCCAGACCTCCGATTCATATACGACGACCGCCACGAGCACATCGACCGGGTCGAAGAAATCCTGCAGCGCCTCAAGAGTGAGTAAAGATGGGTATAGATGACGGCTATTTGCTGGTTGACAAGCCGGCCGGGCGGACCTCCGCTTCAGTGACACGCCAATTGGGCCGAATCTTGGACGCGCGGGCCGGCCACCTGGGGACGTTGGACCCCTTGGCCACCGGCCTCCTTGTGGTCTGCATCGGCAAGGCGTTGAAGCTCGTGCCGTACCTGCAAAAGGGTGCTAAGCGCTACTTGGCGGAAGTTACCTTCGGCCGGGCTACGGACAGCTATGATGCGGAGGGCAAAGTCACAGATGAAGGCGAGGTACCTTCCGACTTGCAGGCCCGGGTTCGCAAGGGGCTGAAGCGCTTTTCGGGGGACGTCATCCAGATGCCGCCCCCTTTCTCAGCCGTGAAGGTGGATGGCACTCGGCTGTTGAAGCGAGCGCGGCGGGGCGAAGATGTAGAGTTGCCCGAAAGGCAAGTTACCTTCTACGAAATCAGCATCCAGAACTGGCGACCAGAATCTGTGATTCTTGAGGTGTCTTGTTCTGCGGGGACCTATATCCGCTCGCTGGCCAACGATCTCGGCAAGGAGATCAGAGTTCCGGCATACTTGAGTTCGCTGCGCCGCCTGGAGAGCCACCCGTTCAATGTTTCTGAGGCAACCGAGGCGGATGAATTGGTGGCTGACAACGCACCGATTGGTTCCTATTTGCGCCCCATCGAAGATTTTCTCCCGCCGCTGCCTCGCATCGAACTCACTGAGGCTGAGGTGACTACGGTAGGCCATGGTGTTTCTTTGCCCGGGGCGCGGGTGCGCGAGGGTGCATGTCTCCTGATGGATGGTCCCGAGAGGCTCATTGCTATTGGTGAAAGTCGGCCCGCCGAAGAGCGGGTGAAGATCAAACGAGTGCTGGTTACTTGACGCCGGAATCGATGGCCCGCTTGCGGGGGGCCTTGGCGGGAGAAGCGGGCCGCAAGGGCTTGCCGGGAGACGTGGGGCGAGGGTCAGGCCGGGTAGTTGTCAATTTGCCCTTGTCCTTGGGTTCAACTTTCCCTTCAAGAGTCGCCGAAATAGCTAGAATCAGGATTCCATTCTTATAGCGATGGCCAGCCTGGAAAAAGAGCCCACCGTTACGAATACGGATGGTTGTTCGAAGATCCTTGATGGTCATTGTCAGTTTGACAAATTCCCCATGGATATCCCGGAACCGCAAGCCCAATGTCGACTGATCGGGCAGAGGCATCTCGCCAGTCTTGTCAAGGGACACGCGCAAGACGCGGGTATCCAACTGTCGGAAGGACGAATAGCGAGCCCCAAAGCTCTTTGTCAGATAGTCCTTGATGCGCTTGCTGATCTGCGGATCAATGTGATCGCCCTGGGTTGTTGCCAACAGTACGTTCACGCGGAACTTGACCTCTGGTTCACCAGCCCAAGCCACCGATGGCAGCATGAACAAGAAGAGCAGTATGGGGACCCACCGCACTCTCATATCTTGTTATCCTCCAGAACCGCCCCACCCTCATCAGCAAAATGCCAGACAACGGTTGGGTCTTCGCCGTCGGGGTCAGCATCGACAATCACCGTACCCGACTTCGCGTTGTAATATGTTATGTAGCTCTCGTTCTTTCTGAAAGGTCGTTCCTCGTGACGAGGGCGACGGGGCGTCCGCACCTGAGTCTTCGCCAAGGCCGACTCGTCTGGTGCAGTGGCCCCGGGTGGGGCTGGCTCGTCGGCTGGCCCAGACTCACTCTTAGACTCGGCCAGGGTAGGAGCAACACTCTTGTGGGCACCGTCAGGGGTTGAATTGGTGGCATAAATAAGTGTAGCTGCGATAATCGCCACCGCAACCGTTGCCGCCACGCCGATGGGGGCCACCGGTGAAGCGAGCCCGATTCGATAACGCTCAATCCAGTCAGCGAGCCGTGACTTAAGCGAAGGCGGGCGGCTCTTAATGCGCTCAATCACTCCCGGCAGGAGGTCATCTAAATCTGCCCGGCGAGCCTCTTCGACATAGACCTCGCGCACCAACGCTCGAAGACGCGAGACCTTCTCATATTCGATTCGACAGGACTCACATTCGGCCAATTCAGCCTTGACCATCTGCTCCTGTTGAGGAGTCAGCTCCCCATCAAGGAACTTCTCCAACAATCGACTAATGGGCTGGCAATTCTTCTTTTCGCTCATCACATCACCTCGCAACGTCAATTCAAGTAAGGAGCCAGGCGCGCTTGCATCTTCTTTCGCGCATGATGCAACCGGGACATCACTGTGCCAATGGAGATATCGACAACATCGGCGATCTCCTGGTAGGACATGCCCTCCAATTCCCGGAGCACCAGAACCTGTCGGTGCTTCGGTGAGAGCTTGTCCATGGCTTCCCGGATCTTTGCAGCCAACTCCTCACGCAGTAGCCGTCCAGTGGGGGTCTCTCTGGATGCGGAAGAGACGACCGGGAATACTTCCTCTTGCAATGCCGGCTTGTGTCTGTACGTGTCGTTGTACTCATAAAGCCTCACCTTCCTTCGCCGGTAGTGGTCAATGCAAATATTGACCGCTATCCGATACAGCCATGTGTAGAAGGAAGATGTGCCTTCGAACGACCCGAGGTGCCGATACACCCGCAGGAAGACTTCCTGGCTCTTCTCCTTCGCCTCCTGATGGTCACTGATCATCCCGTAGATAATCATGTAGACCTTCCTCTGGTACCGAAGTACCAGTTCGTTAAAAGCGGTCTCGTCGCCTTGCTTGAATCGCTCGACCAATACTTTGTCGTCAGCTTCCAAGACCTTCACCACCGGAGAGCTTGGGACGTTGATGGGGTACACCTATTCAACCTTTTGGGGAGTGTAACGCGAATGCCCAGGCATGGCAACTGGAAGGTACGTGGGCGGAGCCGAAAGAAGTCGAACCAGCCACTTCTGAGAGTTGAGGGAATGAACCTGGTTATCGCAATCGGAAGAAACTTCTCAAAGGGGCTTGACATATAGATTCCCCTTTCCTACTAATACAGTAGAAATTCCCGCGCCTGACGAAGGATATGGGTTGCGCGCGCGAAGGCTTTCGAGCAGTTCCAAAATGGAAACAGGTGGAGGGAATCATGAGCAAGGTGGAGAGGAAGGCGAGGCCAAAGATCGCCAAGGACATCACGGAACTTATTGGGAATACCCCCTTGGTCTATCTTGACCATGTCGCCGGCGGCTTGCCGGGTCGGGTAGCGGCGAAGCTTGAGTCGTTCAATCCTTGTTCCAGCGTCAAGGATCGAATTGGCTTCAACATGATTGATGCGGCAGAGCGAGCGGGAGTACTCCAAGAGGGAATGACCATCGTTGAGCCGACCAGCGGCAACACCGGAATCGGCCTCGCCTTTGTGGCTGCCGTAAAGGGCTATGAATTGGTCCTGACCATGCCCGACACCATGAGCGTCGAGCGTCGCAAGCTGCTCTCAGTCTTTGGTGCTCGACTGGTCCTCACCCCGGGTTCAGACGGCATGAAGGGGGCCATCAACAAGGCTCGTGAATTGCTCGAGGACGGAACCGCGCAGTTCATGCCTCAACAGTTTCAGAATCCCGCCAACCCGGCGGTCCATGCAGAGACCACTGCGCTGGAAATCTGGGATGACACTGACGGCGAAGTCGATGTCCTCGTTTCAGGGGTCGGCACCGGCGGTACCATCACAGGTGTTTCCGGGGTAATTAAGGAACTGAAGCCCTCTTTCGCAGCTCTTGCAGTCGAACCTGAGGATTCCCCGGTTCTCTCCGGTGGCCCCCCTGGCCCACACAAGATTCAGGGTATTGGTGCCGGATTCGTCCCAGAGATCTACCGGAGCGACCTGGTCGACGGCATCCTCAAGGTTACCAATGATGCGGCCGGCGAGATGGCTCGGCGCCTGGCAGCAGAAGAGGGCATCCTGGTGGGAATCTCGTCTGGCGGCGCAGCCCACGCAGCTATCGAATTGGCGAAGAAGCCAGAGAGCAAGGGCAAACTTATCGTCGTCGTCCTACCAGATACTGGCGAACGCTACCTTTCGACCTGGCTTTTCGAGGGCCAATACCAGAGGACGGGCGTCGAAGGCTAAGCGTGTCTCCCGCATTCCAAGATAAACTGGTTGCTGCCCGCCAGCTCATCGCTGAGTTGGAGGGCGTAGTTGTGGCCTACTCCGGCGGTGTCGACTCAACGCTGTTGTTGGCAATTGCCGTGCAGGCCCTCGGACCGGAGAAGGTCGTTGCCGCAATCGGGGTCTCTCCCAGCCTGGCCCCATCCGAGCATTCGGAGGGACTCCTGTTAGCGAAGGACCTGGGGGCGACTGTAGTGGAGGTCCCCACGCACGAGATGGATGATCCGCAATACGCGGCCAATCCTCCCGACCGCTGCTACCATTGCAAAAAGCATCTCTTTGGAACGCTCCAGCGGGTCGCCGCCGAGCACGGACTTGAGGCCGTTATCGAGGGGTCCAACAAGGATGATGACCTCGACTACCGTCCGGGTCGTCGCTCGATCAAAGAACTTGGCATTCGGTCGCCCCTCCTTGAAGCGGGCATGACCAAGTCGGACATACGTGCGGCGCTGCGGTTTCTAGACTTGCCAGTATGGGACAAGCCGGCCCAGGCCTGCCTCGCCTCCCGAATTCCCTATGGACAGACTCTCACGCCGACTCGTCTATCTCGAGTTGGCCGCGCTGAGGCCAGGATGCGTGAGCTCGGCTTCCTTCAACTTCGCGTAAGAGATTGGAAGGAGTTGGCCGTAATCGAGGTTGCGCCTGAAGAATTGGACCGGCTCTTTGCCAAGGAGACTCGGCTGGCCGTTGTCGCGGCCCTCAAAGAAGAGGGCTACTTGCGAGTGACCCTCGATCCCGAGGGCTACCGCATGGGCTCGCTCAACGAGGCCCTCGACCTGGATTGATTCTGCGCATCAATCGAATTCCTGAGATCAATACTCGCTGATACGAGCTCTCAGTTGCTGTCCATCACGTCGCTTCCAACGTACCTCGGGGGGGCCGCCGCGTTGACATTGGACCTGGATGGCGAGGGTCCCATCGGTGGAAAAGTCGGCCGACCTGACGTTGGTTCTTGATTGCGGCATGCCCTTGCACTTGACATAAAGGCCCCCTCGCACAATGACACGAAAACCCTCTTGATTATAGAGACGCAAGGCGAGTCGTCCGTCGTCAAGAGTTGAGAGGGACGCATCCACTGGCAGCGCGTCCACGGCGTCACCGAGGACCACAACTTCTCCGGCCCCTTGACGAAGGAGTTCACGGGCCGTGCGCCCCAGATGGCTGGACTCGGAGTACGAATTGGCCACTTCCGCCAACACCTTTCCAGCCTGCCGCGTTCCGGCTCTAGCGAGGGAGCGCAGGGCCCGCTCCTGGACATCCTCGTAAGGTAGCTTGAGGAGAATGGCGAGGTCTGTCTCATAACCCTTGGTTGAGCGCTCCTCTAGCACGGTCAGGGCAGCTCTAACAACATTGATATCAGGGTCGTGTAGTGCTCCTCCAATGGTCTCTTTGGTCAACCACTCCGGTCGGGTTGACGCGACAGCGAGGGCGGTAGAGCGGACCTGCACTTCACTGCTCCTACGAGCGGCTTCCAGAAGCAAGGGGCAACCTGAGGCATGAGCCAGACAGATGCCCTCCAGGAGTGCGGTCTGCGCAGCGGGAGCTGCTTCAGGGAAGGCATCGGCGGCGGTTTGAGGGGCGTCGGGATGGCTGCAGGCTGAGATGGCCAACGCCGCAGCGCGAGCTACGGCGGGGACAGAACTTTGGGCATAGGGGACCAGCAACGTGGGGTCCTGACGGGCGATCCGTTTTAGCACGACGGTGGCAAAATCAGTAGCGACTCGCTGCCCGGCCAAGGCCTCCGCCAGGGGGCGCAATGCGAGGTCGCCCATGGCCACTAGTACCCACTCCAATTCCCGCATTACGGCCACGGCCAACTGCTCCTCTTCGGTCAGTTGCACAAGCGCCAGAGCAACGTCGGGGTAGCGGTAAGCCGCGAGTTCACGGAGCATTTCAATGCGCTCCTCTTCATCGTCTCCTGCAGCGACTTCGACGACGAGTTCGATGGCCCTGTCGAGGCGGGTGTCGTCGGTCGCGGGCTGCGCCTGAACCGGGGCACTGCTCATCGCTCCTGCGAGAAGAATGAGCAGGGGTAGAGTGATTCTCATTGGCTCGAACATCCATTGACTCCCGACTAGACGCGAAGGCCAGCATAGACGCGCCCCGACCACGGTCAAGAGATTTGTATTGGAGGGGCTAACGAGGAGGGCTACAATGGAGGCGAGGTGAGCAGATGAGAATCGGTGTCGTACAGTTCAATCCAGTCTTTGGTGCGGTGGCCCGCAACATTGCCAAGGTCATTAGCATGGTGCGGGAGCACGAGGCAGACATCTGGGTATTACCAGAGCTTTTCGCCACGGGCTACCAGTTTCGGGGACGGGAGGAGGTGGTGGCCCTCTCTGAAGAACTCACGGGGCCGACCCTCTCGACGATGGCAGACAAGGCGGCCAACTTCGGGTGCTGGTTCTGCGGCGGGTTTCCCGAGCGGGATGGGGAGCAGTTATACAATAGTGCCTTTCTGGTTGGTCCAAAAGGCGACCTCTTCGTCTACCGCAAGGTCCATCTCTTCGACCGCGAGAAGCTATGCTTCGACCCTGGCAACCTGGGATTTGAGGTAGTTACCGTAGGGGGCGTCAACATTGGCCTGATGATCTGCTTCGACTGGATCTTCCCTGAGAGTGCGCGCACTCTCGCCTTGAAAGGGGCTGAGGTAATCCTCCATCCTTCAAATCTGGTGCTGGCCCACTGCCCGGAAGCGATGAAGACTCGGGCATTAGAGAATGGCGTGTACACATTTACCGCCAACCGCATCGGCACCGAGCAGCGTATCTCCGGCGAATCTCTTACCTATATCGGCCAGAGCGTTGCCTACTCTCCCCGGGGCGAGAAGCTCCTTCAACTGAACGAGAATGAAGAGGCTACTGCAGTAGTAGAAGTCCCCGCCCATACCTCTCGGGACAAACAGATAACAGAGCGCAACAACCTCTTCGATGACCGGAAGACTGACCTTTACGGATTGGAGTAGTCATGGGATTCACGTGCGGTGCAGTTGGGCTACCCAACGCCGGAAAATCGACCATCTTCAATGCGCTCACCGGGGCCAATTCCCCGGTGGCATCTTATGCCTTTTGTACTATCGACCCGAAGGAGGGAATGGTCGCGGTTCCCGACCCTCGATTGACGCGACTGGCTGAGCTGGTGCAGCCGCCTCAGCTTACCCCCACGACCCTCTCGTTTGTCGATATTGCCGGGCTCGTTTCCGGGGCGCACCAGGGGGAAGGATTGGGTAACCGATTCCTGGCGAACATCCGGGAAGTTGATGCTGTGGTCCACGTGGTTCGCACCTTCGCTTCAACAAACGTCGCCCATCCGCACGAAAAGGTCGACCCAATTGCCGACTTTGACGTCGTCCTCACGGAGCTGATGTTGGCTGATCTGGAAACGATACAGCGGCGTCGGGACAAGGCTGAGAAGTTGGCTCGTATCGGCGACAAGGATGCCCGACGACAACTCGACCTCCTCCATCGCTTGGAGGCAAGCCTTTCCCGTTCGATACCGGCAAGTCGAGTAGTGCCCCATGACCGTAAGGAGCAAGCGCTCTTGCGTGACCTCTGGTTGTTGACGGCGAAGCCGGCGATTCTAGTAGCCAACATTGGCGAGGATCAGATTGGGGAGGAGGAGAGCATTCTGGCCCCATTGCGAGCCCACGTTGCCGATTTCTCCATCCCGGCTGTAGCGCTTTCGGGGAAATTGGAGATGGAGCTAGCGGAATTGGATGGTGACGACCGGGCAGTCTTCATGGAAGATCTTGGGCTCTCTCGCCTTGGCCTGGAGTTGTTGGTGGAAGCAGGCTACCGAGCCCTCGACCTCGTGACGTTCTACACGACCGTGGGGCCTGAATTGAGGGCTTGGACGGTGCCTAAGGGTACTGCTGCCCCTCAGGCTGCCGGGCGTATCCACACTGATATGGAGCAAGGCTTCATCAAGGCTGAAGTGATTCCGTTCGAGCGCTTTTCGGCAGCGGGCTCAGAGCAGACGGTGCGCAAGGCGGGACAGGTCCGCATTGAAGGAAAGGAGTATGCTATTCAGGACGGAGACGTGGTGTACTTCCACTTCAAGGCGTGAACGACTTACTCGTATTCCTTGACTTCCAGAACCTGGCGATTCTTGTAGTAGCCACATGCGGAGCAGACACGGTGCGGCATGCGGGGGGCGCCACAGCGGCTACAGTGAGCAACGCTGGGGGGCGTGAACTTCATGTTGGCCGCTTTCCGGCTCATAGTCTTCGATTTACCTTTCTTTTTCTTCGGGACGGCCATGGTACTCTCCCTGTGCAATGTAGCTAGCGCTTCAGTTTCTTCCTCATTTCTGCGAGCGGCCCCCACCGGGGGTCCACCGCTTTCTCCTCGGCATCCGGTTGCTCGCTTTTGACCTTTTCACACTGCTCATCGCAAGCAGGATAGGGGTCGAGCGATAAGGTCAGGGCGTCAACGAAGGGCTGCTCGATGGAGAAGCCACGACCAACATACCCGAACATATCATCGAGTCCGTCGTCGTCGTTCTCAAAATCCTCAAGCCGCACTCGGTGAGCCTCGTCCGGGACGAAGATTGCAGACAGCTTGGAGCGAAGGGTACGTCGCACCTCTTCGTCACACCGGCTGCAAGCAAACTTGACGTCCACTTCCAGTACGCCTTTGACAATCAAATTGTCACGATCCCGCTCAATTTCGAAGTCGGCTCGAGCGGGCTTTCCGCCGACACTGTACGCCTGAGTGAGCAACGGAGCCACCCAATCGTTTTCCAACTCAATGGAGAGGGCCCGACCGTTCTTCGGTACTTCGTCAATCCTGACAAAAAACGGGTCGCCCCTTTTCATAGTCATTTCCATCGGTTAGATGGCGGTACAGTCAATCAAGCGGCAGGAGTATATTGATTGGCCCTTGCCATGTCAAGCTAATGGTTTGATAATGGCCAACGGCTCTTGCGAAGCGGCACTATGGTGCCCGAGCGACCACTGGCCGGACAATCACTTTTCGAACACGCAGGAGAGATTCTAATGGGCTTTGTGCATCTTCATCTGCACACGCAGTTTTCGTTGCTGGACGGCGCAATCCGGCTAACCGACCTCTTTCCTTACGCCAAGGATATGGGCCTCTCTCGCTTGGCCATGACGGACCACGGCAACATGTACGGTGCCATCAAGTTCTATGAGGGGGCCCACGCACACGACTTGAAGCCCATTATCGGTTGCGAGGTCTATGTTGCGCCAGAACATCGCACCATCAAGGAGAAACGAAGGCCTCCCTACCATCTGATTTTGCTGGCGAAAAACAACGAGGGCTACGCCAATCTCTCCCGCTTGGTGAGCCTCGGTTTCATCGAAGGCTTCTACATGAAGCCCCGCATCGACAAGGAGATTCTCGCCAAGTACTCCAAGGGCCTCATCGGCCTGACCGCCTGTCTTTCCGGGGAAGTGGCGAAGTTAATTAACAATGGAAGGGCGGAAGAGGCCTATCAGGCTGCGCTGGAATATCAGGCTCTCTTTGAAAAGGAGAGTTTCTACCTGGAGCTCCAGAAGAACGGCCTGGTTGAGCAGGACCGGGTAAACGAGGAGCTGCTCAATATTTCAGAGCTATCTGGCATCCCCATCGTCGCTACCAACGATTGCCACTACTTGCGCCGTGAGGACCATCAGGCCCACGAAGTTCTGATGTGTATCCAGACTGGCAAGAAGCTCGAAGACACCAACCGCATGCATCTTTCCACCGACCAGTTCTATGTGAAATCTCCCGAGGAGATGTATGAGCAGTTCAAGGGTCTCGAGGGGGCTCTGGAAAACACGGAGTTGATCGCTCGGCAGTGTGACGTCTCCATCGAGATGGGGAAGTTCAAACTGCCACGCTATCCCGCCCCAAAAGGCGAGACGACAGACGAGTATCTTGAGCGCATGTCCAGGGAGAAGCTTGCTGGCTACATGGCCAAGCAGGAGGCAGCGGGGGGTAAGCTCGATCGGGAAGTCTATGTCAAGCGCCTGGAGTTTGAACTCGGTGTAATCCAGAAGATGGGCTTTTCAGACTACTACCTGATCGTCTGGGATTTCATTAATCATGCCCGTGAAAACGGGATTCCCGTTGGTCCCGGCAGAGGTTCGGGGGCGGGTTCGCTGGTGGCCTTCTCGGTGGGCATCACCGCTCTAGACCCGATCAAGTTCGACCTTCTCTTCGAGCGGTTCCTTAACCCGGACCGAGTCGATATGCCGGACTTCGACATCGACTTCTGCAAGCGTAAGCGGGATCGCGTCATTGAGTATGTGACTCAGTTCTACGGTAAGGAGCGGGTCAGTCAAATCGCCACTTACAGCAGCTTGAATCCGAAGCAGGCCATTCGTGATGTGGGCCGTGTCCTTGGTTTCACATTCGCCGAGACGGATCGCATCTCGAAGCTCTTTCCAGACGGCCCGCAAGCTGCAGAGATTTCCATCGCCGAACTGCTGCAAAGCGACCGCAAGATCAGCCAAATCAGGGATACGGATGACCGCCATAAGCAGCTTTTCACGGTCGCTTCCTCCCTCGAGAAGCTGAACCGACAGGCAGGTATTCATGCGGCGGGAGTGGTAATTGCCAAAGACCCGCTCATCGACACTGCCCCGCTGTGGACCGGCAGAAACGGGGAAGTAGTATCCCAGTTCGCCAAGGAGGAACTTGAGAAGGTGGGCCTGGTGAAGTTCGACTTCCTGGGCCTCAAGACGCTGACGGTTCTGGACGAGTGCCTCAAATTGATTGAGCGTAACGGTAAGGTTCCCCCCGTCCTCGATGATTTGCCTCTGGACCGACCCGAAGTTTACGAGTTGATCAGCGAGGGTTCGACCCACGGTGTATTTCAGATGGAGTCTGAGGGGTTCCGGCGACTGGTCCGTAGTTTGGGGCCGGATCGATTTGAGGACATCATTGCAGTTCTGGCTCTCTACCGCCGTGGTCCCCTGGGGGGCGGGATGGTCGACTCCTATGTCAACCGTAAGCGTGGCCGTGAGCGCATTGATTATGGCCATGAGATCCTGGAGCCGATACTCAAGGACACGTACGGAGTCATTGTTTACCAGGAGCAGGTAATGAGAATCGCCAGCGAGATTGGTGGATTCTCGATGTCTGAAGCAGACGAGCTGCGAAAAGCCATGGCCAAGAAGAAGCAGGACAAGATGGCCAAGCTGCGTCGCAAGTTCGTGGCTGGCGGCGTGAAACGGAAGCACTCAAAGGACTTTGTGCTCGGGTTGATGAGCACTCTGGAGAAGTTTGGCCAGTATGGCTTCAACAAGTCGCACTCGGCCGCCTACGCTTTCATTTCTTATTGGACAGCATATTTGAAGGCCAATTATCCAGTGGAGTTCATGGCGGCGCTGACCAGCCTGGACAAAAACGATCCAGAGAAGATGGTCGGCAACCTTGCAGAGTGCAGACGCATGCGCATTCTCGTGAAGGTTCCTGACATCAACCGCTCGGACATGGACTTCAGCGTATCGGGTTCGACAGTCCTGTTCGGGCTCTCTGGAATCAAGAATGTGGGCGAAAGCGCGGTTAAGTCGGTGCTGGAGGAGCGAAATGCCAACGGGTCCTTCAAGGACTTCTACGGCTTCTTGCTCCGCATCGACGGTAGTCGGGTAAACAAGCGAGTCATCGAAGGCCTCGTCAACGCCGGTGCTTTCGATTCATTCGGCCTTGCCCGCAAGCAGCTTCTGAGTGGTTTGGACAGCAATCTGGCGTTGGCGCAGAAGGAAGCGCGGGATCGGGCCGTTGGACAGAAGTCACTCTTCGCGGCAAAGCCTAGCAGCCGGAAGGGTGGCAAGCGCGCACCATCAGAATCGGACCATCGCGATATTACCAATTTCCTCGACCGCCGCACCCTGCATGCCGAGAAGGAAGCAATCGGCTTCTACCTCTCGGGCCACCCACTGGACAGTTTCCTCGGAATCATCGGCGAATTGACGTCACACACCTTGTCCGATGTTGACCGCGGTTCGCATGGCGAGTCGGTGACCATTGCTGGAGTTGTCCGCTCAGTGAACGAGCGCAAGCTCAAGCGGGGCAACAAGCTGATGGCCAAAATCGAGTTGGAGGACCGCTACGGCATGGTGAACCTGGTAGCCTTTTCCGAATCCTATGAGCCGGCTCGAGAATTGTTGCAGGGGCAAGACCCGTTGCTGGTCCGGGGTACACTCCAGGTGGACCAGATTGGGGACGGCGATGATGTCCGCAAGACGGTTGAAGTTGTGGCCGATAGCATCGTGCCCTTTTCTGAAGAAGCACAGAAGCTCACCCGGGGAATTGAGGTCAAACTACCGTCGGACGATCGCTACGAGTCCTCACTGGAAGCACTGGGGCGAGTAGTTGAGGAGTATCATGGGGATATCCCTCTGGTGCTCAGCCTGCAAGTGCCCGGTCGTGGTGCGGTGCGGATTCGCCCTGCTGACGGAACAGGAATTCAGTTGCACGAAGATGCACTTTACGCGATTACGGCGTTGGTTGGAAAGAAGGGTGTACGTTTCTTCGTGGAGCGTGGACAGCAGCGATGAGTTGCTTTTGGGTTGTATTCGAGATCGGGGCACAGTAGGATAGCTTCATTGGTGGGTACCATGACTCACCGATTGATTTCCCATCGACTCTCCCTGACGGTGGATAGAACACGAGTCATTCAGCGAGGAAAAAATGGCTTCAAATTGCTTAAACTGTGGGATTTCCTTCGCAACTGAACCGGAGGAACTCCAGTGGATTGCCGAAAACGAGAGCGAGTCACCGACACTGTGTCCCCGTTGCCGCGCCTTTAAGACGGGCTTCGAGGACGAGTCCATTACTTGCACCGTTTGCAACAAGGTATTCATTTACCCGCGAGAGCTTCGGCTCTTCTCTCGGCTGTTCAATTGGCCCCGTCCTCGACGGTGCCTGGGGGGTTGCCGGAGACCTGGTCCGCCTATGGACGATACGGAGAAGAAGATGGCGGAGTTCCTAAAACGGCTCCGGGCTGCCCGAATGGGCCGCATGGGACCGACGCTGGTGAATCGCAAGGTTCGTGCAGGAGGTTCCAACTCCCTCGCCGGGACGACCGAGAGCGGTGACAGTGGTGCCCCTTTGGGGGGCTCTCTGGCCGAGGCCCTGCGCCAGTTCCAGCAGAAGAAGAGACGCCGCAGCTAGCCTTTCCTTCTCCTCCACCAGAAGACACCAACGTTGGCCTCGCGCGCTAAGCACGCGCACTTAGTGATCAGCATCGTTGTGTTGAAAGAAGAAATGGATACAATAGTAAAGACTTTTGTGCTCTGAAGGGGGTGTCATGAGACGAACAGTCTTCTGTTTGTCCATCGTCTGGCTGATGACGGCCATCGTTGCATGTGGCAATGATGACGTGAAAGAGACAGACGTTGCGGACCAGGGAATTTCCGAAGTAACGGAGATAATTGAAGAGGATAACACCATTCTCCCGACTAATTGCGTCGGGAGAGATGGCGATTCTTGCACTGACGGCGACCCGTGCAAGATTGGCGAGGGAGTCTGCCTCGCGGATGATTGTCACTACGACGACAATCAGATTCTAGTGTGCGATACGCCACCAGACGAGTGCTCCGAATCGGCAGGTTGCTCCCCAGACGGTTGTCTGTGGCAACTGGCTGAGGGGTTCTGTCGGATCGGCGATGGCTGCGTGACCGCAGGCACCAAGAATCCTGATAATGAGTGTAGTAGTTGCGACCCCGACGAGAACCGAGGCGATTGGTCGCCTGTCTCGGGCACTTCCTGTACGCCTGCCGACAACCCCTGCTCCAGCTCTGGAAAGTGCCAAAGCGGGTTCTGTATTGCTGAGGCTGTGGGAGAAGAGTGTGCCACCGACAGTGACTGCCTGGCCACTGATGACGGCGATGCCTGCAACGGTGGATACACCTGCAAGGATTGCGCTTGCGCTTTCGACCCTGACAGCGTCATTGTCTGCGATGGAGAGGATGACACGGATTGTGCGGTGGCGATGTGCATCCCAGACAGCGGCGAATGTGTTCTGACGCCGCTGGAGGATGGCACCGGTTGCGAGGATGGAGATCCTTGCACTTCGCTGGACTACTGTGTTGGCGGGGAGTGCACCTCTGGGCAAAATGCCCCACCAGTATGGAAGAGTACTCCCGATGCCGATACGGCCTTCATCACGGCTTTGGCCGTTCACGGCACCGACCTCTATGCGGTGGGCTCGGGAGGAGTCATCTTCCGAAGCGCTGATATGGGGTTGACTTTCACCAAGAGCGATGTCCTCGCTGCTGGTGGCGACCTCGGCGACTGGCTCTTTGTTGTAGGGGAGCAAACAACCAATATCCTGACGCTCTTCGGCGAGACGTTAATCGTCTCCAACAACAGCGGCATTACTTATGGCGAAAAGTTGACCGGTTGTCAGGCATTGGCTCAAGCCGCCCTCAGCCCTGCAACCTTCGTAGCTGTTTGCAACCAGCAGATGTACCTTTCCAACGACTACGGAGTCAGTTGGCAGAGTGGCGGTTCGGTTCCCTTCGGGGGCAATGCTCGCGTCAATGCCTTTGCCGTGACTGACGCACAGACCTTCTACCTCGGTTCGGTTGGCGAGGACGATGAGGGGCGCGGTTACCTCTATCGATCCTCGGATGGTGGGTCCGGCTGGAGTACCATCGACCCACCGGACCGTCCCGACCTGGCGGCAGTTGCCCGACGAGGATTGTTCATCAGTCCGAAGGCCCCGGACAAACTCTTCCTTGGCTACGAAAGTACCACTGGCGCCGTCTTCGAATTTGGCCAGGTCCCTCTCTTCCGCTCGGAAGATGCGGGTGATACGTTCGTTCCGCTAAATGCGACTCTGCAGGGCAGAAGTTGGGTACCAGTGGCCCTGGACGCCATTGGTCGCCTGCTGGTGGGAATAGATGATGGCCTGGCGCGTGGCGGCTCACATGGCACCGGTCCGTGGGGAGCGATATCCAAGCCTCTTCCCGCGGCTGGCATCCTCTTTCATACCGTCACCAACGCAGTGATTGAACCAGGGAACGACTTCTCATTCTTCGTTCCTGCCGGCAATGGCGTGGCGCTCGCCGGTGACCTTGGAACGAACTGGGTGCTCTACAACGACGGGTTGAACGGCCCTGTCTTTTCCAGGATCGCCACGTGCGCGGGCGGCGCGCACATGTTTGCCGTTGAGCAGTTCAGCAAGGGCATCTACCGCTCCCTGGACGGGGGCCAGACGTGGGGACAGCTTACGTTGCCACCGGCGGCTGACGGCATGACCGTTACAAGCCTCTTTTGTGCTCCTGCCACGGGCAACGGCGTTTATGTGTTTACTGCGGAGGGAGGCCTCCTTTTCAGCAACAACGGGGGTACGAGTTTCTCCTTCCTCGATGAGAACAACGGGCCGGTGCTGGCCTCTCACAATGCCATCGCCTCGTTCCCCGACTCCCCTACCCGGATTCTCGTTTCCCGGCTTGGGATGGGACTCTTCCTCACCGAGGACGGCGGTGCTCCGCAGGGAGTAGGTTACTTGCCTGTGGCTCTGCCCGAAGCCTACGTCGCGAGTGTGGCCACAGACCCGTTTGATAATGGTCGATTCTATGTGGGAACCATCGCGACGCCGGAATCGCCTCGAGCGCGAGTCTATGTTTGTACGGACTTCGGGAGTAGCTGCTCCATGCAGAAGCAGTCAGACGTAATCGCTGCAGACGCCCCATTGACCGAGTATCGTGTCACCGTCGACCCTTCGGTTTCCGGTCGTGTCTTTGCAGCACTTTCGGGAGACAATTCCGCAGTCGTCTACTCGACGAATAGTGGGAATACCTGGCAAGACTTCGTTTCTCTCCCAATGCTCAGCACCCGGGGCGGAAATGAGTTGTTGGCTGATCCCGATAGTGCTGGTTCCGTCTTTGCTTCCTTCTGGCTCCACGGTCTCTATTATTATGATCAACTCGCGGGTGAGTGGCTGCGTCTGGAGAGTGCTCCAGAGGGCATAAGTGCCTTGGCCTGGGACCCAACCAATGGGGCACTACTGGCTGGCAACGGTCTCTCGGCCAAGCTCCATAGTAGTGCCGACAATGGTGCAACGTGGGTAGTTGCCAAAGATTTTGGTCAGACCGATTATCACGTGCGCAGTGTCGAGGCAGACGGCGATTACCTCTTCGTCCTGCTCCAGGCGAAGGTGCACAACAGCACGAAGTTGTTTATTCGTTTCAACGGGCAGTGGACAGAGTCGGTGATCGGTACATCCATCACCAGCGTTGCTTCGCAACAGCCTGAAAACGAGACTGTATTGGCGGCCGGCAAGTTTGGCGGGCTTTATCTCTCGGAAGACGACGGTGCGACCTTTGCCCCCTATGGCAGTTTGGACGGCGGCGCGTTGGATATCACGGTCTCCCCCGCTGAGCCTCAGCTCGTATTGGCGGCCGTAACCTGTGGCCAACTACCCAGTTGGTATGACCCGAACCAGTCGCAACTCGGTGCGCAGTGTGGAATCCGGCGCTCGCAGGATGGCGGTCTGAGTTGGGACACTGCTCTCTCCACAAGTTCGGCTTGCACGAGAGTGGTTCCATCCGGGACCATTGGCGGGATGTGGTATGCGACCTGCCCGGGCAGCGGGACCTACTACTCCACTGACGATGGCTCCAATTGGTCCGCACTGTCAGGCTACGGATACCTCGACGAGGTCAACACGCTTGCGGTCTCCGCTGGCAATCTTTACTTCGGCACCAACGCTCGAGGCCTCGCTCGGGCCACCCTCGACCCCGGCACCGGTATGCCAACGGGGTGGGACGCGTCGCTCTCCGAGCCAGTTCGACAATCCTTACCGGTCTCTGGTATTCGATTGGAATTGCAGCCCAACGCCTCTTCGAAGGTCTACATATACACCCAGCCCGGCGGGCTGGTCCGCACCGACGATTTTGGTAGCGAATGGTTCTATGCCGGTGGTCGATTGGCCCCAGAAGCTGGCAACGCACTGCCCTCGGAACTACTACCGGCGATAGTACCACGCGTGGTCAATTCCAATGGCGACTACCAGCTCTGGGCGGCAGTGGCCGGCCGGGGAATTTTCGTCACTCAGGATGGTGGTCAACACTGGCTCTTCTCTTCGGGTAGTTCGCTCCCGGTATCGACATCACATCCAGTGGACCTGGTGGCCGATGAAGGCTTTGCCAACTTCGTCTGGCTCGTCAGCCGTGAGGGCTTCTTCCGGACGTCGGATCTGGGTGGACTCTGGCAGAAAATTGAAACGGGGTTAGGAAAGGGGCCGCTTGAGGCCGTGCTGCCCCCCAACAACAACAACTTGTATGTATCTGTCGCGGGAGCAGGGCTCTACTCAGTGCCCTTTGACGGAGCAGCGTGGACCAAGTCGCATTCGGTGAATTTCCTGGGCAGTGAATCTGCCGCATGGAACGGCCGCCGGCTTGGGCTCTGGCACTTCCCCCTGGGTGACCCGGGAGCGGAGAAGACTTATCTGGTGGGAATGGACCCCAGCGGTCTTTTCAAGACCATTGACGGTGGCATCAGCTTCCAGCAAGTCGGCGAAGGCCTCCCGACAGGCCGGGTGGTTGGCCTGGCCAGGTCTCCCTACGACGCACAGCTCATTCTCGCCGGAACTCCCCAGGGGGTCTATGCGAGCCTGGACGGTGGGGCAACGTTTGCACAATTTGGTGACGTTGCGGGCGATGCTGGACTCTGCTTCTCATTTGCTTTTGATGCCGAGTCCGAGTCGACCATCTACGCGCTGTGCGCCACCAACCTGCCCCACGGTCTGGATGCCAACGAGAAGGAATCCAATTATGGCAATCGTCTCCTCTATGTGACGAGAGACGGCGGTGTGCTCTGGGAGCCTACTGGTGCTGAATTGGAGAATAGCAAACGTCCCGTGGCAGTTCTGGCAGACCCCATGTTTGGAGAGACGGTGTACGTCCCAACTTTGGAAGGTGGAGTGTTACGCTCCGTTGATGGCGGCGCACTCTTTGAGCCGTGGAGCCTCGGGTTGCCGGCACCATTCACAGGAGGGCGCGGGCTTCTCCATTCGGCACCGCTGGCCCTCACGCCCAATGGCGAGAGCCTGGTCCTAGGCACCGAAGGGTTTGGTATGTACAGCCGGATTCTCAGCGCCGACTGCGAGTAGCACCCTCCCCTATCGGCACAACTTCTTGAACAACAGTGTTTATCGAGATTGGGAAGAGTTCTTGCGCAGGTTATTCTGGCTCACCGGCGAGGTGTGAGGCGGAGATTCCCAAAAGGAGGGCGCGAGACTGGAAAACCACGAAGTTGAGCAGGTCGCTCTCCCCTTCCGAGAGTTCGCAGAAGGTCAAAGCGACTTCCTGGGCTGCGTCAGTACCTTTCGCCGGGCGCGCTCGGACGGTGCTGGCGGGCAGTACAACCATAGGCTCGGCATGGTCAGACGATAGCTCGAAGGCGACGGCAACGAGACCGTCCTTGCGTAGATTCACGGGAAAGACGAAGCGAGCTCCGGACCCTGACAGGTCGACTTCCACCGACCGAAAGCTGTAGTCGGCCGGGTCTCTGGAGAGCTCATCGACCGCCTCCCGCGCTGATTCCTGGTCAGTAATACGCTCCGGTAGTGCCTGAAGCCAAACGCCCAATTCGAGGTCCGCACGAATGAACTCCCTTCGCTCGCCAATACGGGGGGAGTCGGGAATGGCGATTACGATGCGATCGGGGCTGACAATTTCCGACACCCTACCCCGTAAGATCAGGGAGTAGTCGGCGTCGCCATAGAGGACCGTTGCAGGGGCCTCCTTGAAGCGCTCCAGGTCAGCCTCATCCACCTTAATCTGGAGCGCGAGCAAATGGTTGGGCCGGATCACCAGGACAGTTCCATAAGTGACCAGAGGCTCGCCCTGGTCGACGGCGATCACGGTAACGAGTTTCCCTTCGGTGGGATGGGCCAGGCTATCGTTCATTGGGCGCTACTCCTCTTCTACTTCTTTGAGCTTTCGATAGATTGTGGCGCGTGAAATCTCAAGCATGCGAGATGCCAGTGAAACGTTACCGTTGCAGGCCTCGATAGCCTTGCGAATGGCCAATGCCTCGAGGCGGTGAAGGGGCAACACCCGGCGCGACAGCAAATCCTCCAGGCTGGTGCCGGAGTCAGGTGATTCTGCTCTGCCCAATGCCCGAAATTCGCCGGTACGTAGATAGGGCGGCAAGTCAACCGAGTCGATCTTGGTGCCGGCGGCAACCACTACCGCATGGGCGACAATGTTCTCAAGTTGGCGAACGTTGCCAGGATAGTGGAAGCTCCCCAGCCGCTCCATGGCGCGTGGCGTGAAGCCCTCAATTTGTTTGTTCTCCTCTTGCGAGAAGCGTTGCAAGAAGTGTTCGGCCAGAATCTCGATGTCTTCCATGCGGTGTCGCAGGGGGGGAAGGTCGATGGGGAAGACCGAAAGTCGGTAGTAGAGATCTTCCCGAAATTCCCCGCTCTGAACCGCGGCGTTCAAGTCCCTGTTCGTGGCTGAAACGATGCGCACATCGACGTTGATGGTATCCCGCCCGCCTAATCGCTCAAATGACTTCTCCTGCAGGACGCGCAGAATCTTCGCCTGCAAAGCGAGGTTCATTTCGCCGATTTCATCGAGGAAAAGGGTTCCCTTGTGCGCCTGTTCGAACGTACCCGCTTTGCGGGCATACGCCCCCGTGAATGCTCCCTTCTCATAGCCGAACAACTCGCTCTCCAGGAGGGTATCGGGGATGCCTGCACAGTTGATGGCGATGAAGGGTTGCTCGCGGCGTGGCCCATTGAAGTGAATTGCTTTGGCCACCAACTCCTTCCCGGTGCCGCTCTCCCCCTGCACGAGCACAGTGACCTTGCTCTCGACGACATTTTGCAGGGTCCTGAAGATGGCCTCCATGCGAGGAGATTGGGTAATGATGTTGGCGAAGCTGTAGCGGGACCCCATCTGACTCTCGAGGGAGCGCAAACGGGCGGAGGTGTCCAATTGTCTAAAGGCGTTCCCGACGGTACCCGATAGCTTCTCAAGGAACCCTTCTTCGGACTTGCTGTGGACATAAAACGCGCCGCGATTCTGCACCGCTTCCACCGCCATTCCGATGGAGCCGTGGGCGGTAATCATAATCACATCGGAGTGTGGGGCGAGGTCTCTGACTCGGTCGAGTAGCTCAAGGCCCTCGACGTCGGGCAATTTGAAATCGAGGAGAACGAGGCCATCGAAGCCTTCCATCAGTCGAGCTACGGCCTCTCGTCCGCTGGTGGCAGAATCAACGAGATAGCCCTGGGCCTCAAAATGGTCCGTAACCATCTCAACGATGGCAGGGGCATCATCCACAACCAGCAGTTGGCGGCGTTCCATGTTCCTCTCTAGGTTCCAGCGCAACAAGCGACCGGACCATTCTAACGGAGGTTCCCGTCAATTCAAACACCTCATTTGCTGCGCTCCGATCTGATTGACTTTGGGTGCGGATCTTTTGAGTCGACACCAAACGGTCGTGATTTCGAGGGGTTGA
>CAZFVN010000040.1:0-38954 GCA_964522395.1 uncultured Myxococcales bacterium
ACGTGGCAACGTCATACCGGCACTACCCGGTAACATTCAGACCAGCGTCCAAGAGTGCGACCATGTCCACCGCCAGATAGTGTTTGTTCATCGCCTCCAGTGCCCGTTCATAGGCTCCGAGTGCGTGGGGGACTCTCTTTGCGGCGTAGTTGGCCTGCCTGCAGACTTCCTCGAAGGTAAATTCTCTGCGAGCGGGCTTGATCTTGTCGATGCGGGCCAACACGGTCATAGCTCCTGCAAAACGAAATGTTTTGACCACCGAGGGGGCTGAACTCCCCCGTCGCCAGTCTTCTCGACGAAAGCTGGACCTGTAGCCCGACCTCGTCTTGTGGACCTCCAAGTGGTCGATCCGACGACCAAAACTCTCGTCCGCCACGGCTGCACCTGCAATCAGGTACGCTTGTTCTGTAAGGCTATCCAGTTTCTCTTTCGCATTGGTCATATTCTCCTCCTTCATTTGCTATTCCTCCATTCTTGTTTTCTTGCTGGCGGTAGCCGTGCCGGTACTTGCAGTGAGGCTGCTTCCCGTCTTCGCCTTGGTTAGTCTGTTCCCGACTTTCTTCTTCAGCCTCCTCACATCCCGTTTCCGCCACATCCTTTTGCCGTTGGTATCCCGCTTCGGTGCCGGAATCTTGCCTTTCTTCTCTAAATAGCGCAGGTAGCTCTCACTGATGCCGATAGCCTCGGCCATTTCTCTGGTGGTCAGAATGCTCTTGTCGCTCTTGAAGCGGAACCCGGCTTCCTGCATCTGTTCCTTCAGCTTGGGCAGGTCAGCCTTCCTGTAGACTCTCATGGGTTTCCGGCTGCCCCACTCCCGCCATTCCGGGGAGATCCAGCCTTTGCTTTCGGCGCGCCGCATGGTGTTTTCGCTGACCCCAAGTTCCTTGGCCGCTTGACCGACGGTGAGGTAGCCCTCGCTGTTCAACTGCGCTACGAATTCGGTCATCGACATTTTGTGGTGGCCCTGAATGAACTTGGGGATTCCGACCGTTATTGCACGATGCTGTGTCAGCACTTTAACCTTCTTGCCACACCCGCACCCGCACAGATGGCCTTTTTCGTTCTCGGTTTCGGCCCATTCCTCGCTGGTCAACACTGGCTTGCGAAACTGCCTCTCGATTGCGATGGGGATCTCGACGGGGCTATTCTCCGATTCCCCGGTAACATCTCCGGGCTTCAATTGTAACTCCATTCTTAGCCCACATGCATCCACGGCTGTCAATTGTAGACCGTGACGTTGGTGGAGAAGCATCAGGACGTTCCTGAGAGCTTCCGGGTTTCTCCCGAGCTTCTTGGACAGGCCCCGAAGGAAATCCCCAACGTTCTCTCGGGTAAGTTGTCGGGGCTGGAGGGGAACCAGCTTCCCAAGGGTCTCCTTCTTGCTGGACTCCAACTCCTTGATGCGACGGTACAACTCACTGGCACGGTCCATCAGGGCATCGTGTCTTTCTGTGCTCAGTTCTTCCTTCTTCATGGAGAAGAAGACAACATCTTGCTCTTTTCGATGCCTGCTGATTTCCTTGTCAATCTTTGCCACGGCCAGTTTGCGCTCAGGGGCTTCTTCGTCTAGCCGTCTCAGGGCAGCTTTCCAGATTCTCACGATTGTGTCCGGTGCCTGTAGCATTTCTGCGATGAGCTTCCGTGCCTTGGCTTCTGCCTGAACAGCCGGTAGGGATGGGCAGTCACAACCGCCGGAGGCCGGGTCGTTGCCCCGCCGGGTTCTCGTCTGGCAAACGTAGTAGATCCACCGACCGTCCTTCTTTCGGCTTTGTTGCGCCCAGAAAAGTTTGCTACTTTTCGGCGACGGAATTGGTTGACAGTTCCGCACTTGTTACCAGTAGTCCGTACCACGATAATACTTCCTCCACTGCCCTTCGTCCAGCACTCTCCTCTTCGCTACGTGACCGCGCTAAGCGACGATACGTGTCCTTCACAATGTCGACTTCTATCCTAAAGTCCTGCCGGTTTGGCAAGGGTGGCGGTTCGCTCTCAAAGGCCTCCCTTGCTGTGCGACCCTTGAGCACCGGCCGAGGTCGCTCTTCATTAAGATCTATAAAGGTCCTGTCGAGGCGAGACTGCAGGCTGCCTCTAATGCCAGCCTTGCGCATTGCCCGCTCATAGCTTTTGATGTCCCGCATAGCCCGCTCGCACTTGCCGTTGTAGCCTGGCCAATAACGAGGGCTGGTGAGGTCGGTGACACCCCATTTGTCCAGCAGCTTGCGGATGATATCGGCATGAAATATCTTGCCGCCGTCGTGCTTGATAACCAGCGGCGCACCATGTTCAGCAAAGGCTTCCTCGAGATAGGAAGCCACATCCTCAGCGGCAGCCGGACCGTCGACCAGGCGGTAGTTGGTCTTGAAGCGGGAGTACTCGTCCTGTGCGACAAGCAGTTCCCGCTTCTTGCCGCGGTCATAGAAGCCTGTCCCGTCTTCGCTCCACATCACCATGGGGGCCGTGACCTCGAAGCGCTCTGGCTCCGGGGCCTCGTCTTTCTCGTCCTTCAGGTCGCTAATGACCAGGTCGATGGTGGATGGCGACCAGGTTCCAATGCCTTCCCGTCTGACCCACCCTGCAAGAATCGTTGGGCCCCACTCCTTGAAATGGTCCAGATAAGCCTGCCGGATTAGTTGGCGGGCTTCCTCTGGCACCTCGCCAGGCCGACCCCGTGTCTCGGGGCCTTCAGGCCGACTCTGCTCAGCGGTTCGCCAGCGGTCGAGGGATTGTGTCGATATGCCCAGCACCTCGGCCATCATTCCTCGTCCCCATCGGTACTCGGCTCCCAGTCGTACCAGCGCATGCCGGGCTTGTAGTCCTCCCTTACTTGCGCTGTTCCTTTCGCTGGCGCTTCCGGGCGTTGCGCTCCTTTTTTTTTCCCTCCTCGGTCGAGGCCTTCCCACGGTCGTACTTCCGCTCCAGCTCCAGGAGCGTTTTCGCCACCTCGAATTTCGTCTTCCAGTGCTCTCGCTCCTTCTCTACTTCGGAAATCTCTTTCTGAAGGTCTTTGATGGTCAGCTCCGACTCGGGACGAGGGCGACGGCCCGCAGGTCTCGGGGCCAGGGATTCCCGGACCGCTTCCTTCGCTCTCTCTACTGCCCGATGCAGTGTCTGTCGGCTCATCCCGAAGCTCTTGCACAGCTCCCCCGGCTTTGCCTTCCCGGATATCGCCATCTCGATGATCTGGTATCTCGTCTCCGTGTCCATCTCCCGCCACTTCATCGTTAGACCTCCCTCGTTTCAGCTCACCTTCTGGCGTTACAGTGTAAGGCGTACCCAGCCGGATCACCTCATGCAAAGCATCGCCAATCTTCACTTCGATGTCGTCGCCCTGCCGCTGTACCCGCACATCTGAGTTGCCTACCTGGCCCATGAGAAACAGTGGGGGCTGTGGCTCTTGCCCCAGCGCCAGCCGCAAAGAATTGTCCTGGCAGCCCTGGTCCACCGCGGCCTCTACATCATTGGCCATGCCATAGAAGCGGTCCGCAGGACAAGCACCATCTATCCCTTGGTGTGGCCGCTGAAAGTTATAATGGTGGACCCAGTGCGCGATCCGTCGGCACGCATCGGCAAAGGAAGCAAAGTGTGCTTCCTCAAGGAATTCGCCCCAGATGGTTTGCCAGAATCGCTCAATCTTGCCCAGCGTCATGGGATGCTGTGGTGCGCTTCTGACGTGCTGAATGCCGTGTTGCTTAAGCACCTTCTGGAAGCGTGTCTTGCCCCGCCAGGCTACAAACTGCCGACCATTGTCCGAGAGGATCTCACGGGGCGCACCAAATTCGCCCACAGCTCCTTTCACTACCTCCAGCACCGCTTCCGCCGTCTGCTGTCGGTAGAGACCGTGGGAAACGATGAACCGGGAGTGGTCATCGATAAGGGCAATCAAGTATCCCTTGTACATCCGCTTCAATTCGAAGGTAAAGATATCGGTCTGCCAACAATGATTTGGGTACTTCCGCTCGAAGCGTCGGACTTGTGGTGGCCGCCGTTTCGACTTCGGTGCAGCATTGCCCAGTCCAGCCTCGTTGACCACCTGTCGCACCGTCTCTGCACTCACGGAAACCGCCTCGTGCCGACGCAACTCATCCCTCACCTTGCGCACACCTTTGTTAGGGTGCGCCTTGCGAAACGCGACGATGCGCTCCTCAATCTGCTTGCAGCGGTGTCTCACTCGAGGTGAAGAGGGGCGACGGCGAAGTCCGTCAAGGCCCTGATCCTTGAACTGCTTGCTCCAGTGGTAGACGCTGGCGTCGCTGACCCCAATTATCTCGCCCACCTCAGGGCCAGACAGGCCAGCCTCCAATGCGTCAAGGGCCAGCAGCTTCACCTCCATGGCGAAAGAGACTTCACCGCCACGCCGCTTCTTGCCGTCATCGGCTTCTGGGTCACCTTTCTCGGCAACGCTGTCTGACTGCTTCCTAACCTTCTTCTGCGTCTTCTTCCGCTTCCAAAATCCCATCCTGTCCTCCGTTTAGGTGTCAAACGTACGGACCTGGAACAGCGGACATGTCAACCTATTTGGGCTTGCCGAAGTAGCAAAGATTTACCGAACGCTACACCATTCAGCGACGACTTCCGGGTCGGGATGGCCGTAGCCATTTCCAGCCCCCACGCTACATGCTGCGATGGCGGGAGAGACGTATTCGGGGAACTCGCTGAAGCGATCCCAACTGCCGTGGTGGGGGACCTTGACGACATCAGATTCGAGGTCCGTGCCGTAAACGTAAACCAGGTCTTCCTGAGTACCTGAGTGGGCATCGCCGGTGAGCATGACGCGGATGCCCTCACAGTCAACCGCGAGTACAATGCTGTTGCCGTTGGTATCGCCCCAGCCCTCGTTGGCGTTCAGCACCTCAACGTAGCAACCGTCGATATGTTCTTCATAACCGCGGTGGACGTTGACCCGTTGTATTCCCTGGTCATCCACGGCATCTGAGAAGTCCCACCATGCCCAGGTATCTGCTGTCTGCCCGTTCTCCCACACCTGCCCCACTTCTACCCCTAGAACAACGTCATCAAGCCCGCCGCAGTGATCGGCATCGGCATGGGAAACTACGACGTAGTCGAGTCGGGTCAAATGGAGCTCTTCGAAGTATGGCAGGATGGTACTCCACCCGGCGCTCTTGTTGCCACCGTCGACGAGCATCGTGGAGCCCTCGGGAAACTGCACTAGAATCGAATCGCCCTGGCCGATATCCAGGAAGACAACGGTGAAATGGTCGGGTGGCTCATACCACTTCACGGTGTCCTCGGCTTCGAGATCAGGGGTACCGGAGTCACTACCTTCTTCGGTGTCAAAGGCGGACGTATCGTTTGATTGGGGCACAGTATCCTGCACCCAGGGGCCCAACGAGCCGCTATCGTCTGGTGGGGACAAGGGCTCCGACGTAGGTGAACAACTGCACCAGAGGAGTAATACGACGATGAGGGCGTTTTTCGACAAAGGGAGCCTCGGGCGAAAAGTACCTGAAGAGGTTACATGTCCCCACATTCCTGTCAACTCGATTTGGTAATTCAGCTAGCCGATGGGTCCTCGACAACTCGGCGTCCAGCAGGGCAAGGCAAGGTCTCGTAATTACCCGACCTGGATGATTGACTTCTTGTGAAAGAGAATCCGGAGGAATTGGCATGAATCGTCGACTTATCTGGCTGGCGTTGATTCTGTTTGGAGGGTGCAGTACGACGGCTCCTCCCTATCGTCTCGCATGTCAGTCTATCGGGTGTTCCCAATCTAACGGGCCCATTCTAAAGCGATGATTCAGCCGCCTTAGAACCACGTCCCACGCCTGCTCAAAGTAGGCGAGACCGCGGAACCACTGATGGCCCGTCTGCCAGCCGGTATGAATGATCTTCACGCCAGTGATTTCCGGGTCGATGGGTTCCAACCAGATGTCCACCCGAGTGAGTTTGTTACGAAGGGCCGGCAAGGTTGGCGGGAAGTTCCAGGTGAAAGCGAGGTGGTGGTCCGGAGTGAATTCAATGATCGTGCATCCTTCGCTGCCTCGACTACCCTCTTCCCCGTCCGGCATAAAGATCATCTCGTATCTACCGCCTGGCTCCAAATCGATGTGAGCTTTCGGGGCAAAGAAGGTCTGTGCACCAACTTCAGTGGTCCAGGCTGCGAAGACCTCTGCCGCTGAGGCGTGAACAATGATCTCATGTTCCAAGGTGGTGGTTGGAACGGCCGATTCTTCCGCTCCGTCAGTGGATTTGCGGGCAACCGCGACAACGTTGCCATCGGGATCTGCGTAGTAGGCCACTTCGTCTCCCCAGGGCTTCACCTTCTTCGTGGCAAGCGCTTGAGCTCCTGCCGAGATCAACCGACCTATGCAAGCATCAAGGTCGTCACAATGGAAGTAGAGTTCCGTGCCGGAAGTCGACTCCACCTCTGGTGGTAATCGCCCGGTATTGTTGGCGAAGTTCTCTCTCTGGTAGACCGCCAGACCTCCTCCGCCGGGTAGTTCAAACTCAACGAGCTGCGGCAGGTCGAGGCGTCGGGGCCACCGAAAGACGGCCTCGTAGAACGAAGCGGACTTCTTCACATCTTCCACGGCGAGGATCACCATGTCGAGTCGGCCATACGGTTTTGTGGGCACTTTGCCTCCTTTCATTCCTGAACCGGTGGCGCAACCTGCGCCCAGCAGTCCGGCGAGCAGCGCCAGCACACTAGAACGGAACATTCTCTCCTCCGGAATTCACGAACCAACTGTAGCGGGAAAGGTGATGGATAAAAAGCCTTCCGCCAGGGACGCGGAAAATGGCCAGTGCGACGCCCTATGTAGTCCCACGAAACCAGGTGACCAAAGATGCGCCGGTAATGCAAAGCGCGATACCGAGCAATTGGATTGGAGAGAGCCGCTCGTGTAGGACGAAATACCCCAGCAAAGCACCGACGATTGGCGCAAGACAGAAGGCGATGGTCATCACGGAAGATAGGGAGCCGCTTTTCAGGGCCGCGTACAAGAAGATGATCCCCAGACCGCCAGCAATGACGCCACCGCCTACGGCGATCAGAGCAATGGAGGGGGCACCGGCTTTGCGTATCTGGCCCCAGTAGGGGTATGAGACGAAGGTCAGCAATAGGAGGGAAACAGCGGTGCGAACGGTGGTCCCCATGACCGGACTCAGGCCGCCCAGTTTCACACCCTTCTTCTCTAGCAGTGAGCCGACTCCCCAGCAGATGGCGGTGAATGCAGCAAAGATCTCAGCGCGCAATGGGCACCTCCACATATTCTCTTGGACCCCGGTCTTCTGCACCCGACTTCTGCATGGCCAGGGGCTTACCAGAGAGCCTAGCACCGGCCGATCGCCAGAGCAAATCTCGCGCTCGCGTGAGCGTCCGTAGGACGCCCCGTCCGCTGTTTCTCCGCCCCGTCCGCTGTTTCTCCGCCCCGTCCGCTGTTTCTTCGCCTTCCGCTGTTTCTTCGCCTCCGCTGTTTCTTCGCCGTCCGCTGTTTCTTCGTTGTTTCTTTCCTGCCGTCACGCTCGGATACTGCGGTAGATGGCCATCAGTTGGGTGGTGCGTTCTTTGGGAGTGATGGGGAGGGCGTAGGTCGTGCGTGGCTGATTGATTGCTTTGGCCAGGGCTCGCCCCAGGGACTCGACATCGCCGTAGGGAACCAGCAAATCGCCACCTGGGTGCCACTCTTCAATTCCCCCGGAATGCCAGGAGACTACTGGAATACCCAGTGAGATCGCCTCAAGGCCGACGATACCAAAGGGCTCCTGCCAACGAGGTGGGAAGAGGAGGGCCTTAGCTCTGGCGAGTGCTCCTGCCAGCCCGGCCCGGTCGAGCCATCCCGTTACTTCGAAGCCAGCAGCCTCAAGTCGGTTGCGGGCAGAGCCGGTACCGGCGAAAACCAGAGGTAGCTTCGTACCGCTTCTCTGCCAGGCATCTATTGCCTCATTGACCCCTTTGGCGGCAACCAGCCGGCCGCAGAAGAGGACGCATGGTGGACCTGATGGTGCTGCCTCGGGCAGGTCATGAACGAAGGCGGGAAGGAGGTGCACGATTGCCGGGTCAAACCCCACTTTCATCAACTCTTGCCGCATGTAGTTGGACAAGACGATGGTGGGTAGATTCCTGGCTGCGACCAGTCGCTCTCCAGTCGTTTTGAGGATTCGCTCACGGTAGTCGGTGTTGCCGAAGCAGGGCGCACATGTGGCGGGCGACCACCGGGTCGTACAGGCGCTGTTGGTTGCCGTAACCTTGCCCCGGCCTGGGCAGAAGAGGCGGTGATCGTGGATTGTCATCACGGCTCTCTTGTTGTGCGCCCAACGGATAACTTCGGGGTTCATTATGTTGTGCAAGTGGACCATGTCCGGACGATTCTCTTGCCAAACCGCCTCCAGGTCTGTGGGCCCGGCCTCCCTGCCGGTCAGTCCATTGGCGACATATAGAGGACAGGGGGCGGTCAAACCCTTGTCCACATCTCCCACTGCCAATGCGACTCTGCAACCATCGTGCAAAAGGTGGTCGACGACCGCCAGGAGATGTAGATCGGCTCCGCCTCGGGCGCTCAGGCGATCGTTGATGTGCAGTACCAGCATCTACGGTGCTATCCCTTGCGAGCGGCTTCGCTTTGCTCAATGAACTCGTCCACGGGGAAGCGCGCAATTACTTCGCCGATCAACTCGATGGGAAGATTGCTCAGTTTCGTGAAGCGGACGCAGGATTTTCCGGCATTCAACTTCTTGCCAGTCTCCCGATACCTCTCTTCGAAGTTCACGCGGGTCTCTTCATCCATATAGATGCCGGTCAGATAGACGGCCATGTGTCGTTTCTGAGAGGCCAGTGCTGCGAGCATCAGAGGTTGACCATTGTAGGTTTTTGAGAACTTTGCCAAGGGCACCTGGTAACAGATCATCCCCCAGTTCATTGCTTCCTCGTAGCCTTCTGGCAGATGTTGCAAGATCGTTTCTCGTACAGTTGAGATTGCCCCTTGCCGGTCAGAGGGAAGGGACTCGAGATAGGCGTCGACGGTCAGAGCTTCGGATCGCATCATTGTCCTCGCGGCGGTTGAAGGTGGCCTGCAACATGGCCCGCACATTCCGTCAGGCCGGGACCAATGGGCAGCCCAAGGGTACTAGAGCCCCTGGCAGATAACAAGCGGCAGTGGCATGTCCTGGCGGTGGGCTTGGTAGGATGCAGGTCCGACGGGGGAAGGGAGCTGCTAAGGGGATGGGGCGCGGCTCAGTCCTTCGCAGTTTGTCAGACAAGCCAGCTCCTGCTGCTCAACGTTATCTCTGGATTCCCAGATATCCAGCGCCAGTTGGCGTGGTGTGCGTGGAAGTTGGAAGGAGGAGAGGCTCTTTTCGCCGCAATTGGCGATGAGGATCTCGGAGTCAGTACCGTCGCCGTCGAGGTCACCAATGGCCAGGGAGTTGGCGCAGTGCCCGGCCGGGTAGTGACGGGCTGACTGGAAAGTGCCGTCACCACTGCCGCGGATGAGGGTTAGATAGTCATTTCCCGAGGCGGCGGCTGCGATATCGGGGGCTCCGTCTCTGTCAAAATCGGCCACCAGCACTGCCTGCGGCTTCCTCTGCACCGCGATGGTCAACGCCGGGGAAAGCCCAGCGGTTTGCCTGGCCAGGAAGATGCTAACCGATTGCCCTTGGGAGTTGGCGGTGACGAAGTCTGTCCTGCCGTTTCCATTGAAATCACCAGTCGTCAGGTGAGAGGGCATTTCGCCGGTGGGGAAACTCTGCCATACTCCCCTCGACCTACCCGCCTCATCCAATTCTACCACCGTCAGGAGATTGTCTGCACCCAGGACTGTGACGAGGTCGGGGTAGGAATCGCCCGTTACTTCAGCAACCACGCTGTAACGAGGTCGGGTTCCCCCCACGGGAATCTGAGCAGCGGCAAGAAACCTACCGTCTCCCACACCCGCGAACCATGTGACACTGGTTTCCATGGCGGCCTCACCATAACCGATGATGAGATCTGGAGATCGGTCATTATTTACGTCGGCGATTGACACAGAATCGGGCCCCCCATCGTCGGTTTGAAGCAAGGTCGGAACATCGTATACTTCGGGTGGTCCGAAGTCGCCCAGACCGTCGCCCATTGCTACCGCGACGAAAGAGGGCACTGCCGATACTGTGGCCAAATCGAGGTTGCCGTCTCCATCCAGATCGGCGAGATTCAGGCCCCGGGCACGTCCGGCAAAAGGAATCCTGCGTGCCCCGTCCATGCCCCCTTCTCTCTGGCCCAGGTAGACAACCACCATTGCATCGTTGGGAGAAGCGACGACCGCGTCATCGAGACCATCTCCGTTGAGGTCGCCAGTTGCGACCCACTCCGCGCAGCCGCTGCTGTTGTAGTCGACGCGGAAACTACGACGAGGTTCGTTTGTGCAACTGAGGAACATCAGGAGAATCAGGACGGCGAAGGCCTGCCAGCTAATAACGGCCCCGGAAGACGGGAACCGCCCAGGTCTACTGCGCGCGGCGAATAGAGCAACTGCTTTCATGCTGGCTCCTACGGGGAGAGGGGAACGTGAAACCTACGGTCGGTACTAACCGCCAGCGTCCACAAGGTTACTTGAAACGAAACTCAATGCAAGCAATAAGTTTGGGTTTGCAAGTATGTTTATGGTGTTGACTACTTTTTCTGAGAAGTTGCGGCATCGGCTACTTGTTGTCCGGGGAAAATTGTCAGCATGATGGAGCACTGTGCTGCAGCATCGCCCCTCCACACCTTGTCGAATCGCCCTGCGTACCTATGTTAGAAGTGCCAAATAAACCGGCTGAACAGCCTGTTGTCGAACCCGAACCCAAAGAGGGTACTCCCCGTGCGGCTGCAATTCATTCTAATGACGGTGTTGCTTAGCGCTCCCATGATGGCGCGCGCGGCCTGCCTACCTGGCGAAGATCCGGATATGGACGGTATCTGTGGCACTGAAGACAACTGTCCTCAGATCTTCAATCCGAGCCAGGAAGACCTGGATGATGACGATCTGGGAGATGTTTGCGATCTTGACGATGACGGGGATGGCCTTGCCGACAACAAGGACAACTGTCCTCAACTCGCCAATCCCACTCAGGCGGATCTCGACGGGGATGGCGTTGGCAATGACTGTGACGGAGACGTCGACGGTGATTTCATAGCTAATGTGCTCGACAACTGTCCCTTCCATCCCAATCCCGAGCAAACCGATACCAATGGAGATGACGTAGGTGATGCCTGCGCTTCCGATGACGACGGCGACGGGGTCATTGATGAGCTTGACAATTGTCCCAAGAAGAAGAACGAGGACCAGAGCGATCTGGATGAGGATGAGCTGGGCGATGTTTGCGACCCGGATGACGACGGTGACGGGCTCTCTGATGCGGTGGATAATTGCCAGAAGGCGGTTAATCCACTCCAGGAGGATCTTGATAGCGATGGACTGGGGGATGCGTGCGATACTGACGACGACGGTGACGGCGTTGTCGATGCCCTCGACAACTGCCCGGTTACATACAATCCCGACCAGAAGGATGCAGACGAAGACGAGATCGGCGACGCTTGCGATGAGGCCACCGATATCGACGGGGACGGGTTCATTGACACGCAGGACAACTGCCCTTTCGTCCCCAACCCCGGCCAGAAGGATTTCGAGGGTGATGGTCTCGGCGACGAGTGCGATCTAGATGATGATAACGATGATTCGGATGATGTGGACGACTGTGAGCCTTTCAACTCCAGCATCTTCCCCTTCGCCATCGAAAAATGTGATGGGATTGACAATGATTGCGATGGTCTGATCGACGACGGCAAGCTCGACACAGATGGGGACGGAGTTGCCGACTGTGTCGACAGTGACGATGACGATGACGGACTTCTCGATGAAGAGGACAACTGTAAGTCTATTTTCAATCCTGGTCAGGAAGACCTCGATGAAGATGGTCTGGGCGACCCCTGCGATATCGACGATGATGGGGACGAAGTGGCTGACGGGGATGACAACTGTCCCGTAGCGTATAACCCCGTACAGCAGGATGCCGACGGCGATGAAGTGGGTGATGCGTGCGACCCTGACGTAGACGGAGATTCGCTCCCCAACGATTCTGACAACTGTCCGTTGGCACCCAACGCAAGCCAGATGGACACCGACTCAGACGGTCTCGGCGATGTGTGCGATCCGGATGACGACAATGATTCGATCTCTGATCTCGTCGATAACTGCCCGCTGGTCCAGAATGTCCTACAGGAAGACGTGGACCTGGACGGTGTAGGGGATTACTGCGACGAGCAGAAGGACATCGACGGGGATGGGGTCGACGACGGGATTGACAATTGCCTGGATCTCTACAATCCGAACCAGGATGACCAGGATGGCGACGGGGTTGGGGATCCATGCGACGAGGATGTCGACGGCGACGGAGTTGAGGATACGGAAGACAACTGTGGGGAGATCGCCAATTCGGGGCAAGAGGATTTGGATGGTGATGGAGTGGGAGATATCTGCGATCCCGATCGAGATGGGGATGACATCCAGGATTTCCTCGACAATTGCCCTCTCCTCAGCAATCTCAACCAGCGCGATCAGGACGACGACGGACTGGGAGACGGCTGCGATAGCGATCGTGACGGCGATGCAGTTGCAAACGGGATAGACAATTGCCCCGACGCGGCCAATCCGGGGCAAGAGAATACTGACAATGAGGGACCTGGCGACGCCTGCGACGATGATCAAGATGACGACGGTCTCAGTGATGCGGAGGAGGAGGCCCTGGGGACCGACCCGCACAATGCCGATTCGGACGGTGATGGCTACGACGATTTGGTTGAGCTTGACGGCGGAACTTCTCCAGTTGATTCCGCTGACTATCCAGGCCATCGTCGACCCTCTGAGGCTGAGTATGTAACCGGCTGTCGTGCATCCCCTGGCTCTGGTTTCGTAGGCCTCTGGTTGATCCTGACGCTCGTATCGGTCCTCGCTCTCTTGCGTCGCCGGAGGTCTCTCGCGACCCTGATCCTCATCGCCATCCTGCTTCCTGTCAGTGCGCTGGCGGGAGGATCGGATCTAACCAGTTTGCCTCTTACTCGCGCTCTGGACGACGGTTTGGGGGTGCGCACCGTGGAGGTGCTCAGGCCGGGCGATTTCGATCTTTCAATGGGATATCAATTTGTCCTTGGGGGAGGGCGGCTGAGTTTCCCCGTTGGTGATGGTACTGAAACCCTCAACGTCGTCGAAGACCTGCACATTGTGGCTTTGCTGGGCAGTGTAGGGCTCTTTGAGAGAGTCGACCTTTCTTTTCAAATGCCAGTGGTTGTAGCGAGCACTGTCGGAGATGATTTCAGTACGGGCCCCGGTGCCCTGGAGAGCTGGGGTAGCGGCGATCTCCAATTGAATAGTCTGATTGAGATTCTAGCTCGGAACCGGTCGGCAATCGGACTCGGCGGCACGCTCTTCGTGACGGTGCCTTTCGGTCACGAGCAGGCATTGCGCGGGGATGGTGCATGGACCGGCGGTTTTGGACTGGCGATTGACCGAGGATTTGGGCCATTGCTGTTGGCTGCCAACGTCGGACTCCATCTGCGGCCCGAGCAGACAATCTTGGGAACCACGAGTGGAACGGCTTTGCAAGGCGGTCTTCTGGTTCAACTTGACATGGTACCCGAACTCCTTTCAATCAGTGCCGGCATGCGAGGCGAGGCCGATCTGCAGGGTCGTGACAAGGCTTCGCCCCTGGAGAGCTTCATCGGAATCACCGGTCATGCCGGGAACTTCTCGCTCTCCCTCGGATCTAGCTTTGGTCTCAATGATCACCTGGGGGCTGCACCGGTGCGGACGATGGCCCTCATCGGCTTTGGACATCGGCGGGTTCAGGACCGCGATCGCGACGGCATACCCGATGCGATAGACCGCTGTCCCGGTCTGGCAGAGGACCCAGACGGCTTTGATGATGGCGACGGTTGCCCCGACCTGGACGATGACCAGGATGGAGTCCCGGACGATGACGATGAATGTCCTTTGAAGGCGGAGGACCGAGACGGCTTCGAAGACGACGATGGCTGCCCTGATCTGGACAATGACGGAGACGATATACCCGATGCCAAGGACATCTGTCCGGACGAACCGGAAGACCGTGATGGGCACGAAGATACTGATGGTTGCGTCGACCGCGACAATGATGGAGATGGTGTCCCTGACCATGTTGATTCCTGTCCGGCAGAGCAAGAGATTCGTAACGGCTTTGAGGATGAAGATGGTTGTCCCGATGAGAGGCCCAGATATCTTTTCAAGAAGGGCCTCCCAACGGTTGTCTTCGATGCACTTTTCATCGCCGAATCGGTTAAGATTTCAAAGGTCGGAATAAAGGTCTTTGCGGAGATTGCCCGCTCTCTGGAAGTGCAACCGAGGGTCAGAATCCGGGTCGAGGTCCACACCAATGGGGTGGAGGCCGATAACCTCGCCCTGGATCTCTCTCGGCAACGTGCTTTGGCCGCCATGAACCAGTTGATTGAGATAGGTGTAGACCCGGGCAGGCTCGAGTATGTCGGGTTTGGCAGCAGTCGCCCGCGCCCCGACAAGGGTGGTTGGGGTCGGATGGAATTGAGGATGATTCATCGCTGATGAGAGAGGTGTCGCCAACATGGCGAAGGTAACGAGGAGATATTGCCCGAGATGCTTCGAGGCCTACGATGATGGCCGGGATAGCTGTCCCGACCACGATCTTGAACTCGTTGCCCTGGCCGGCAGCGCCGAGAACCTAGAGGGCAAGATTGTCGATGATAAGTATGAGATTATCGACATTCTGGGCAAAGGCGGCATGGGCACGGTCTATCGGGCAAAACACATGGTGATTGGGCGGGAAGTAGCGCTCAAGGTCTTGCGCAAGGACTATCTGGAAGACCACAAAGGGGTGGCACGATTTGTCCGAGAGGCACGGGCCGCGAGTCTCCTCAAGAGTCGCTACAGTGCCATGCTTCACGACTTCGGGTTGGCCCCGGAGGGATTCCTCTACTACACCATGGAATTAGCATCGGGCAGGTTGCTCTCGGATATCATTGACCGCGATGGTGCGGTCGGTCCTGAGCGAACCATGCACATCGCCGCTGACATCTGCCACTCATTGGCCGAAGCCCACGCCAACAACATTGTTCATCGGGATATCAAGGCCGACAACATCATGGTTTCCGAGGACCCGGACGGGCACGAAATCGGCAAAGTTCTTGATTTCGGCACAGCCAAGCTGATTGACACTATGGAACGTTCGTCCCGGGTAACTGATCCGGGCATCGTTTGCGGTACTCCCGAATACATGAGCCCTGAGCAGGCACAGGCGTTTCCCGTTGATGGACGTAGCGATCTTTACTCGCTGGCCGTTTTGATGTTCGAGTTGCTTACAGGAAGATTACCTTTCACGGGTACCAACAGCATTGCGGTCTTGATGAAGCACGTCAACGATGAGCCGCCGCGCCCGCGGGATCTGATCCCGGGCCAGTACGTCTCCGACGGGCTGGAGAGTCTGATCTTGCAGATGCTCTCCAAATCCCCCGACGACCGCCCCCGATCGGCGGTTGCGGTTCTGCGCGAACTGCAGAAGCTACTGGAAGATCGCGGGCACCGAACCGGCAGCACCTCCGACCTGAGCGAACACGACTCCTTTGCTTTGGACCAGGATGTTGAGGATGCCTATCGGTCGCCGCGGAGGAACACGCTCATCGAGATAATGGACTCAGAGAGTCTGCGCCATGCAGGGTCTGGCTCTACCAAAGGTGGGCGAGCCACAATGGAACTCTCACCAGGGAAGCTCTGGCACGAAGGGCAGGATAACGGACGGTCAGTGACGGAGAAGGACCTGCAGATACTGGATACCGTCAAAGCCATGGAGAAGGAGTCTACTGGTCCCCTGGCAGGTCCCCTGGAGGGCGAGCTTCAAGAAGAGGGGAGTGCCAGCACCAGTGCGACATCTGACCCTTCAGCCGCCACCGCTGGCAAGCTACGCGAACTTCCAGGAGCGGTGGTGAAGGGGGTGGACGATGCGGCGGGTCGGGCTAGCCCGAAACGGGGCCTGGCTCCGTCGCTGGTCGCCCTTACGGTGGGTGGCTTGTTGGGTGGAGTTGTACTCTTCTTCCTGGTGATGGGCGGCTTTTTCGAGGCCGAACGATCGCTTGGCGAAATGGAGCCTGAAGCTCTTCCCGCGTTGGGCAAGTCATCGCCCGCGGGGTCGATGGCAGAGAGCGAATCGGAGAGGCCATTGCCGTCCGCGCTGGTAGAACGTGAGGCTGATGTTATTGACTCTGGTGATGAGCACAGCCACCGGTCGGCCCAGGTGGCCCCACTGGCTCGGGCGGAAGAAGTCGAGCCGTCCGCACCAGGGATCGATTTGCGGCAGGGGGACCTTGTAGAAGTGGTTGTGCCAGCGGCCGTTGTAGATGTCTTGACCAGAGCTGAAGGTGGGTCGGACACCCTCGGGGATGGCAGTGGGACCGTTGATGTCGAAGCAGAAGCAACTCCTGCAGAGCTCCCGGTCGATAGGGAAGGGAATGGAGAAGATGTCATGGCTGGCCCGGCCGAGTCGAGCGACCTGGTGGCATCGAGTGAGCAAGGTGATGACGCAGCCAGGAAGCGCAAGAGGAGGTCAGACCGCAGGAAGGAGAAAAGGGAGAAGAAGGGTAACGAGAAGAAGAATCAGGGGGCCAAGGGTGGGCCCGTCGATTTCACCCTCGATGATCTACAGTAGAGGTCGGTCTTTCCGAGGCGGCCAGGAGAGGTATGAAATGGAGACGGTTGGACGACGACGGGTGTTCGGGTTGGCCCTATTGGTTGCGTGCTTGAGCATCGCCCCGGCCCAAGGTCGAGAGAAGGTGCGCTCGGTGTCGCAGGCCAACGCCGAAGCGAAGAAGCTCTTTGGCAAAGGCAAAATATCCAAAGCAGCGACGCTGTGGAGAGAGGCGTTTGGCAGCGCGTGCGGTGCCGAGGAGATGAACCTCGCCAAGAATCTGGGGATTGCGTACTATCGGTTGAAATCCCCCGCCGATGCCTACACTTTTTTCGCCTATGCGCGCACCATTCACCGCTACGGAGTTTCACAACTAAGCAACCAGCAGAAGGTCGACCGGGCAATGCTTGAGCTGGAGAAGGCACTGGAATCTGCTCATGGTTTGCTCTTTGTAGAGGTAAGCCCCACCCCCAATGCGCGGGCCTGCGTTACTCCTGCCGAGGCGTTGGCTGTCAAGGGTGACGGGGAGTGTTTCAAGACGCCTTTGGTCAGATACCTACCCGCCGGTGAGCACCGGTTGACGGTGACAGTTGGCGATACTCGGGAGGTGCGAACGATTCGCCTCAAAGCTGGTAGAAGTGCGACAGTGAAGGTGGCCCTTAATACCGATTTCAAGGGCAAGGCGCTCCGTCCAGCCGCGGTCGAACTAGCTGCCGGTACCTTCCATACCTGTGCCCTGGGGGATGACAGTCGGCTTCGCTGCTGGGGCGATAATCGGGGCGGTCAGGTTGGGCAGGGAAACTGTGAGTGGTACCAGCTCGATCCTGCGACTCAGGTTGCCAAAATCCCCCCAGGCATAGTTGCCATCGAGGCCGGCGGAGGACACTCCTGCACGGTCACGAAAGCAGGTCAGATGTTCTGCTGGGGTCGCAACGTCAATGGTCAGATCGGTGATGGCACAGGCGGGCCCGAGACGCAAGACCGATACTATCCGGTAGCGGTCAAAGGGCTGCCTGCCACGGTGGCAAGCGCGGCTCTGGGCTATCAGCACAGTTGCGCGTTGCTGAAAGGCGGTGAGGTCTATTGCTGGGGCCAGAACTACAACGGGCAACTGGGGCAGGGCGAGGCCGGCTACCAGACCACCTTCTCTATGACGCCTCTACAGGTGCGGGGCCTTGGGGACAAGGTAGAGCAGCTATCGGTGGGAGGAAACCATGCGTGCGTTTTGCACGATGGGGGTAGCGTAAGCTGCTGGGGAGATAATCGTCACGGGCAGTTGGGCGACGGCAGTGATATTGAGCGAGCCGCTCCCCAGTTGGTGAAGGGACTGCTGGAGCCAGCAATCCTGCTCGCCGCCGGCGGGCGCCATACTTGTGCTGCCATGGAGTCGGGCATCGTTAATTGCTGGGGTGAGAACAAGTTCGGGCAGATCGGAGATGGTTCGTTGGTGACCCGACTAGAGCCGAGTCCGGTTGGAGGAATCGCAAGAGACATCGCCGGACTTGCTCTGGGGCAGGCCCACACCTGCGTTTTGCTCGGTACCGGAGCGGTGGATTGCTGGGGCAACAACGCCATCGGCCAGTTGGGAACCGGTGACTACGATTCTTCCGCAACTCCCCGGCGCGTCTCCTTGCCCAAGGCAGTGAGAATCGAAGCGGGTGACCACCATACCTGTGTCTTGCTCCATGGGGGCACATTGGACTGCTGGGGGCAGAACTACTACGGTCAGCTTGGTGACGGCACTCGTCGTGATGGGAACCTTCCAACTTCCCAGAAGCGGCGCAGGTAGGCTATTTGTTCTTGCAGGTAGTTACTTCTCACTTTTCGGTGGAAGCTGGCAGCAAAGCTCCGGAGAGCAGAAACGACTACCAATAATCTGTTCAAATGTTATATCTTGAAGGGTGTGTCAGGTTCTCCCGGCGTGGGCACAGCCGAAACTCCGGGTCAGCCGTGCGACAGGAGCAGTGGCACCTACATGGTAAAGGCAACCACCAAATACTGCCCGAGATGTTTCGAGGCATTTGACCATGGCGGGGATACCTGTCCGGACCATGAGTTGAAGCTCATCGCCCTTGAAGGTATTGGGGAGGGTTTGGAGGGAGACGTCATTGATGACAAATACGAGGTCATCGACGTGCTCGGGAAGGGCGGTATGGGTACCGTCTATCTCGCCCGACATATGATTATTGGCCGAGAGGTTGCGCTCAAGGTTCTGCGCAACGACTACCTTGAAGACCACAAAGGGGTGGCGCGGTTCGTTCGAGAGGCTCGTGCCGCAAGCAAGCTGAAGAGTCGCTACAGTGCGATGCTCCACGATTTCGGGCTGGCTCCCAAAGGGTTCCTCTACTACACGATGGAACTGGCCACCGGGAGACTCCTCTCAGACATCATTGACCGGGAGGGTGCCATCGGTCCAGAGCGGGCCATGCATATTGCCGCCGATATCTGCCATTCTCTGTCTGAGGCCCATGCCAATGACATCGTGCATCGGGACATCAAAGCCGACAACATCATGATTTCACAGGATACTGATGGCCATGAGATTGGGAAGGTCCTTGATTTTGGCACTGCCAAGCTAATCGACACTCGGGATCGCTCCAACCGGGTGACCGATCCCGGCATCGTCTGCGGTACTCCCGAATACATGAGCCCCGAGCAGGCGCAGGCGAAGCCGGTCGATGGGCGCAGCGATCTCTACTCCCTGGGCGTCCTACTATTTGAGATGCTCACCGGCAAACTGCCCTTCACGGCTGCGAACAGCGTTGCTGTCTTGTTGAAGCACGTCAATGATGAGCCACCCTCGCCCCGCAGCCTGGTTCCAACCCTGGCCCCCCTTCCCGGTTTGGAGAGCCTGATTTCCAGGCTTCTTGCCAAGGATGTTGAGGAGCGGCCAAGGACCGCCGTGGCGGTGCTGAGGGAGTTACAGAAGAACCTGGTGGGGTTCGCGCGGGATTCGGGAGGAGAGAGCGTTGTGGACCTCAGTGCTCATGCTGCCTTCGAATTGGAGGCAGGTATTGAGGAGGCCTATCGGGTCCCGCGGGGCAACACATTGATCTCGATGATGGAGTCCCCAACCGCACCCAAGAGAGGGACTGGCAGTCGCCCACGGGCCCAAAACACGATGGAAATAGCCCCCGGTAACCTTTGGCGAGAAAAGAAATCTATCAAGCAGGAACTCGATTGGGGTGAGGTCCGTAGCCCTACTGCGGAGGAGGAGGAGCCGGTTGTTGACACAGTTCATTTCGGTGTTTCCGGGGGGGATATCGGGTTGGTGGACCCCAGCGAAGCCGGCTCCTTGGAAGAGTTCATCGCCGAACCCTCATCTCGGCCGGCCCCATCGTCTGCGGTGCTCGCTGCAGTTGGAACGGCCGGAAAGAACCCTCTGGCCAAGGGTGATGGGGAGTTCGAATATGTGCAGCTTGAATCTATCTCAGTAGATGAGGAATCGGACGATTCTCTCGCCCCGCGCTATGGCGGTGAGAAGCTTCGGGAGTTGCCGTCTGAGGTACTCAGAGGAGTAGAAGAGGCTGCGGGGAGAGTTCAGCCTGACCGTAGCGGTGTGGCGAAGTGGGTCATCACCATTAGTGGAGTTGTTGTGGGAGCAGGGACGTTGCTGCTTCTTTACTTGAACGGTGCTCTGACCCCCCATTCACATCCCGATACGCCGCCAGAGACCGAGGCGGCGTCAGCCATGGGTGACGCCGATATCATTGCTTCCGCCGAATTGCTCGATGTGGTCGATATTACGGAAGACTTCGGGGCTGTTGCTGAGAAGGAAGAGGCCCTGGCTGAACCCGCCGGCGTATCTTCTGTACTGAGCGCAGCCGATCGGGCCCTTCTGGAGAAGCAAGAAGCGGCTCCCATCGAGCCGACGCCGGCCCCAAAGATAGAGCCTGAACTGGCCAAGGAGGCTAAGATTCCAGTTGCTCCTGCCCCAGGATCGAGAGAGGTCTCTATTGCTCCGCCTGCCGACGTCATCGAAGACCCCGGCTCTTCAGCAGCGGAGGTAGCCGTTCCTTCTCCTCCTGATCCTGCACCAGTTGTGGAGGAAGAAGAAGAGGTGCCGGCTCCTCATCATCCCCGTGATCCCCCAAACAGGAAGAAGTCGAAGAAGAAGGCCCCCAAGAAACAGTCCAAGAAGAAGAAGCCCCCAAAGAGCGACTCTGGAGGATTCAATCTGGATGAACTCCACTAGGAAGCTGCCTTGACGTCGGGCTCAGTAGCGTAGCTCCATATAGGGGGACTGCTGTCCGAACCAGCGGAAGAGCCCAACGGAAGGACGCGTCTTGGGTTCTTCACCGTAGTCCACGCAGGCATATGTAAAGCGGGTATGGACGCCGAGGTCCGGGAGGTCGAGGCTGATTAGCTTAGTCCAGGTACCAGTGTTGATGTAGATGGCTCCGCGTCGCTTGTACCTCCGGATCTTCGCGGTATGGGAGTGACCCATTATGACGGCAGTGAGAGTCGGGTCTTTGTCGAACATGTCAATGGCCGCGACTTCCAGGTCAGGCGTCACCACCGCCTCTTCGCGTAGAATCTCCAAGGTTTGCCGGAAACTCACAGCCCGTTTGCGCGCTTCAACGAAGCGAGTTTTAAAGAAGTGATAGAACGCCCGAGCCGTTGCCGGCACCGCGAATGAAGTGTCGGTGAGTAATGCCATCGCCAGGTAGCGGCCGAACGGATAGACGAGATTGATATATGGACGTTCGGCTTTGGCAGGCATCAGGACGCGCACGAGGAAGATGCTGCCCCACGGCAGATTGAGGATCGGCTCGGCGTGGCCCCGAGTCAGAAAGAGACGCTGTAGATCAACCTTGTTCAGGGCCTCGAACTGTTGGCCATGGCAGATACGCACTCCACCGGGAAGGTCGTAGGACGGTTCAAAAATCCGGAAGCCAATTCGCTCCTGGAAATTTGGGGCGCCGACAACGCTGCGGAAGAGTTGCTGCACAGAGGGGTAGGCAATGTCGAGGTCATGGTTTCCCATGATGTAGGTGATTGACTTGTTGGGCCGCGAGACGAAGCGCCGCAGCGCCTCGACCACTACCGGATGTCCATTGAGGCATGTGCCTATTTTGAGGAGGGCAATCTGATTGGTGATGCGGTCGGGAAAGGTCCCATTAATTGGGACTTTAAGGGGGTCAAGGAAGTCACCGTTGATGACCAGCTCGACATCACGTTCCTGGTATTCCCCGGTGGAGAAGTGGTCGAGGAAATCGGCCATCACCGAATCGTAGTGAAAGTCCTCGTATGGATTGAACTCACCTGCCGGAGTGCCGGCACCAATGTGGATGTCGCTGATGACCAGCTTAAGCATGGCTAGAGCCGTCTAAGCGATGCCTTCACTTCCTCAGCCGCGGGGTCGTTTGCGGGCGTCAACTTGAGGAAGGTCCGATAGTGGTCGATGGCCTTCTTGCGCAGCCGCTTCTCCCGGAAAATGTCCCCCAGGTGCTTGTGCGCGTCGGGGTAGGCTTTTTCGCCCAGAGCAATGCACTTGAGGAAGTAGGCCTTGGCCTTCTCTCGTTGGTCCCGGATGAGGTGAATCTTGCCCAGATAGAAGTAGGCATGAGCCTCCTCAACGTCAGAATCCAGCATTTCCTGGTAATACTTCACAGCTTCTTTGTACCGGTTCATCTTGTACAGGGTGTCCGCGTACGTGACCAACATATCGAAGCGGTGCTTGGCCAGGAACATCGCTTTGTCGAGGTCTCTTAGGGCTTTCTCGTAGTGCCCCGTCTCGAAGAGAATCTGGCCATGGTTGAAGTAGACATCTGCATTCCGGCGGTCCTCGGGTACCGGCATATCCTTGTTCTCGTAGCTGGTGATGATGTAGAGGAAGTACTTGCGCGCTTGCTTGAGATACTGCCGTCGTCGTTCCCCTTCGCTACTCCGAGACCGCTTGTAGAGGAGGTTGGCCAGTTTTTCAACATACTCCAACTTCTCCGGGTCTAGCTGCACGGCTTTCTGGAAAGCCTCCAGTGCGCAGTCGTCGTCGTCCAGCTTGAGACAGGTGGTGCCGATCAGATAGTGAACCTCAGGATTCGTGGTATCAGCGCGGCGAGTCGCCTCAAGGAAGAGCTTGGCGTTGAAGTAGTCTTCTTTCTGGAGGTAGATGTCGGCCAGGAAGCGAGCGGTTTCCACGTCGCCGGGGTTATCTCGCAGCAGCTCTTTGAGGACATCAAGCGCATCCTGGGTACGGCCCGTGGCACGGAGGCACTTGGCGTAGTCCTGGCGAAGTTCCGGCGTTATTCGACCTTGCTTTTCCAGGATCTCGTAGTGCATCAACGCATCCTGGTAGTTACCTTGCTTGACTTGGTAGCCGGCCAGTTTCTTGCGGATTTCCGGCGCTTCGCCTTTCAGCTCAAGGATCTTGGTGAGAGCGCTGATTGTCCCCGGATCGTCGCCCATGGCTTCGTTGATCTGGGCCAGCATTTCCTGCAAATCCAATGAATCCTCGACGTAGCGCTCGGCGGCCATCAGGACCTTGCGCGCGTTGGGTGGGTCCTGGAGTTCCAAAAAGAGATTGGCCAGGGTCAGTGCGGCCTTCGTGTTGTCTGGTCGAAGCGCCAGGATCTTCTCGAGGTATGCTACGGACGAGTTTGTCTGTCCCGTCTCCTTGGCCAGGCGCGCGAGCAACATCAACAGATCCGCGTCTGTGGGATACTTCTCGTGCCCAGCTTTGGCCCTTTCGATGGCCGTGTGGAGCAGTTTGGACATCTCGTAGGAGCGGGCGTGAAGCAAGAAGTACTCAGGAGAGGAGCAGCTTTCACCGCACAGTTCCAGTGCTCCCAAGGCCTGCCCGACTTTGTCCCGGCTCAGGTAGAGCTTGCATAGCAGGAGTAACATGTCCTCTGGTTCAGGCAGTCCGGTCTTCTTGCCTAGAATCTCTGTCTTCATCTGCTCAAGCAGAGTGAAAAGCTGATCCGTCCGTTCAGTTGCTTGCAGGTAATTGGCGAGCGCTCTGTACGCAGCAATCTGTAGCCCGAAATTCTTCTTTTCTTTGCCGACAACCAGGCATTGGGTAGCCAGGGCGATGGCATCGTCATAGCGTTCCTGCTTGGCGTAGAGTTCGCTGAGCAGCAGTTTTGAAGGGATGTGATTGGGGAATTTCTCTACCAGGGTCTTCAAGCGATCAGACGCCCGCACGCGGGCGGTGTTTGCGGTCTGCTCATCCTTGGCGGTTTCCGCTTCGGCTGCCCTGCCTGCAAAGGTCCTTATCTCCAGTAGCGACGGGTATAGTTCGCCGGACTTTTCACCCTGGAGGTCTTTTAGCAGTGCCTCGGCATCGTCCAACTTGCCGGTTTCAACCGCAAACCAGGCGGAGAGCAGGTTGTCCTCTCGCGCCACCTGCGCAGTAATCTTGCTCTTCTCCAACAGCTCTGCCATTTTACGGCCCTTGAGTTGGAGATAATCATCGAATGCTTTGGCAGCTTCTTCCCATTTGGCCTCGGCCGCGAGGTCCATGGCCTCCAGCTTCAGCTTGAAGACCTGTCCAGCATGGCCTTTGCGGAGTCGTTCATATTGACCAGGCAACGGCTTGCCGTCGGGGCCGTTGGCGAGTTTGAAGGTGTCAGCAAATAGGAACTGGTACCAGGCCAGGACCCACAACATCTCTTCTTGTGTCTCGACCTTCTCGTGGGCCCTCAATTCCAGTTGCTTAGTGAGGGTCTGCAGGCGCTTGTCAAAGTCGTCTGGGCTTTCCAGAAGCCGGGGTCCAGCGGCCTCGTTCTTCTTGGCCTTGGTCGGCAGATTCAGCGGTGCATTGACCTTCTTTCCCAGGAGGGAGTCAAGGAGGCCTAGTTGCCAGGCCCCGAATCCTGCTCCACCAATAATCAGAAGAGCAACCAGAATGCCAAGGCCGGAGCGGCGCTTCCGGCGTGCTGGTCGACGCCCCGCAGCCTCACCACTCTTCACCTGAGGTGTCGGCAACTCGGCGTCCAGAGAGGGCATGCTGGATTCCATCTCCGCCGGATCCATGTCGAGGTCGAAGAGATCGTCCTCACCCAACTCGGCGGAATCCTCCTCGCCGGTAGACTCGAACTCTGTTGAGTCGTCCAACGAGTCCAATTCATCGAAGCTCAACTCTTCCATGCTAAAGGAGTCATCGCCCTTCGGTTTCTCGAAGTCATCGCTGTCAGGCACTGAAGGGGAGTCTACAAAGAAGACCTGACTATCCGCTGCTTTGTCGCCCGGTACTTCGTCCAGCAGGCTGGCGAAGTCAATGTCGTCAAGGGTCGGTCCGCCCGCAGTAATCGGCTGATCCGGTGGCTCGGAGTCGGCTGATAATTCGGCCTCTTCCGCAGTCTGTTGCAAGACTTCGCCATCATGCTCCTGGGTCAGAGAATCTCGCTTGAATGAGAGCGACGGGTCGGGCATGCCGAGATGCGTATCCCCCTTCTCCTGCTCCACCGCGACTTCCCCAAAATCCCAGTCGTCGCCGTCAGCGGCCTCCTCTTCCGGAGTATCTGGTACGCCGACTTCAGCGCCCTCAAAGACACCGCTGCGTTCCTCGATAGCAAAGATAGAATCGGGAGCATCCACGTTGTCTACATCCACGTTGTCGGCGGCCGCTCCAGAATCTGTTGCTCCGTCGTCACCAAAGAGAGCCTGGTCACTATCGAATTCGGCCAACTCATCTTCAATCTCGGTTGGTGCTTCGAATTCGGCCGCTGCTGGCGGCGACGCTGGCGGTTCCAGGGGACGGGAAGATGAATGTTCCAAGTCCACAGGTTCAGGTGCGCCAACATCGTCATCGAATTGGAATTCTTCCTCACCCGTCGCTTCGCTGGTCGCCGCTCGGTCGGGAGATGTGGCCTCTTCCTCGAAGAACTCTGATGACTGCTCCATTTGCAGGGAATCGCCAATGCCTAAAGCATCCATCGTTTGCACTGAATCCTGATGCTCCGGGGCGACCGGCTCTGCCGGTGCTACCGAAGGCCCCTCGTCGGCGAGAGCAGGCTCATCCTCCGGGAGTTCCTCAGGAGGGAGTTCGCCGGTACCACCCCAGACGTCGTCCACTACTCGATCGGCCGATGCAACTTTCTCGTATGTTCCAATCAAGGAGAGATCATCATCAGAGAGAGGGTCGAGGTCACGCCATTCTTCAGCTTCACCGCTGCCCGAAGGAGCAGGGGTGGAAGGTGCAGAGGGCGCAGGTGGGGAATCAGGCGTCGGCTCCGCTACCGGCAGGTCGTCACCCGCCCAACCGTCATCAGGAACGATGTCCTGGGGATCCACTGCGGGCCCCGAGAGATCGACACCTAGTGATGCCTCCAGATCTGAGGCGGGCGCTTCGCCGCCACCCACTTCGATTGATTTGAAGCACTGCGGGCAACGGACCTTCAGACCCTGCGGGGGTATTCGATTGTCGTCTACCGCAAACTCGGCGCTACAGCCCGGGCAGTTTACCTTCATGGAACTCCTCATCTATGCCTGAGGGTCTGGCCACCAGTCATCTTTCGTGGACCCCTATCTTGACCCCGGATCAAGCGAGTTGTATCGTAGCACCGGACCACTAGGTGGTCAAGGAAGGGGCCATGATTGTTGTCGGCACAGCAGGTCATATCGACCACGGGAAGACCACCCTGATTCAACGCCTGACCGGAATTGAAACCGACCGGCTCAAGGAAGAGAAGCAGCGCGGAATCTCCATCGAGCTAGGGTTTGCCTACCTCGACCTGCCGGATGGGCAGCGGGTAGGCCTCATTGATGTACCGGGTCATGAGCGATTCGTGCATCATATGATCGCCGGTGCGACAGGAGTGGACCTCGTGGTCCTCGTGGTGGCCGCGGACGAAGGGGTGATGCCCCAGACTAGAGAGCACATATCCATTTGTGAGCTACTGGGGATGCGGCGCGGAATTGTTGTGCTCACCAAAACTGACCTGGTTGATCCCGACTGGCTGGAGTTGGTCCGAGAAGACGTATCAGACTATCTTCGAGGCACATTTCTGGCGGATGCATCTATCATAGACTTTGCCGCTACCTGGGAGGGGGAGAGGCTCTCGTCCTTCAAGCACGAGTTGTACGAGTGCATCATGGCTCTGACTCGGGCTTTCGAGAAGGTTGCGGAGCAGCGTCCCTTCATGATGCCCGTTGACCGTGTCTTTTCGATCAAGGGCTTTGGCACCGTTGTTACCGGAACCGTACAGTCAGGTGTGGTTCAAGCGGGTGGCAAGGTGCGGGTTCTGCCAGGGGGTGACGAGACCAAAGTCAGGCGGCTGGAGATTCATGGTCTACCCGCCGATGAATCCAGAGCTGGAACCCGTACCGCCATCAATCTTCCCGATGTTGCACGGGATGATGTGCAGCGAGGCAATGTGCTGGTCGCTAGCGATGTTTTCGAGCCGGTAGTGCAACTCTCCGGCTCGCTGCGCGGAGTTAGCGGTCTCCAGGCCGATTTGAAACCTCAATTCAAAGCACTCTTCCACACCGGTTCTGCGTATGCCGAAGCGGCAGTCCGAATCCTCTCGGGGGAGCAGCTCGCCGCCGGTGGAGATGCCATGGTTGGTATTCGCCTGGCAACGCCGCTGGCAGTTCTGCCGGGTGATCGCTTCGTCCTGCGCGCCTTTTCCATGGTAGCAGATTACGGCCGCACCCTCGGTGGTGGTACCATCCTGTGGCCTGGCAGCGTCAAGGGTCGCCCCGAGAATCTGGCCGCCCTTGAGCAGTTGGCAGGGGAAGCTCCCGATTCGCTCCTAGCGGGTCTCACACGCCTCGCTGGTCTGGAAGGTATCGCCGAAGCTTCCCTCGGTTACCTTGCCGCTCATCCCCTGGACGTACTCCTCGCTGCCGCGCAGCAGGAGGATGGGCAAAGTCTCGTCAGGTTGAATGTTGAAGGGGCCTGGAGGCTTCTCAATCAGGAGTTCTTTGCTGCCTATTCACGATATGTCGAGGCTGCCATTGACGAGTTTCACCGTCGTCAGCCCAGACGCTCCGGGATGCCTCGTGAGGAGTTGAAATCGCAACTCCCGTCCTATCTCGATCGAGGTGTCGCTGCGGCAGTTGTTGAGCGGCTCAAAGTCGATGGGCGCCTGACAGGCGATGAGCGGCTCGTAGCGTTGGCCAGCTTCGAAGTGAAGCTTGATTCCCAATTCGTTGTACAACTTGAAGCGGTGGAGCGTGAGTTGAAGGCAGGCGCCATGGCCCCTCCGAATCGCGATGCCCTGACTGCTTCCCTCGGGCTGACGGACATCGAACTTGGCGAACTGCTCACCCATCTGTCGGAGCAGGGCCGTGCCGTCAAAGTGAGCAGCGACTTCTACTATCATACTGCGGCCGTTGGCCAGGCTCGCAACCAACTGGTCAAACTACTACAAGCGAAGGGAACAGCCAGTACTCAAGAGCTTAAAGACCTCTGGGGATTGACGCGGAAGCACCTCATCCCCCTTGCCGAGTACTTCGATTCCGTCCGTCTAACCGTGCGCACCGCCAGCAGCGAGCGGCGGTTGCGTGGCCAGTAGTCGCAGTAACCCTACTGGAGCCATACTGCTTGCCCCATTCTCCAAGCAAAGCGCAGCGACGGCTTGCCGGTAGAAGTCCCCCGCTGGGCCCGACTCCAAGGTTCCGAGTAAGAAGCGATGGAGGGGCGGTAGCAGGGGCGACGCCGGGCCACATATGGGTCCCAGCGAAACCGCTGGTTCCCCCTTTCTGACGCAGGCATCCAGAAGCAGGATCTGTAACTGCCCAATCCGCAGCAGTGAGGGAGTTTCCAGCCGCCGTCGGCCAGATAGCGGTAGACAGTTGACTGCCGTGCCGTTGGTGCTCCCGAGATCCTCCACAAAGGCCCGCTCCTGCCGCCAGTCTATCCGCAGGTGGCTGCGGGAGACGAATCGGTCAGGTAACCGAATGTCCGCAAGGGGCCCCGAGCCAATGGTTGTGGTTGTTCCCCGGCGCAGCAGATGAGAGCGAACCGTTCCGCTTCTGTCGCCTGGTCGGGAATAGAAGAGCCAGAGGCCGGTTCGTTGCTCGAAACGACTCTGGCGGGTACCGATGAGAGTGCTATTCATGTCTTCACCTCCACCCTTCTATATCGGGAGGAGCGACCCCAAAGGCTCATTATTTCCAATTTCCGTAAGGATTTTTGATGGTTCAGTAACTGTGCGATACAATTCTCGCGTGCTGGCCCGTGTATGCATGTTGCCCGGGCTGTAGAGGAGATGCTCATGAGGTGGCAAATAGTTCTTGGCTTGGCTCTGATTCTGGCGGGATTGATGGTCCGTAGTGCCTGGGCACAGGGGATGCCGGAACCAGTCCCGGAACCGTCGGTTGAGACGACTGAGTCGACTGTCGACCAGTCCAAAGGAGATCTTGCAGATGATGCGGCGGGGCACGACGCGGCCGAGGACGAAGAACCAAAGCCCGATGAAGAAGCCGGTGCCGTAGAGGAAGAAGTAGAAGGGGAAGAGGTATCCGCAGAGGATACCGAGGTCGCAGCGGACACTGATGCCGATGCGAAAGCCGAGGAAGCGGAGGAGAAGAAGAAGGGCGCCGTGGTACTCAAGCGCTCGACTCGCCCCCGTCGCGAGCGGGGCCCGTTCACGGTGCTCGGTGCCTCAGCGCTTGACCGAGAGGATACGGCTTTGCGCATCGCGGTGGGCTATCCGGAGGTGCATGCGGTCTACCACATGCCATGGGATACTGACATCGAATTTGGAATTGGTGGGGGCTTCTTTTACTCCTTCAACGCCAACTCCACCGGTGAAGTCTACGGTGGCAAGTTCATCGGTGAAGGACGGTGGCGCTTCTTCAAGGATGGTCAGCACTCCATCGCGCTGGTGGCCAATCCATCCCTGGAACTGGGATCCGGCTACAGTGACTTCGTTGCAGGGCTGACCATTGGATTCCCAGGCGTTGTCTACGACTATGCCATCAAGAATGAGAATCACGCGATTCTCGGTTTCTCTGTGCCCTTCGGCTTCTACGGTAGCGATGCCGGCGTTGCCACGCGGATTCCCCTCGTACTCAAAGCCGGCATGGAGTTCGAATTGACTGACCTCGTCCACCTCTTCATCACCTTTGAGATGGGCGCCGACATATGGACCGGTGATGCACCTCTACCCGAAGGCGAAGGGGTCTATCTCTTCACCCGTGGCTTGACCGGAGCCGGGGTGGTCCTGTAAATTGGCTTTGGTTTTTCCGACAGGTGTGATATTTCAAGCGTCGCAGCGGTTTGTGATGTGCACTGGCTGGGGAAGGTAGATGGCTGATTCCGACTTCGACATGGACTTTCTTGAGCGCGCCGACGAGCAGTACTTCGAGCGGCTCAAGCATCTCAAAGAAGCGCGCTTCCGGCTCGGGCTGCGGGGCGGCCTGATGGCGGTAGGATTTGTCATCGGAATCTACTTCATCTTTGTCTCCCTCGATGATGTCGGATACTACTTCAAGCAGGATGCCTCAACCATCGCCCTTGGCGATTTGCGAGACAAGGATTTCGACTACAGTTCGGTTCAGGCTCTCTATACCAACGATGTGGTCTCTTTTGAGAACGACGTAGTGGTCTTCGATGACCTCGAATCGGAGAAGTTTTCATTCTACTTTTCTCCGATTACCAATTTTGTTGTTCGGACGGAGAGGGAGTTGCCTGACAAGGAGATCTATCGGATCACCGATCGTATCGTCGAGTTGGGACCCTTCGAGGCGGGCCTGATATCAGAGCGAAAGGCGTTCCCGGCCGATCTCGCCGTGAGTTTCAGTGGTCAGGGACGGATCGTCGCTGGGAAGCAGCTCCCTGAATGGGCTCAACCTGTCATCAAATATATGTCCAATTCCAGCGGCGTGCCGGTGGCGGAGATGCGACTCTTCCTCGACGGTGACAAGCCGGTCGATTATGCGCCCTTCCTCTACCTGATTATCGCGGCCATCATTCTCATGTTGGGCACTGTTGGTTTCGTTCTCGATGCTTGGATTAGATACCGGCGCGTCAAACGTCAAATGACCTACGTTCCAGCGGTCTAGCCGTCCGGAACCTCGGAGGATCCTCTTGCAGGAGCAGAAGTCACCCCCCGAATCGTTGGCAGGAAAAGAGCTTCTCAAACGTCTGGCCGAGTTGGCCAACGAGAAGAAGGGCCACGACATCGTAGCACTCGACGTAAGCGATCTGGTCTATTATACCGATTTCTTCCTGATCATCACTGGTCGCACCGATCAGCACGTGCGCGGCATGGTGAAACATATTGAAGGTGAATTGGCGAGTCAGGATATCGAGCCAATCGGGATCGAGGGACAAGGTCATCACCGCTGGGTCCTCATGGACTATGGCGATGTGATCGTCCAACTCTTTTTCGAGCCGCTGCGCGACCTCTACGAGTTGGAGAAGCTGTGGGCCGACGCGCCTCGAATCGACCTGGAACTGGTGAAGCCGATGCACACCGCCTCTTTCGGCGACGACGAGGATGACGAAGACCTCTTCGCGGACTTCGATTGAAAGCAACCATCCTTTTTCCCCATCGCATCAAGAATGGTGCGGCAGCAGCCATGATCGATGATTACCTACGACTGGCCAGCCGCACGCTGCGCGTGGATCTTGAAATAACGTCTTATCAAGAGCGGGGCGGGAAGGTTCCAGCCAAGCTTCTGGAGCGGATCCGAACCAGCAATTCCATCTTCATGTCGGAGCGGGGGAAAGAGGTTACATCCAGGTGGTTCAAGACTACCTTCGAAGAGACCGGCATGAGCGGTCGCCCACTACTCTTCGTTATTGGCGATGCCAACGGTTTGCCCCCCGCACTGGAGCAGGCCTGTAGTCGCAAGATCTGCCTTTCCAAGCTGACGATGCCTCACGAATTGGCGCTGGTCGTCCTCACTGAGCAATGCTGGCGAGCGGCCTCAATGATCGCCGGCCATCCATACCACAAGTAGAGCGGTCGCCGACCCGGAGGAAGCGGGGTGGTGAAGTGCACCTGTGGTGCGCCATTTTACTCAAAATCCCCTTTTCGAATACCATATTTGGAGAGCTTATAGCGCATGGCTCGAAAAGAGATTCCCAGCCGCTTGGCAGCATCGGTGACGTTGCCTGAGGATTGGAACATCGCCTGGGTAAGGAGCTTCTGTTCCACCTGTTCCACGAAGTTGTCCATGGAGAAGTTCTCGCCAGGTTCGGGGACGACCCCGGGGTCTGTCCTTTCCGTTCGAGGGCCGCGCAGGCGTGAGGGGAGTGAGCGTGCGGTAATCCACTCGGATTGCTCAAAGGCCATCGCTCGCTGCACAACATTCTCGAGCTCCCGGACATTTCCCGGGTAGTCATAGGACTTCATAAGTGACATTGCTTCCCGGTCGAACCCCTGGATTCGTTTGCCCAATTCCTCGTTGTAGCGATTCAAGAAATGGTGGGCGAGAAGCGGGATGTCCGCGGCGCGCTCCTTCAAGGTAGGTAGATTGATCTGGATAACGTTGATGCGGAAGTAGAGGTCATCTCTAAAGGTCCCCTTGCGGATTTCATCTTCGAGGTTCTTGTTGGTCGCGGCGATGATCCTCACGTCCACCTCGATTTCACCCACGCCCCCGACCTTCTTGACCTTGCGCTCCTGCAGGGCCCGCAGGAGTTTGACCTGGAGATGGAGGCTCAATTCGCCGATCTCGTCCAGAAAGAAGCTGCCCCCGGATGCTGTCTCAAAAAGCCCCTTCTTGTCTGCAACCGCGCCGGTGAAGGAACCCTTTACATGTCCGAAGAGCTCACTCTCCATAAGATTGTCGGGGATTGCCCCACAGTTGATCACGACGAATGGTTGCGTGGCCCTGGAGGAGTTGTAATGTAGAGCCCGGGCCACCAGTTCTTTGCCAGTGCCGCTCTCTCCGCCCACCAGAACATTGGTTCGTGTGTCGGCAATCTGGCGAATGGTCTGGTAGACCTCGTTCATCTTGTCGCTCTTGCCGATTAGGTTCTCAAATGAAAACTTCCCCGCTACTTGACGTTTCAGCCGCCGGTTGTCGATTACCAGTTCTCGTTTCTCCATGGCCTTGTCAACTACCACTCCCGCCTCGTTCACCTTGAAAGGCTTAGCGAGATAGTCGTAGGCTCCCAGCTTCATGGCCTCAATGGCTGTTTCCGTTGTGGAGAAAGCGGTGACCACGATGACTTGAGTGTCGGGCCAGAGGCTCTTTGCCTCCTGTAGCACCGTAATCCCGTCCACTTCGGGCATGCGTAAGTCGGTGAAGATCAGATCGAATTCGTTGTCGCGAAAGATCTCTATGGCTTCCTTACCGTTGGCCGCCAAAGTCACTTCATGTCCCTTCTTGACCAGGAAGATCTCGAGGAACTCGCGCATGCTCCGTTCGTCGTCGACTACCAGCACATTAGCCATCTGCAACAACCTCCAGAATTACTGGATCGCTCCATCCAAATCATCAGACCCGCGCTGGTGCGTGCGCGGGAAGGTCACGACGAAAGTAGTACCGCTGGTTCCCTCTGTAGGCAACACTTGAATGCTGCCGCGGTGCTCAATCAGATTACGATAGACTGCTGCCAATCCCAGTCCAGTCCCCTGGGTCTTGGTTGTGAAGAACGGCTCGAATACGCGCTTACTCTCCTCATCGGAGATTCCCGGTCCGTTGTCTTCTACGCGCAACGTGACATGATCCATTTCGCCATGAACCGATACCGCCACCGCACCACTGTTGCCTACCGCCTCAACCGCGTTGAGGGCCAGATTCCATACGACTTGACGCAGTCGCACCCGGTCTCCCATTACCGTACCACTGCCCGTTTGGGAGTGGTGGAGCGAAACTCCCTGGCTCCGCTCATCGTGGCGCAGCATCTGGACCACTTCGGCTGCCAGGTCTGCCAACTCAACTGCTTCACGTTGCACTTCCCGAGGGCGAGCATATTCAAGGAATTCACTAATCCACTGGTTGAGATGTTCGGTTTCCCGGACCACGATGTCCATGAGTCGTCGCTCCGAACCGTCGACGTCGAGGCTGTCTGCCAGGAGTTGAATGGAACCGCTCATGGAGGCCAGTGGGTTGCGAATCTCATGTGCGATATTTGCGGCCATGCGCCCCAACGCAGCAAGTCGTTCCGAGCGCTCTACTTCTTCCTCCATCTCTTTCATCCGAGTGATATCGAAGAAGAGCAGGATGTGACCGATTTGACGTCCGTCGGAGCCGCGCAAGGGAGAGATGGTCCACCGCAGGTAGGTGCGCCTTCCACCAATCATTTGGATCGTCGTCTCAGTATGACTTCGCTGCGCCTTGTCGGGATTCTCAAGCACAGGGCCCATATCGGGGAAGATATCGGAAACTCTGCGTCCGAGCAGCTCTGTTTCGGTGCGCTGGAGCATCTGGCAGGCGCGCAGATTGATGTAGGCAACGCTTCTCTTCGAGTCGACCGTAATCAGGCCATTTTCAAGGGAAGATAGAATCGATTCATGGAGATTTGTCAGTTGTTGCAGGTCGGCCTCATGCTCCCGTGCCAGGACGTCTGCAGAGCGCAACTGCTCGGCGAGGTAACTTGAGAGAAAGGCGATACTGAAGAAGGCCAGAACGTTGACTGTCAGGCTGGGCAGAACCCCAGCCAAACCTCTGGCTGCGGCTCGTTGCCAGAGGACCGTAGCATCGCCCAGGACCTCATGGAGAGTCTGCCCAAGCATCTCCATTTGCCCGGCCGCGACCATCGCCAGCAATATCGTATTGAATGCGGCCAGGAAGATGGCGCCCCGACGATAGAGGACGATACTGGCGTTGATGATGGCCAGGGAGTAGAGAAAGGTGAAAACACTTTCAACGCCGCCCGTAAGGGTCACCAGGGCGGTGGCAAAGAGCGCATCACCAACGAAATGAACGTAGGCGAGCAGTAGTAGGCGGCGGGTGTCCTGCCACCGCTCAAGCAGTCCTGCGCTCACCACACACAGGAGCATCAAGCCAGTGATCGCGCCATAGACCAGCTCTCGTCCGCCTCGGGAGAGAAATTGTACCTCATCCTGGATACCGAAGAAGGTGGCCAGCAGGAAGACAACCGCCACTACGAGCCGGAAGAGAGTTAGGAGTTTTAGCTTATTGGAAAGACTGGTCGGATCCACCGGAATCCTACCCGACGCCGCCGGCCATCTGGAAGATGGGCGCGTACATGGCGATCATCACCGTACCAATGATTCCACCCAGGACAACCATGATGAGTGGTTCCATCATAGAGGTGACACCGTCAACCGCAGAATCGACCTCGTCGTCGTAGAAGTCCGCGATCTTGGTGAGCATAACGTCCAGGGCACCGGTGGATTCACCCACCGCGATCATCTGGATAACCATTTTCGGAAAGAGTCGTTGTTCCATCAGCGGGGCGGCGATAGATTTACCTTCGGCGACCCGGTCGCGAGTATACAAAACACCCCTTTCAATCACTTTGTTACCAGACGTCTTGGCGACAATTTCCATGGCATCAAGAATTGGTACCCCGGAACCCACCAGCGTCCCGAGGGTTCTAGTGAACTTTGAAATGGAGGCCTTGATAATGAGGGTACCGAAAATCGGCATCTTGGTGAACATCTTGTCGGTGATGTACCGACCCTTCTCATTGGCTCGAATCGCTTTGTACGTGGCGATCATCGCGACGCCACCACCAATAAGATAGGGGATGTTGGACACGAAGTTATCGGAGAGATTAACCATGAACACGGTGATTGCCGGCAATTCCCGGTCACCAAGGCTGGAGAACATGGCTGCGAAGGTTGGCACTACCTTCCACAACAAGCCAGCCGTAATCGCCAGCGAAACGATGAGGACCGTAACGGGATATTTCATGGCCCCCTTGATACGCTGTTTCAGTTTCATGTTCTTTTCAGTGTAGTCCGCAAGACGATTGAGAATCGTATCGAGGATACCGCCCATTTCGCCGGCTGCGATAAGGTTGATGAACAGTTCGTCAAAAACCTTGGTGTGCGGTTTGAGTGCATCGGCGAAGGTGTTGCCATGCTCGACGCTTACCTTTACCGCCAGCAGCACGGACTTAAAGTTCGGGTCCGGTTCCTGGGTACCTAGAATTTCAAGACACTGAACCAGCGGCAAGCCCGCGTCGATCATGGTTGCGAGCTGACGAATGAAGACAACAATCGACTTCGAACTAACTCCGCCGAAGCCGGGGATAGCGAGCCCCTTCGATTGCTTCTTGATGCCAATTATTTTGATCTTGTCGGCGGCCAGTCGCTTCTCTACTTCAGACCGTGACTTCGCTTCTATCTCGCCAGTCTGAAGCTGACCTTGATCGTTGGTGCCTTCCCATTCGAAAACAGCCATGGCGCACTACTCCCCGTAATCTCTACTGCCCAGTTTCCGCGTTGGCGAGCATTTTGTCAAATTCCTGACGGTCCGGGCTGTAGTCCTGAGCATTCTCTTTGGAGATGATTCTCTGCTGAACCAGTCGCACCAACGACTGGTTGTAAGTCTGCATCCCCGAATTCTTCTGTCCCATCTGCATCTGCGAGTATATCTGGTGAGTCTTGTCGTCTCGAATCAGGTGACGAATGGCCTGATTGGGCATCAGCAATTCACAGGCCAAAACGCGGCCACCCTTGGCATCTTCCCGCTTGAGTAGCGACTGGGAGACGATGCACTGGAGCGAAAAAGAGAGCTGAGTGCGCACGGCATCTTGCTGTTCTGAAGGGAAGAAATCGAGGATTCGGTGGATCGTCTGCACGGCTGAGTTGGTGTGCAGGGTAGCCATGGTTAAGTGGCCAGTTTCCGCGATTTTAAGGGCAATCTCCATGGTCTCACGGTCGCGAATTTCCCCCACCAGAACAAAATCGGGATCTTGCCGCAAAGCGTAACGCAGGGCAGCCCCGAAAGAGAGGGTGTCAGACCCCACCTCCCGCTGGTTGACGATGCAACTCTTATGTTGGTGAAGGAACTCAATGGGGTCTTCGATGGTGAGGATATGGCCCCTGTGGCGCGTGTTTATCTCGTTGATAATAGAGGCCAGAGTCGTAGATTTTCCCGAGCCCGTCGAACCGGTTACCAGAACCAGCCCATTGGGTCGGTCGATGATGTCATCTACGACCTCCGGCAGGCCTAGCTTTGAGAGGGGCATGATATTGGTTGGAATCAGCCGCAGTGCGCCGGCAACCGCCCCCTGCTGACGGAAGAAGTTGGCTCGAAAACGACCCCGCTCCTTCCACTTGAAAGACATGTCGACTTCATTCTCGGTTTCAAAGGTCTTACGCTGTCGCTCAGTCAGGAGCGAGTAAGCTATCTCTTGCGTATCAGCCGGTGTCAATGGTGCCGTCTTCAGTTTGTACAGCTTGCCATCGACGCGCATGGCCGGGGGGGAGTATGCCGTGATGTGCAGGTCACTAGCATTCTTGTCCACCACCATGTTGAGCAGTCGATGGATGTCAATAGAAGTACGTTTTTCACTCATTGATGCATCGCTCCATTGCGGCTCGGACTAATCACGGCGGGTTACCCGTAACACCTCTTCCATACTGATCTGGCCCTTCATAAACTTGTCGATGCCCGAGCCGCGCAAGGTCAACATCCCCAGGCGCATAGCCTCTCTCTTCAATTCCATGGCGGAGTAGCCCTGCAAAACACACTCTCTAAGTTCATCGTGCATCGGCATAATTTCATAGAGGGCCAGCCGGCCCTTATAGCCCGTGTTGTTACAAGTCTTGCAGCCTTCCCCGGACATCGGTTCGAAGCCCCCCGCTTCTTCTTCGGTGAGGCCCATATCCATGAGGGACTGAAGGGGAACTTCAACCGGTGCCTTGCAGTCCTTACATACTTTTCGAGATAGACGCTGGGCGGCCACCAGGTTCACCGACGAGGTGACCAGGAAGGGTTCCACACCCATGTTCAGCAAACGGTTAATGGTAGATGGCGCATCGTTGGTGTGGAGGGTGGAGAGCACGAGGTGGCCGGTGAGGGCCGCCTTGACCGCAATTTCAGCGGTTTCAAAGTCACGAATCTCACCCACCATGATGATGTCCGGATCCTGCCGGAGAAAAGAGCGCAGTGCCGCGGCAAAGTTGAGCCCCACCGCATCGTTAATGGCCACCTGATTGATGCCTGCCATATTGAACTCAACCGGGTCTTCCGCAGTTGAGATGTTCTCTGAGGTCTTGTTCAACTCCATCAGCGCCGAGTAAAGAGTAGTGGTCTTTCCTGAGCCCGTCGGCCCGGTCACCAGCATCATTCCCCACGGCTGGTTGATGGCATCCTTGAAGACGTTGAGTTGTTCCTCGGCAAAGCCGAGCTGCGTCATATCGAGCTGCAGATTGGACTTGTCGAGAATTCTGAGGACCACCTTCTCGCCAAAGAGAGTGGGCAACACCGAAACTCGGAAGTCGACTTCCTTTTCACGGCCCAGCACGAGCTTGATACGACCATCCTGGGGGAGCCGTCGTTCAGCAATGTCCAGCTCAGCCATAATCTTGAGACGGGAGACGATGGCGTTGCGCAATCGCAGTGGCGGTTTCATGGTTTCATGGAGTACGCCGTCAATCCGAAGGCGGATGCGGAATTCCTTTTCGTAGGGCTCAATGTGGATATCAGATGCGCCTCGGCGGATGGCATCCACCAGCACCAGATTCACGAGGCGGACAACAGCCGCTTCTTTGGATTCCTTCTCCAGTTCTTCAATGTCGATGCCTTGCTCTTCCTGGAGAATACTGACGTCTTCTTCCGCCATTCCCTCGAAGATGTCTTCGAGGACCTGCTCCTCTTCCTGATAGTAATCCTCAAGCGCTTCGCGAATGGAAGACTCGGCAGCCACCACCATCTCGACGTTGTAGCCGGTGAGGAACTTGATGTCGTCCATCGCATAGATATTCGACGGGTCACTAACTGCCACGATAAGCGATGACCCCTGCTTCTCCACCGGGATGATGCCGTGTCGCTGTGCAACTTCCTTGGGAACCATCTTGATTACTTCTTCCGGTACCGCGATATCTTCGAGCGCAACGGCTGGCACGCCGTACTGCTTGGAGAGGAAGCTGACTAGTTGTTGCTCGGAAACGTAACCGAGTTTGGCCAGCGTGTTACCCAGTTTACCACCGTGACGTTCAATCTCTTTCCTGGCGTCGTCGAGCTGTGCGAGGGAGACTACTTCTTCGCGTAGCAGGACTTCCCCGAGGCCGGCGCTTGCGGATCGTGCCCGTGGCACCTCCACCTTGGAACCCGCGTTTTCTGACCCCGGGTTCTTTCGCTCACCATCGCCGGAACTATTGTTGGCCATATTCAAGTCCTCTAGTAATCGCTTGCCAGATTAGCAGGTAGCTAGTGATTTGCCTACACGCGCACTGTACACACGCAAAAATCTTAGCACGCGCGCAAGATGGACGTCAACAACGCGTCACCGCGGCTCCTTGATCTCC
>CAZFVN010000041.1:0-29737 GCA_964522395.1 uncultured Myxococcales bacterium
TCACCGGAATCTCCGTCCATCATCAGATCGGTGGTGTCACCGGACTCTCCGTCCGTCATCAGATCGGTGGCGTCGAGGGGCTTGACGTCTGTAGCAATGGAGTCGGGTGGGGCGGCGTCAGAGCGGGTATCGGGGGGGGGCGTGTAGTCGGCTGGCAGGGCCCCTCCGTCGGTGCCACACGCCGGTATGCTCCAGGACACAAGCAGTGCCATTACGGTTGCCAGGATGGAAGAACGCATAGGGCCTCCTGAATCAAATAATGGCCTTAGGCTACGGGTTGTGCGGACCAATTGCAAAGGGCTCAATTTGCAAGAGCGGGGATGGCACATACAATTGATCAGGCTGAGGGAGGCGTTTGCGGATGGGGCGTCGCGTAATACTGGTTCTTGTGGTTGTGACCCTCTCGGGAGTCAAGGGGGCTGGAGCCGATGAGTTGAGTGAGTGGTGTGACACCGCCTGCAAGCGGCTCCTGGGACCTCAGCACGGAAAACCCAAATGTGATCTCGTTGGCTTTGAACATCAGGTAGTCGAGGGTCGCATCGAACGGGTAGAGGTGCCCAACCGCGAATGTGAAGATCTGGTGGCAGCCTGGGAGCACCACAGCGACATGGTGAAGCGCAGTCGAGACGGGGTTCTGGACATGGACGGTTGCCGGGCCTGGTGTCGGGAGGCAGGGACATTGCGCGGTGGGGAGGTGTTGCCAGAGGCCGCGCGGTATGTGTGGGAGCTACTCACCGATGTTGAAGTCTGTTCCACCGGTGTGCTGGACGCGGACTTCGTGGGTATGGTGCCCCTTCACTTCAAATGTAACGGGATGGCTTTCGTGCCTCAGGGCAAGTATTGGATGGGATGTGCGGACGGTCGGCGGGTGCGCTGCAAGGATGATGAGAAGCCCCCCCACGTAGTCTACTTGCCTGGCTTCTTCATTGACTTGCACGAGGTCACTGTAGGTGCCTATGAGTTGTGCGTCAAAGGACTCAGTTGCAAGCCACCCAAGAGCTATGATCTGCTGAGATTCTTCAACTGGGGGAGTCCGGAGCGCTTGCTCCACCCGATAAACGGCGTGACCTGGCATCAGGCCGAGGCCTATTGCCGTTACGACGGCAAGCGGCTATGCACTGAGGCGGAGTGGGAGAAGGCGGCCCGCGGAACGGACAATCGGCTCTATCCGTGGGGCAATTCGGCGCCCACTGAGGAGAGGGTCTACATCGACGACGGTATTGACTACAGCGAAGCTAATCGCAAATGGCCGATTCTGACGACTACCCAGCAGGTTTGTTCTCGCCCCGAAGGGAACAGTCCCTACGGCCTTTGCGATATGGCGGGAAACGTTGCTGAGTGGGTATCGGATTGGTATGGCGCGGGCTACTATGAGAAGAGTCCGCTGGTGCAACCGTCGGGTCCGAAGACGGGCAGCTATCGGGTGATTCGTGGGGGTCGCTTCCACCGCATCGGGTTTAGTCTTCGCTCTTCGTCGAGGCGTCCATTTGACCCGGACAAAGACTTCGAGTATCTGGGATTCAGGTGCTGTCGGAGTTTCAGTGGTGAGGCAGCGGGCGGGGAGTAGCCAGTTTCTACTCTAGTCCCTCTCTTCGTGGCAGCCGAGGCACTTTATGGGGCCGTGTTTCTGCCCTTTCAGTTGGTCATCCAGGTGACAATCCCGACAGAGGCCATGCCACGCTTCGATGAGGGTCATGTCGTCTACTGGTGCGGTGTGACAGTGGGCGCACTTGCCAGCGGTAGTGTTGCTCCCCCGCAGGTCGTGATGGCAGCGCCGGCAATTTCCCTTGAGCTTTTTCGCATGGTCGAAATGCTTCTTCCAGGTCACGGGCTTGTAGCGCGGGGTGGCGGAGGTAGTCGCGTCAAGGATGGGTACGGTTTCTGCCCTATCGTCAACGGCTTTGGTCTCGGTGCCAATCTTGTCGGCGGGTTCTTCGGGTTCGCCAGATTGCGCGGGAGTTGGGGCCAGGAGCAGTGCCGCCAAACAACAACTGGCGAGAATGTCGGTGCGGAATCGATTTCTCATCGGCCCGCCTCCTCGGCGTCGAAGATCAATTGAGCGGCGCGCCTTCCGGAGATCTGTGCGGCGGAGACACCATGTGAAGGGCCGGCCCAGGAGCCGGCCATGTAGAGCCCACCGATGGGAGTATGGTTGGGAAGTCGTTCATAGCCCTGGTCGACGGTGAAGTCCCAGCCGTAGGGGATTCCTCCAAAACTGAGGGTGAAAGTGCTGATGGTAACGGGAGTGACCATCTCTTGCACTTCAATGTGGTCGGTAACGCCGGGCATGACATTGTCGAGGAGAACCAGCAGCTTTTGCGCGACCCGGAGTTTGTGGTCTTGGTAAGGTTTCCGATTCTTCGGCCAATCGTCGATGGAAGAGTAGGTGTGGACCACGACCACGCTCTTGCCGGGAGGAGCATAGTAGGGGTCATTCAGGTTCGAATAAATGGTGATGGCAATCGCACCATCCTCATAACGGCCCGCCATCATCGCTTCATACATGGCGTCGGCATCAGTGGAGGTGTTGTAGAAGATCTCATGCTCTTCAATGCCCCAGTGTGAGATTGGCTTATCGAGACCGAGATAGAGTCCCAGCAAGGAATTGCTCGGCTTCATGCCCTGGATCTTTTCTCGCCACTCTTCGGGAGAATCCTCCTCCACCAGTAGCTTGAAGAACGTCTGGTAGGGGTCTGCGCTGGAGACCACGTAGCGGCCTGTGAACAGGTCACCATATTCGGTTACGACGCCCTCTACGTACCCATCATCAATCTCAATGCCTACGACCTTGGTGCCGGTAACAACCTTGCCACCCAGTTCCTTGATGCGCTGGGAGTAAGCGTCGGAGAGGGCTTGGCTGGAGCCCTTGAAGTGCCAGGCACCATGACTCTGATAGCTGCCGTTGGCGAGGAGAAAGATGGGGGCCCAGAGTCGCGATGGTGGGGGGCCGTAGTAGACCCAGAATTGGGCGATTACCGCCTTTAGCAGTTCATCGTCAAAGAGGTCATCCAAGACTTCAGCCAGGGTCTCCTTGTATACCTTAAAGAAGGTCGGTTGTCCCAACGGCACTCCCAGCTTCGTGAAGAACTGATTGGCGGGAGATTCGCGGTAAATGCCTTTCAATTCCTCTACATCGGCGGCCACATCGGCAAGCAACTCGTAGTACTGCGAGATGTTCTCTGCTTCGGACGGCCAGCGCTCTATCAGGTCAGCTTTGGAGCGCTCGCTGTCAGAATGAAAAGTGAAATCCACGCCAGGAAAGATAGAGCGATAGAGCACCGGGATCTCAATTAGGTCCAGCTTCTCGAGGAGCCCCAATTCATCAAAGATCTGATGCATTGGACCACCTGGAGCGGCGCCGTTCATCTCGTGAAGAGCGGTTTCGAATCTGAAATCTCCTCGCTGGAACGAAGTAGTAACACCACCCACTTTGTGGTGCTGCTCAAGTAGGAGCACCTTCATACCGCCATTGGCAAGGTGTGCCGCGGCGGAAAGACCGCCCATGCCAGCACCGATAATTATTGCATCATAATCAGTGTCACGGACGGGAGGAGTTTGGTGGTGGGCGCAGCCGGCAGAGAGATGAAGCAGGGCAACTGCAAGGGTTGCAAGGAGAGGGGAGACGGAGCGTCCGGCGGTGAGGCTCACGGTCTTATTCATGGGCCCAGTATGGCAGGCTCGACGCAGTGCGGCAAGAGGCAACTGGCGGACTTGTCGACCGAGCGTGGACTTTTTGGACCAGCGGGGTAGAATACACTCGGTTCAGTGATCCGGTTGCCATTTCTTATTGGCAGGGAGTAGTCATGAGAATTCGCCTCCTTCTTCTGTTTGGTGCCCTCGCTCTCATTGTCGTCTTCTCCGCCTGCGGTGGGGATGAAACGACCCCCTCGCTCAGCACTGGTAATGACATCACCAACTCCGGCGATAGCGCGACTCCCGAGGAAGCGGGAGGCACTTGTGTCCTCGCATGTGGTGGCAAAGAGTGCGGCGACAGTGGTTGCCCAGGATATTCGTGTGGTTATTGTGGCGCAGGCATGTACTGCGACGAGGCTTTCCAGTGTAGCGTAGGTATCTGCACTCCTGACAAGGGGAAGTGTATAGAAGGGGGACTTTCCGTCTGTGCCAAGGATGGTCTTGCGTGGCTCGATCCCGTACCTTGTGAGGAGGGCGAAGTCTGCCAGGACAATGCGTGCATAGAAGAGACCCAAACGTGTTCGGAAGGCGATCACCGCTGTTTTGACGGCGGGGTTCAAGAATGTGATGGCAAAGGTGCCTGGCTAGAGGCTGTGCCTTGCCCGGAATCGAAAGTTTGCGCTGACGGGCAGTGCGTCGACGAGGGTACTCAGATTTGTGAGCCCGGGGACAAGCGGTGCTCCGGAACAGATGCGTATGAGACTTGCAAAGCTGATGGGACCGCGTGGTCAAATCCTACGGCCTGCCCCGCCGGCGCCACTTGCGAAGGCGGAATTTGCGTGGCCGGGCCGAATGATTGCAATGCGGTCCTACAATGCATGTTGCAAGGCAACTGCGGGGATTTTGAGGCAAACTGCTTCGACCATTGTTTTGGAGAAGTGTCGGCGGAGGTTGCTGGCCAGGCCATGGCGCTTTACGAATGCATCTTCGGGTACTGTGACAAATGGGGGCCTTCGGAGCCTTGCTTCCAGACACAGCAGATCACCGGTTGCGCGGCGGAGTTGGCTGCATGCAAGGATACCGATCCCTGCCAACCGAAGTGTGCCGGTAAGCAGTGTGGTGGGGACGGTTGTGGCGGCACTTGTGGTAGCTGTGATGCCGGCAATACGTGTGAACAGGGGCAGTGCGTTGGCAGCGGAGGCTGCAATGGGGTCAAGTACGAAGGTTGTTGCAATGGTAACATTTTGACCTGGTGCGATGGCAATACGCTAAAGGAGCAGGACTGCTCTTGGGATCCACAGTGCGGTTGGAATTACCAAAAGGGTTTCTACGATTGTGATACCCAGGGCGAGGCCTCACCAAACGAGAACTTGCCGAAGGACTGCAGCGGCTCCTGCACTCCTAATTGTGGTGGTAAGCAATGTGGGGGCGATGAATGTGGCGGCTCATGTGGACTCTGTCCTGAGGGCCAGAATTGCCAGAATGGTGTCTGCTCAGGTGGCTGCAATCCCGATTGCTCCAACAAGCAGTGTGGGGGCGATGGATGTGGCGGGAGCTGCGGCGTCTGCGCTCCCCCTCTGGTTTGCGAGAACCATGTGTGCCACGGCGATAGCAAAGGCTGTGCGAACATTGCTATGTGTGCTCTGGCCTGTAATTTTGACGATTCCTGCCTGAATGCTTGCTGGAACAAGGGTGACTCTCAGGCCCAGCAGTTTTTCCAGAATCTCCTCTCTTGTGTCGTTCAAGTTTGCGGTATGGTGATCTCCGATGCTTGCTTATGGGATGCTATCGAGGGGCCGTGTGCGCAAGCTTATCAATCCTGCATGAACGATTAAGCGACAGCGTAACGACGTTCTGTTGTAGCCCCAACCCGCTGTTGAACGCGTCAGACGCTAAACCGTCGTCTAACCGAGAACAGAAGGAGTCCGCAGAGGGCGAGGAGCAGGAGGGGAGTAGTGCCAACTCCAGCCCCGGTAGAACAGCCGCTGGATTTTTCTTCGGTCAACTGGGGGATGCAGTTTCCACTGCTGAAATAGTAGCCGGCAGGGCAGGTATGCGGATCGCCGGCGCCGTCTGGCTGGCCAATCACGTCCGGCCAGGGAGCATCGGGGTCGAGGCACTGTCCCGCCTTACAGACCGTCGCTTCACCGCAGATGCCGCAGCTTCCGCCGCAGCCATCGTCGCCACATTCCTGGTTCAGGCAGTTGGCCTCACAACCTTCGGCGCAGATTCCGTTTGAGTTGCAGTGGAAGTCTGCACCGCAGTCGCCGCACGAGCCGCCGCAGCCGTTGTCGCCACATTCTTTGCCTGAGCAGCTACCGACGCAATCGGTGGTGCACATGCCATTGGGGCTGCACATCAGTGAGGCCGGACAGGTACCGCAGACATTGCCGCAGCCATCCGGGCCACACTGCTTGCCGGTACAATCGGCCTCACATTGGCCGTCCTGACACTCGCCTTTGTAGTCACAGAACTGCCCTACAGCGCATTCTCCGCAACTGCCGCCGCAGCCGTCGGAGCCGCATACCTTGTCAGTGCAATCGCCGTCGCAATCCTGCACGCAGACTCCGGTGTCGTTGCAGTAGAGTTGACCGGGGCAGGTACCACAGACATCTCCGCACCCATCGGGACCACACTGCTTGCCACCACATTGTGGGTAGCAGGTGTTAGAGCAGACGCTGGCCTGGCAGGTCCACCCTTCCTGGCAGACTCCGCAACTGCCGCCACAGCCATCACCACCACAGTTCTTGCCGTCACACTTGATTTCGCAAGTGTTCTGACATTCCCAGTGCTTGTCACAAGCAAAGCCAGCGGGGCAGGTGCCACAGCTTCCCTGGCAGCCGTCGTCACCGCATTCTTTGTTCTTGCAGTTCGCAAGGCACTCATCGACACACTCTCCGTCCGACGTGCAGTCCCAGTCTTCGGGGCAGTTTCCACAGTCGCCGCCACAGCCGTCGTCACCGCATTCCATTCCGGCACATTCGGGGATGCAATCGCATTTACCCTGGGCGTTGCAAACCTCGCCGGCTGCACAGGTGCCGCAGATTCCGCCGCAGCCATCGTCCCCGCACTGCTTCCCAGAGCACTGTTTCTGACAACTCTGGCAATAGCCATTGGCGCCACACTCGTAGCCCTCGTCGCAAGTGCCGCAGCTCTCTCCACAGGGGCTCTCGCCACACTGAACTCCGTAACAGAAGTAGGTACAGGACTCGCACCAGCCGTCCTCGCAATACTCATCGTCATCGCACCCGCACATGCCGCCACAATCATCAGGCACGCCGCAGCCGGCGTACCAGCAAGGGGCCTTACATGCGTCGCATTGGAAGTCGTCGGAGCAGTATTCGTCGTCCTCGCATTCCCCGCAGGTACCACCACAAGGATGGGGGCCACATTCGTTCCAGCCGCAGCCGGATGAACAGTAGGAGCAGTAGTTGTCTTCGTCGCAGTACTCGTTGTCATCGCAACCACAAATGCCGCCACAGTCGTCGGGCATGCCGCAGCCGTTCCAGCCGCAGGGCGCATCACAGGCTTTGCATTGGCCATCATCGCAATACTCATCAGAATCGCAAGTGCCGCAGGTGCCCCCACAGGGATTAGGACCACATTGGTTTGACCAGCAATAGGAATCGCAGGAGCTGCAGTAGCCGTTGTCGTGACAGTACTGATTGGCATCGCATTCACCACAACTACCGCCGCAGGGATGGTCGCCGCAGCTCTTGCCGCCGCAGGCCCACTGGCAGGAACTGCAAGAGCCGTTGTCCTTGCAATAATCACCTTCGTCACACTCGCCGCAACTACCGCCGCAGCCGTCGTCACCACAGGAAGCCCACCAGCAGTCTGGTTCGCATTCGGCGAAGACTGCAGGGCTGGCCAGAGTAATTGAAAGCAGAATCAAAGAGACCGTCAAGTAGCGCATTACAAACCTCCACGAAGCGCGACAGTACACCATACTCGCGGGCGCCCTTGCGTGCAAGTAAGAGAGTCACAAACCCCTTGTCCAGCCTTCCTCTGGGACTCAGAATGTGTTGATTTCGGTGGCTAGAATATCGAGGCCTTCCTGGAGGCGGTCCCCGGCCTGGAGCCAGGAGACGCGCAAAGTCCTGGGGACCCCGAAACAGGAGCCCGGCACAGCCAGGACCCCGCAGTTATCGTGTAGGTGCTCACCGAATGCGAGGTCATCAATTTCTTCCGGTATCGAGATGGCGCCGAACCCCGGTCCCATGGGGCGGGTCCAGGTAACGGCTGGGTTAGCTTCGACCCAACGATGGACGACCTCTCGACCGATGGCTGAGCGCCTGCAGGCAGAGGCAGCCATGGGCTCAATGGACTCTAGCAAGCGCATACCCGCCATGGAGGCGACGAGGGTGCCCAACCCCATGTTGAGATGTGCCTGGCGCAGTCGCTGACAAAGGTCGGCAGTGGCGCTGAGCCAGCCGAGGCGCATCCAATAAGCTCCGATGAACTTCGACAGGCTGGAGACGACGACTATGTTGTCGGATTCCCCATGATAGGACGGGGTTTGCGAGTATCCGCGATAGACTTCGTTGACGAGTACGTAGGCCCCGACCTGCCGCGCCATTTCCGCCAATTCCACCACCTGCTCTCGTGGCGCCAGGACACCACTGGGATTGTGAGGTTCGGTGATCATGACGACGGAAACATTAGGGTGGAGTCTCTCATGCAATTCATTGATGGGAAGCTGCCAGCCATCCTCAGGGCGCCGCGCGAATCTTTGAACCGGATTTAGTCGCTCCGCTTGTCGCCACATAGGCTCATAGAGAGGTGACTCTGCCAGGATCGTGGAGCCATTGCGGCCCATAGCAAGTAGGACCAGCAGCGTCCCGCCGGTGGCCCCGGGGGTGAAGAGCAGTTCGTCCGCCGGTTGCCCCAGCCATGCCCCCAGGCCCGCTTCGAAGCCACCCATGCTCTCCCATGGATTTCCGGACAGATCACCCGCATACTCGCCGCCCAAAGACTCCACACCGCTGGCGTGCAGGTTGATGGCATCGTCATCAAGTCGCATGCGGGGAATGTACCAGTCCAGGTAGTCGTTGCGGACGAATGTCATCTGGCTATTCGCATGGACCCTCGCCCTCTTCCATGGACGCGCAATAACCCCACAGACCGGCACCGTTGAGCGAGCCCAACCCCTCCAGCCCCTTCAATTCTTCACTGCGAATGGGGTGGGGGAAGCCGCTGTTGGCGCGAGCATATCCGCCGGTTACTTGCTTGCCATTGATCCAGGTGCCATCGAGTAGATAGATGTCAGCAAGATACCGTCCATACACCCCCTTCACCAGGTCTCCACCCTCGGGATTGACAAGGCAGATGTCGGTACCCTGGGGTAGGAGGAATTGCAGCATCGCCTTTGACTGATCCCCGTAACAGCAGGTCTGATTGTAGGCTGACTGGTCTTCCAGGGACATCTCCTCCCAGACGCCGGGGCATTCAGCCGCGTTGGTGAAGTTCGTCTCGGGGGCCTCGATGCCAAGGAGGCGGATCTTTTCGGCGAAAAGGTCGACCTTGACGGTGTCTCCATCGGTAACCTGGACGACCATGGCGATGATCCCTCCAGGACATTCGCTGGCGCTTTCTTCGTCGCAGGCGAAGGTGGACAAGGCAATCAGGGCGAGGAGCAACAATCTAATCTGGTTTTGCATGGCTCTTCTCCTCAATTGCAAGCGGAATTGGGGGCACCAGGTGTTCCCAATTCACCGCAGTTCATCTGTTGACAAGACTTTCCCCAGTTGGCCGGGTCGAGGGACCCTCCTCCAGCCTTGCTCTGAACCGATGCGCCATCCTTCGGCGCAGAGATTTCTCCGGCCGATCCGTAGTCCACGACGAAGACCGCTTTGCCGCCGCAACTAAGGGAGATGGAGTCGTTGCTCGTATTGAGATTCGGGGCGCCGCCGTAGCAGTAGTGGCGGGGAGCCTCCATGGCGCATCCACTGGAGCCCTGGACCATGGCGAGATACTCGCCCGGGGCAACTACAAGGCTTTCGTCGATGTCGTAGGTGCTGTCATTGTCATCAGAGAGTTTACACCCCTGTAACTCCAGATAGTCGGAGGTCAAATTGAGGATCTCGAACCAATCCTTGCCGCCGGAACAACCGTCGGAACCATTGACCATGATTTCCATTGGAATGAGTTCCAGGAAACCTGGCGAGCGGGCGCAAATGGGCTGCCCTGAGAGGTTGCCACAGGCGAATCCCTGGGGGCAGGGCGGGACGCAATCGTCAACCGGTGCGGAGCCACAGGAGTGGTTGGGCAGACCAGGGGTAGCCAGGTCGCCACATAACGTGGCACTGGCGGACGGGCACCAGTTGGCGGGGTCTGCCGCGGTGGCGGGACTGGGCGGGTTGCCCGGTGCGCTATTGAGTTGTGTTGCGACTCGATTATCGTTGTCGCCATTGCCTGGGCTCTCCGGTTCGCCATCCTGGCCGTAATTGAAGGAGAGGACCGTTGCCCCATCACATTCAAGGACGAAAGAGTCATGTCCGGCGTTCAGGTTTGGGTTGGAACCGAAGCAGGCGTAATTGGGAGCATCGAAGGAGCATTCCTCAGAGTCTTGGACGAGGACAATATAGTCGTGGGGAGCGATGGTGGCTGCGCTGCCGATGGTATAAGTCTTTTCGTTGTCATCAGTCAGTGAGCAGCCACTAAGTTTCAGATTTTCCCCGGTGAGATTATAGAGTTCGACCCAGTCCTTCTTGGCAACGCACGCTTCGGAGCCGTTGACCATGAACTCCGTGACCAGTGCGTCCCCTGGCCCTGGTACTGACGCGCAAACGGCAGCACCACCAAGAGTGGCGCAGACGGCGTTGCCCAAACAGGGTGGGTCGCAGTCTTCCACCGGTCCACCGCCGCACTCAGGGTTCAGTTCGCCAGGCGAGCCGAGGTCAGAGCTGGTGCCGACCGTAGTCCCTTCCGGTGCAACTGCCCAGATTCCCGGGGCGTGGTAGTCCGTCGCACCCGGTGCGGCTGGCAATCCCTCCGGGCAGACCTGCACGGAGGCGCTCTCCGATGATACGGGGAAGGGCCCGGAACTACTGAAGTCGAGGTTGATAATGTCGACTAGCGACCCATCTTCACCCGGGCACTTCAAATAAAAGAGGTCTCCGCTCTGGTTGAGATTCGGCTTGCCACCAAAAACATAATCGACCTCGAGGCCGACCTCTTCCAGACTCTTGCTGGAAAGCACGACCAGATCTTCCGGGCAGAGCAGAACCGCGTCCGAGATCGTGTGGTCCCCACTGGCTGTACCGTCGCCGATGACGCACCCCTGGAGGTTGAGCCATTCATCGCTGAGGCTCAACAGCTCTACCCAGTCAGCCTGCTCTGTATCCTCACCGGACCGGTACATGATTTCGGTGATTACGACTTCCCCGGGGAGGGGGAGCGAGCCAAGCGCGGCTCCCGAGGGTTCCGGTCCAGAGCCGGGGGAGCCGAAGCCCTTGTCCCCGGGGATGGCCTCTTTGGAGGCTCCGCCCCACGCCCCGCAAACGGTGCTGGCATCATTGCAGGAGAAGTAGTTTGCCCGCAGCTCCATGGCCTGGTCCGCCGAAACTAGCGGTGCGCTGACGAAACCCGAACCGGGGGCGCAGCCAACATCCTTTGGACCAAAGGTGACCGCGTGAATTACGATATTGGTGAAGGTCAGGAGGGAAATCTCGAAGTCGTAGTCCGGAATCGCTACCGATTTCGAAGTTTGGAAGACGTTGCGGCCTTCGACCATTTCCTCCGGCAGCGGTTCGGCATCAATGCGCACCCAGAGGAATTCCCCAGGAGGCAAAATCACTTGCCCTGGCCCTCTCAAGTCGAGGACGCTGGGGTTTGACCCCGGCTTGGCAATCTGTAGCCGCACCCTTCCGGTGTCGATATCTTCACTTGACGCATTGTAGATTTCCACCCACCGCCTGCCACCAACCGGGCTGCTGGGCTTTGCCATGATTTCGGTGATGAGCAGGTCGCAAGGCTGAATGTCCGTTTTGGGGCCTTCCCAGCCAATGGTGCCTTCTTCACCGCCGCCACCGCAGGCCCCCAAGAGGAGTAGGCCGGCGAGTACTGTGAGGTACTTCATCTTCATCGAATGCTCCTTGGTGTGGTCACTTACCAGTGCTACACAACGACTGTACTTCCCCCGATCCGGGCGCGCAAGCGTTTTACTTTTGTTTCGAGGCGCGCATTGCTGTACCATGTGACGCGATGAAACTTAGGAGGCAGAAGGACCATGAGGACAAGCTTCTTTGCACGAACGATAGTCATTGCTGCCCTCTCGTTTTGGCTCTCCAGTTGCGGCGACGGAGGGTCTGGGCCTATGCACAAGAGCCAGGTGGACACGGTGGACCTCGAGGAGGAGGCCGACGTTCCTGCCGTCGAACCGGAGACCACCACCGAGTTTGATTCCCTCGTTGATCTGAACTTGGAGGCAGATCTGACGGGCTGGGAAGGTGTCGATTTCGGACCTTGCGAGAATGACGACGACTGTGATTTCGGCTACTGCATTGACGTCCCCGGGGGCAAGGTCTGTACCCATACCTGCATCCAGGACTGTCCGGCGGGCTGGACATGCAAGGGCGTCGATATGGAAGGAGGGGCGCTCGAGTTTATCTGCCTCCCCGACTATTACGATGTTTGTGCTCCGTGTACCCAGGACCTGGAGTGCGGAGTTGATGATGATTTCTGTGTTTCGGTAGGTGGGGAGGGGACTTTTTGCGGGGTCTCCTGCGTGGCCGATGAGGATTGTCCAGAACGGTTTGTTTGCAACAGCGTGAAAAACAGCCTTGGTGACACTCTCAAACAGTGTCTTCCGTTATCCGGTAGTTGTACCTGTACAGTTGCCAACGAGGGCGAGACTCGAACCTGCGAGTTGGAAAACGAGTACGGTGTCTGTCCCGGTCAGATGTTTTGTGAGGGTAAGGTAGGGTGGTCGGTTTGCGATGCTGTTGAGCCCGAGGCCGAAACCTGTGATGGCAAGGACAATGATTGTGATGGGGCCGTAGACAACGGCTTTGCGGATGCCGACAAGGACAGTCTGGCTGACTGTGTGGATGGTGACGACGACAATGATGAGATCCCCGATGGGGAGGACAACTGTCCATTGGATGATAACCCGGACCAACTCGATTTCGATGGGGACAAGCTGGGCAATCTCTGCGACCCGGATGACGACGATGACGGCGATCCCGATGAACTGGACTGCGCCCCGCTGGAACCTCTGGCGAACCACGACGCCAAGGAGGTTTGTGACGGCGTGGACAACAACTGCAATAATCAGGTAGACGAGGGCTTTGCTGACCATGACAAGGATGGCCTGGCCAATTGCGTGGACCCGGACGACGATAATGACAATGACCCGGATAGCACCGACTGCTCCCCGCTGAATGACAAGGCGTTCAAGGATGCGCCGGAGCTTTGCGACGGCATAGATAACAACTGTAACGACAAGGTGGACGAGGGCTTCGAGGATATCGATGGAGACGGGCAGGCGGACTGCAGCGACATCGATGCCGACGGTGACGGCGACCCCAACTCCGAGGACTGTGCGCCATACAACTCCAATATTTACAACGGCGCTGACGAAATTTGTGATGGCATCGACAATGATTGCAACAACCAGGTGGACGAGGGGTACGCAGATTTCGATCTAGATGGTCTCGCCAATTGTGTCGACGGCGACGATGACAACGATGGCGACGACGACGGCAGCGATTGTGCGCCCCTCGATGCCAGCAAACACAACGGTGCCGCTGAAGCCTGCGACGGTGTTGACAACAATTGCAACTCCAAGGTGGATGAAGGTTTCCCGAACTTCGATGGTGACGGGGAGGCTGACTGCATTGACCTTGATGACGACAATGACGGTGATGTAGACGTCGTGGACTGCAACCCCTTTAACCCCGCCGTCTACGGCAATGCCACAGAAGTCTGTGACGGGCAGGACAACGACTGCAATCAGGTGGTGGATGACCCGGGCGCTGACGGATGCACGCTCTACTACAAGGACAAAGACGACGATGGCTGGGGCATGGAGAACAAGTCGCAATGCATCTGCATGCCGCAAAACGACTACACGGCCGAGGACCCGGGTGATTGCGACGACTCGACGTGGTCTATCAACCCGGGCGGCAACGAAGTCTGCAACAACCAGGACGACGATTGTGATGGGGTGAAGGACAATCCCGGTTCGTTGGGTTGCCTGAACCACTACGCAGATAGTGATAATGACGGCTACGGGTCTGGTGCTCCTTCTTGCATCTGTTGGCCCAATGAGACCTATGGCACGACCAAGGGCGGCGATTGCGACGAAAACGCTCCGGGCATTAACCCCGGCGCAGTTGAGATTTGCGATGGCAAGGACAACAATTGCAACAATCTGACTGACGAGGGCGTCGCTTCAACTTGCGGCAACTGCGATCCTACCTGCCACCGGGTGGTGGTCGGGGTAGATGGCAACGAGGCCTTCACCCTGGACGAAGAGAACTCGTCAAATGTCTCCAAGACCCCGGAAGGAGGCATCTACGGGACAGCCCAAGGCTACTATCGGCATGTCATACCGGGGGCGACCTTCGGGACGACCTCCTGGGCGGAAATCTCGGCCGACAGTGATGCGCTGGGTTCTGGCAGCGTGAAGATCCGGGTGCGAGCCGGTGGTACCATCTCCAGTCTGCCTGACAAGTCGTGGTTGGGACCGTATGGCCCCTTTCCACCAAACGCCTTCCCCCTCGACCTGAGCGCGATTCCCAATTTGGCGGGCAAGTACCTTGAAGTTGAGCTCCAACTCGCGGCCAGCGGTGGCAACAACAGTGTGACGATCCACTCGTTCTACGCGCAGTATCACTCCGAGTAGAAAGGAGGAATCCCATGACCCGGTCAACCTGGATTACATATGGATTGATGGTAGCCCTGGCGGGCTGCTCAGGTGCGAAGGATACCATTGAGGCCCCGCCGGCTGACACGGACTCGACATCGGTGATTCCTGAGCAGGATCTGGCCACCGGGCAGGATGGGGCTGGTCTTGATACCTGGGCACCGGAAGAAGTTTGGACCCCGGTGGACACGGACGTGGTGAGCGCGCCTGATACGGACCCCAACATGGGGGCTCCCTGCAACGACAATGCTGATTGCGGTTTCGGTTACTGTATCGAAGGGCCTGATGGCCAGGTTTGCACTCACACTTGCATCCTCGATTGCCCTCCCGGATGGTCCTGTAAGGGAATGGACCTGGGTGGTCCCGACCAGGAGTTCATCTGCGTGCCCAACTACTTCAGCCTTTGCGAGCCTTGCACTAGCGATGATGACTGCGGTGAGGAGAATGACAAGTGCATCTCGGTGGGACAAGACGGAACTTTTTGTGGGCTGGGCTGCACGGACGACGATTTCTGCCCAGGCGGCTATGCTTGTAACTCGGTAGTGAGCGATGGCGCTGAAACGAAGCAATGTCTACCTGAATCCGGGAGCTGTTCCTGTCGGCTCACGAATCAGGGTTTGAAGCAGTCATGTGACGTGGTCAACGAGTTTGGGGCCTGCCCCGGGACGCAAACCTGCCAGGGAGTCGAGGGTTGGACTCTTTGTGACGCGCAAGTCCCCGTCGCCGAAATGTGCGATGGAGAAGACAACGATTGTGACAAACTCGTGGACAACGGGTTCACCGACAGCGATGGCGATGGCGATGCCGACTGCATCGATCTGGACGACGATGACGACGATGTCCTCGATGAGGATGATAACTGCCCTCTCGTAGCGAACTCCGGGCAATATGATCTGGATGAGGATGGCGAAGGCAACGCCTGCGACGATGATGACGATGGCGACGGCGACCCGGACGCTAGCGACTGTGCCCCCCTTGAACCATTGGCCAACCATGATGCTATAGAAGTGTGCGACGCCGTGGACAACAACTGCAACAGTCAGGTGGATGAGGGTTATGCTGACCAGGATAGCGACGGCAGCGCAAACTGTGTTGACGAGGACGATGATAATGATGGGAGCCTGGACATCGACGACTGCGACCCGCTAAACGCCAATGTCTTCCCCGATGCACAAGAAGCCTGTGATGGGCTGGACAACAACTGCAACGATAAGGTCGACGAGGGTTTCAAAGACCTTGATGGAGACGGTATTGCAGACTGCATCGACGAGGATGCAGATGCTGACGGGGACCCGGATGTTACCGATTGTGCCCCCTTCGATCCGGTTATCTACCACGGCGCCGAAGAGGTATGCGACGGGGGGGACAACAACTGCAACAGTCAGGTTGACGAGGGCTTTTTGGACCTCGACCAGGATGGACAGGCAAATTGTGTCGATTCCGACGATGATAACGACGGTACGCCCGACGACGAAGATTGCGCTCCCCTTGACTCCCAAATGCACGCCGGCGCGCTGGAGGTGTGCGACGGAGTAGACAACAATTGTAACGGTAAGACCGATGAAGGCTTCCCCGACACCGATGGCGACGGCGCCACCGATTGCGTTGATGACGACGACGATGATGATGGCGAGCAGGATGTAATTGACTGTGCGCCTCTCGATGCCACCATCAACCATAGCGCCAAAGAGGTTTGCGATGGGGCAGACAACAACTGCAATGGCCAATTGGATGAGCCTGGAAGTGGCGGTTGCAACCCCTACTACAAAGACAAGGATGATGATGGTTGGGGCATGGAGAACAAGTCACTTTGCCTCTGTGGTCCGAGCGATGAGTATTCGGCGACGCAGCCCGGCGACTGCGATGACTCCACCTGGGCCATCAATCCCAGTGGCAGCGAAGTCTGCAACAATCAGGACGATGATTGCGACGGTATCAAGGACAACTCAGGTTCCCTTGGCTGCAAGGACTTCTTCGAGGACAAGGATAGTGACGGCTACGGTGCTGGAGTTCCTCTTTGCCTCTGTTGGGGGAATGTCACCTTTACCACGCAAAAGGGGGGGGATTGCGATGAGAGCAATCCGTCGATCAACCCCGGTATTGCCGAATGGTGCGACAACGTCGATAACAATTGTGATGGTGAGGTAGACGAAGGGGTCGGCTCGACCTGCGGGAACTGTGACCCTGCCTGTCACGAAGTGAGTGTTGGACCGGAAGGGGAGGAAGATTTCGCCATCGACGAGGACAACTCCTCGGGCGTTTCCGTCGATCCTGACGGCAATCTCGTGCTTGACGAGGAAGAGATAAAGCTGGCCTTCATCTGGGTGGCCAACTCCGGTGAGAATACGGTTTCGAAAATCGATACGGATGACGGCAAGGAAGTGGGCCGCTACCACGTTTGCTCCAACCCGTCCCGAACCTCGGTGGACCTCTATTCTGATGTTTGGGCAGCTTGTCGAGGCGATGGCGGTGTCATTAAGATCGTCGCGTACGAGAAGAACTGCGTGGATAAGAACAAGAATGACGTCATTGATACCTCTACGGACAAAAACGGTGACGGCAAGATCCAGGCCGGTGAAATGTATCCCAAGGGCCAGGACGAGTGCGTTAAGTTCCTGACTTATCCTGGTGGCTCATGTCAGCGCGCGGCAGGAGTAGATGCCGAGAACTACGGCTGGATCGGAGAGTGGAGTGGTAAGGTCTTGCGCCGTCTCCATCCTGAAGATGGGCACGTGGTTGAGACCATCTCTATCGGCTGCAACCCTTACGGTTTGGTGATTGACGGGGACGGGATCATCTGGGTCTCAGGCCGGGGCTGCAACAAGCTGATCAGGGTCGACCCGGCGACCAAGGGCGTCAACCAACTGAGTCCTCCGTCGGGAAACCTCTACGGTATCACGGTGGATGAGAAGGGCCGTATCTGGCTGGGGCATCACTCTGACTACCGGATGTCACGGTACACCCCGAGCACCGGCAACTGGGCCACCACGACCGCGGGCCTCTCGGGCCGCTGCCCTAGAGGTGTCACCGGCTCACTCAACGGGTACATGTATTACGGACTCGGATGTGGTGGCAACCACTGGGTCGCCAAGGTGGACATGGAGACCCTGGGCATCAAGTTCATCGATTTGGGCAATTCCAATAAGACCACAGTGGGAGTAGCGTTGGACTCAGATGGGAATCTGTGGGCCGTCAACTACTCATCTTCGACGACTACAAAGATCAATACGGCCAACGACCAGATTGTCGGCGAATATCCGGTGGGCAAGAATCCCTACACCTACTCAGATATGACCGGATTCGCAGCCAAGAATTACACCGCTCCGCAAGGGTACTACCAGCACATCATCCCGGGCTCCCCGTCGGGGCCGACCTACTGGACAAGCCTCAACGTGGATGTCAACACCCAGGGCGAGAGTTACGTAAAGATTCGCTTGCGGGCCGCGGACACCGTGTCGGCGCTGGCACAACAGAGTTGGAAGGGTCCCTTCGGTCCCTTCCCGCCCAATGTCTTCCCCATGGACCTCACGGCCATACAGGAAATGGTGGGCAAGTACCTCCAGGTCGAAGTCATCCTCATCGCCGACGAGGACGGAAACTCAGCCCTGCTCAAGGGCTTCGCAGTTCAATATCATACCGACAAGTAGGTCTACCGGCTTCGTCGCGGTAGTTGTGCCTTTCCTAGCACTTGGAGTTTCGTGCAACCACAAGGCGCGAGACGAGGTGCGACCAAGGCGTACTTATGTACGTCGCAGGGAGCGACGAGTCAGAAGCAACGAAGTGGATGTGCGGAAATCGAACTGCTAGAGGCGGCCGCCCATGAGCAGGGCCATGATGGCTTTCTGTCCGTGGAGGCGGTTTTCGGCTTCGTCCATTACAACGGACTGCGGTCCGTCGATGACGTCGTCGGTAACTTCCTGGTCACGGTCAGCAGGCAAGCAGTGCATGTAGATGCCATTGCGTGCCGTGAGGTCCATCTGCTTCTGGGTGGTCTTCCAGTCGGTGTTGGCTTCGAAGAGTGAACGGGCCAGGTCGTGGTCCGCTTTCTTGAATACCTTGCCGTCGTCGTCCATGTAATTGAAGCAGGCGCCGGTGCCCCAGCTCTTCGGGTAAACCACATGGGCCCCTTCGAAGCCTTCGTCGAAGTTGTTGGTTTCCTTGATCTCGGTGCCATTCATGGCAGCCATTTTGCGGGACTCTTCCATGATGCGAGGGTCCAATTCGAAACCTTCCGGACACGCAACGGTCACATTGCAGCCCATTTTTGCGGCGGCCATTACGAAAGACTGTGGCACGGCGCGAGGCTTCTCGAAGGAGCCGGAGTAGGCCCAGGACATGGTGACATTGACACCCTTGAACCCACCGAATTTCTCTTTGATGGTGATCATGTCGGCCAGTGACTGACAGGGGTGATGGATGTCACATTCCATGTTGAGAATCGGGTTGTTGGCGTAGTGGGCGAATTCTTTCAAAGTCCCATTGGCGAACCCGTAGGTCCAGTGAGCCGGCTTGCCGTACATGCGGATCGCGATGGCATCGCCAACGCGGTCGAGCATGCTGGCAACGTCGCAGATGCGCTCGGTTTTGTAGGGCACTTCGTAGCCCTTACGGGCTGGGGTGTAAGTCTTGCCCGGTTCCAGTTCGATGTAATTCCCACCAAGCTGCTGGATACCAGCGGCAAACGTGGAACGGGTTCGCAGGGACTGATTGAAGAACATCGAAAAGAGCGTCTTGCCCTTCAGAATGCCGGAATGGTCAACGCCCATCGAGTACTCCTGCTTGAGTCGCAGGGCTAGCGCGATAAGGGTGTCCCACTCTTCCTTCGTGTAATCCAATTCTGCGTCAAGCCAATCTCTTCCTCTGAAGTTGTTTGTCTTCATGCTACCTCCTAACGGTTAAGCGGACCGAAGGTAACCGAATCGGGCCATGCGGTCAAGCCCCAAATGTGAGTAAAAAGGGAGACTTGCGTGGCGCACCGCGTCGTTGCGCAGTCTGCCTTTGCTTGCGGTCGTGGTCCTTGACAGTCCTTTCGCGCACGCGCTAGGCTGGAGAACACCTCTATGGGAGCACGATCATGCGCGGAACTACCATGCTGTTGGTAATCGTTGCAGTGCAGTTTGCTGCATGTGGAATTGACGAAACCTATACCGGCCTTGGGGACGGGGCCCTACCCGGAGACCCGCTAAGCCCGGTGGAGCAACCCGTCGCCTGCGAAGTTGAGTGCAATTGCTCCGGGGGAGCGCCGAGTGACGTAAAGGTGCAGCCGTCAGACATCCTCGTTGCCAGTCTCGAGGGTCGCTCCTACAGAATCACGGAATTGACTCTGGTCGGTCCTTTCGAGGGGCTCGTTGCGGACACGCTCAACAATTACTTCGTGGAGCAGATAGAGTTGGATGGACTGAATGTCCTTTTCCAGGTGAAGAGTGATGACCGGGAGAGTGGCCAGCTCATCTTTCAGCTAGGTGCAGGTGAGACCGCCGGGGATGGCTATAAGTTCGTCGATGCCGGCGAGGAGTTGAGATGTGTCCTTCAGGGTGACCTCTTTCAATCCTCTAAACCATCCAGGCTGGTTCTTCCCAATGATGCTCTAGACCCCCCCACCTTGCCGGTCAATGAATTGGACGTCTCAGGCATCGTTAGTGAAGATGGCACCGCTCTCACCGAGGGTAGCCTGGTCGGAGCCCTGACCATGGAGGATGGCGAAGCCATCAAGATCCTTAGTCTCCCCCTGGCCACCTTTCTGGCCGATGCCGAAATAGAGCCCGACCTCGACCTGGATGAAGATGGCACCATGGATGGATGGTCCTTTGAATTTACTTTCTCGGCACTCGAAGCGAGCGTCGAGGTGGCTCGATGAGGCACGCTCTTCTCGCCGCTGCCGTCACGCTGTTGGTCTTTGTTCCCGTCGGGGCGGGTGCGCAGATCAAGCTTGTGAAAAAGGGTAAGCGGCAACAAGAGACTACTGCCAAAGACTGGCAGCGCCATCCCACCAAGGGAAAGTACTTCACAGAGAGTTGGACCGTGGCGGCTCGCTCCGACCGGGGCCACATAATGTACCTCAATTTTCTCTACTCCAATATCGGCGTATTTGCTGGGTCTGCGGCGGTCAATTTGACCTTCCGCCATCCCGGCAAGAAGGGCAAGCACTACGTTTTCGAGTACAAGCAGTCTGAGTGGGGCGAGGACCCGAAGACCGGGCGAATCGGAGTCGCCTCTAACTGGATGGCATTCAAACATGGCAAAGCCGAGGTTCGCATCAAAGAGAAGAATGTGACCATGGCCTTGCAGCTTAAGTCGTGGACCAAGGGGGCTAAACTCCACACCGGGAAATACTCGGTTGGAAAGGACGACTGGGTGCAAGTATTCAACCCGATTCCCAGAGCGACACTCACCGGCGACATCACCGTTGACGGCGAATCCTTCACCTTTACTGGCGATGCCTACGTGGACCACTGGGTTCAGACTCTGTTGGCAACGGATTACTGCCATCGGATGTATACGGTGCGCTTCTTCCATGATGATTACACGGTGGCTTTGCTGATTCAGGAGCCGGCGAAGAAGATTGGTGAAGGAAAGGTCGTCCAGGTACTCATTACCGACAAGGACGGCATCATCTCGTTTGGTGCGCCACTTAGATTCAAAGGTAGGAAGCACAAGCAGGATCCTAACGGGCATCAGTATGCCACCACCTATGAAGTGGAGTATGGCGAGGCGGGTGGCGACATCCACCTGAAGGGCAAGTTCAGCAATGGCAAGCTCTGGGACCGGGATGCCATATTGGACCAGCTCAATGCGGCACAAAAGCAGGTGGTGAAGTGGGTGGCGGGCAATCCAGTGGTCTACAGAATGGAAGGGAATGCGGACCTGACTCTGACAGTTGACGGGCAGAGCGTAGACCTTTCGGGGCCGGCACTCATGGAGAGCATCGTCCTATCGGAGGAGTAGTTGCAAAAGGGAGTTTCAGCTTGGGTCGTAATAGGGGTAGCCATTTGGCTGGCAGGTCCGGCCGGGGCTTTGGCAGAGGGCTATCTCGCTACCGATCTCGGGGTGCGCCGGTTGGCGACTCGGGCGGTTGTTGCGCATGTCGACGACGGCACCGCCATGACCCACAATCCTGCTTGCTTGCTGCTGAATCCAGGCACCACGCTCTATTTGGGCCATACCGCGTCTCTTGGGGAGATGGGTCTGCGCGTATATGATGAGGCGGGGAAGCTGGAGCCGGCCCAGGAGATCTCTCCCAACCAGTGGTATCAGCATCTCCCCTACTTCGCAGCGGCGAGTGACTTCGGTCTGCCGTGGCTGAGAATTGGGACTACCCTCCACCTGGCTCGAGGTCGATTGCTGGAGTTTCCCAGGAGCGGGCCGAGCAGCGCGTCTCTTGCTACCGACATTTCGTGGACCCTGCGCTGGGGCACGGTAGCGGCCTTTAGAATCAGCCCAAAGTTCGATTTGGGTTTTGGAGTGCAACTCCTGCATGCAAGCAGGAATTGGTCAATTGCGGCAACCCCTGCCAACTCTTCCAGTCTGCCGGACGAGGTGGGTACTACCCTGAAACGAGAGGGGACTGGGACCTCCTATAACTTCAATCTGGGGCTCCATTTCCAGCCCATCAAGCCGCTGGAGTTAGGTGTTGTTTTCGAGACCGGAACGCTCATGGAGTTGGCCGGTGACGTGTATGGCACGGACGTGACCCACACCACTTCCTTTGCAATACCCTTCCAATTGAGTGGCGGGGCCAGGTGGGTTTTCGCACGGCGCTTCGCGTTGTCCGCTGACGTGCGGATGTGGCACTACCAGGTGCAGCAGGAGGAGCGCACTATCTACTCGGATGGCTACGGGGAAATGGGCAATCCCAAGAACTACATGCAGTCATTTGCCTGGTCAGCAGGGTTGTCCTACGCCCACTCCGCCTGGCTCGAGGTGATGCTCGGCTACGAGCAGGAGTTTTCCGGGGCCCCGGAGAGCACCTACCAACTGGATGATCCGACCCACGATGGCCATACGGTTGGTTTGGGGATGAAGGTGGGAGTCCTGCCCGAGCTTGAGTTGGGGGTAGGGGTAGCGCAGACATGGTTCGAGTTGCTGAACATTCAGGAGAGCGCTTTGCCCGATCCATTCAATGCAAAGATGCATGCCAGCATGACGGAGGTGACGGTTGACATCCAGTGGACCATGTAGGGTGCTGGGGTCGATCCTGGTGCTCCTTAGCTGGAGTGCCGCGGTCCGGGCGGGTGGTTTCTCGAACATGGAGTTCGGGACGCGGCGCATGGGGATGTATGCAGTTATCGCCAAGCCCGATGATGCCACTGCGATCTTTCACAATCCCGCTGGACTGGTGCTGACCAAGGGGACCACTTCTTATGTCTCTATGGCCTGGTGGTTAGTAACCGCCGAGACCCGACTCTATGATAGTGAAGGTGTTTTGCGTCCTGACGAGAACATCAAGCCGGACCGCGCCCAGGCTTTGAATCCCTTTCTCGGCTTCACCACAGATTTCGGCACCAAACGTTTTCGGGCGGGGATCGCGGCCTATGCTCCCAATGTATTTGGGACTGCGCTGCCCGACGACGCACCGACGCGTTATCTGGCATTGGACGCGCTCTTTGTCGCCGGGCGCTTTTCAGGGAGTGCCGCCTACCAGGTAACTGATCAGTTCTCGGTCGGGGCCAACATCAACCTCCTGACGATGTATCTGAATGTCTCCAGCATGCTTAATGCATCGGTGCTAAATGACCCTGACAACAAGTTCAAAGATGGTATCGAGCAATATGATGGGCGGTTGGACATCGAGGGTGTCGACTACGGCGTCTCATGGGACGTGGGTGTGCTCTTTGAACCGTCGCCAGGGCTGCGGTTGGGGGCGGTCTTTGCCAGCGGTGTGCCAGTGGAGTTGGAGGGTGATGTCACTTTCACCAGTGCCGACGGCGACGTGGTCACCTCGACCCAGAAGACAACCTTTGCCATCCCATTCACCTTGCAAGGCGGGGTCAATTACGAGATAGCCACGGACTTCGAGTTGGCAGCGGACATTCGTTATTGGCATTACCAGGTGAACCATGAACAACGCACTACGCTGGGTCAACCAATTATGGGTCTGTCGGGGCTTGTCTCTCCCCGGCGCTACGGAAACTCCCTGAACATCGCCGTGGGGCTGCTCCATCGGTTTGCGCCGGGCTGGGAGGCGATGGTGGGCTACCAGCACGACTGGTCGCCAATCCCCCCGGAATCAATCACGGTGGACAATCCAAACGGTGACCGGCACGGCGTTGCGGCGGGCATTCGCTGGTACCCCACGGGCGGAATTCGAGTCGGGTTGGCTGTTGTACGAAACTGGTTTGAGTTGATCAATAACCAGGAGAGCCAATCCAATCCGCCGAGCAACGCCAAGGGTGTGGGCACCAATATGGCTATAGGTTTTGACCTCTCATGGACGATGTAGGATGAACCTCTGGACCAAACTCAAGGGGCTTAAGGCGGTGGGCATTGGTAATGCTTTCCGATCTCTCGCGTATGGATTCAAGCGAGATAGTGTGGACCGCCGCTTCTTGCCACGGGAGGAGAGGAAGCCGGCCGTGGCACTGGGTGGCGTCGTTGGCTTCAACGCCCTGGCGGGCGGGGTCAAAGTGCTATTTGAGAATGCCCAACTCGAGGTTCAGTTTCTGACCGAGGATTTGGTGCGGGTCACCTGGCAGCCGGGTGAATTACCGGTCGGCTACACCATCGCTCAGCCAGTTTGGCCAACCATTTCTGCGAGTTATGATGCCACCGAATCAGGCTGGTCCCTCGCCAGTGGCAAGATGCGTATTGAAGTCGATGCTACTGGGGCCACCCGATTCCTTGCCGCCGGCGATACTCTGGTGCGCAGCGATTTGCCGCCCTCACGTTCTGGGAGCGGCTGGTCCATCTCCGGTGAACTCACGCCAGATGAGGCTATTTACGGGCTGGGTGAGAGGACTCAGCGATTGAATCTGCGGGGACACTCATTTCGCAATTGGAATCGGGAGCCAAAGGGGGCCTATACGCTGGGAGATGACCCCCTCTACGTCAGCGTCCCCGTCTACCTCTCAATGCGGGAGCGCGGGTCCCATCTGGTTTACTTCGAGAACAGCTTCGATTCGACCTTCACTTTCAAAGAAGGTAGCAGTCATGAGTTTGTCGGTGGGGCGTTGCGCTATTATGTTGTGGTGGGATCCCCCGCCCATTGCCTCGAGCGCTACTCTGCGCTCACCGGCCGACCCGCCATGCCGCCGCGTTGGGCCCTCGGGTATCACCAGGCCAGATGGAGCTATATGGATGAGCGGGAGGTACTGCAATTGGCCGCCGATTTTAGCCGCCACGAGTTGCCGCTGAGTGCCATACATCTAGACATTCACTACATGGATGGTTACCGGGTCTTCACCGCGGACAGCTCCCGCTTCCCCGACCTGCCGGCATTGACTTCATCATTGCGTGATGACGATGTTCACACCGTGGCCATCCTCGACCCAGGTATCAAGGTTGACCCGGACTACGATCTCTATGCCAGTGGTCTGGAAGGTGATGTTTTTTGTCGCTATCCCAACGGTGAATTGGCTGTTGGACCCGTCTGGCCGGGGCCCTGTGCGTTTCCTGATTTTACCCGAATTGAGACCCGCGAGTGGTGGGGCGACCACTACGGAAGAGTGGCGGACTGGGGCATCGATGGAGTCTGGCACGATATGAATGAGGTGGCGGTTTTTGCGGCCCACGGCGAGCCGACGCTGCCCTTGGCTACCCGTCACGATTTCGATGGCCGGGGCGGGGACCACCGGGAGGGACATAACCTCTATGCGCTGCTGGAGGCGCGGGCGGGGTTTGAGGGGCTCAAGAGGGCCCGACCAGATGTTCGTCCCTGGATTCTTTCCCGTTCTGGTTGGGCGGGGGTACAGCGCTACGCTTGGACGTGGACCGGCGATTGCGAAAGTGACTGGTGGACCCTGGGTCAATCAGTGCGCATTGCTTTGAGCATGGGTCTTTCAGGGATACCTTACAATGGACCGGACATCGGTGGATTTGGAGGTAACCCCTCTGCGGAGCTCTTTACGCGATGGTTCCAGGCCGCCGCCCTGCTACCCTTCTTCCGGACCCACTGCGCGGTCTTTGCGCGGCGACGGGAACCATGGGTCTTTGGGGAACCAACCCTGGCCATCGTACGAGATTTCTTGCTCCTGCGCGAGCGGCTGATGCCCTACCTCTATACTCTCGCGTACGAGGCGAACCAGACGGGGGCCCCACTGGTGCGACCCCTCTTCTTTGACTATCCGGATTGCCTGGACCTGCGGGCGGTAGACGACCTCTTCATGGTGGGGCCATCCTTGCTCGTGGCTCCGGTATTGGAGGAGGGGGCAAACGAGCGGCAGATTGTACTGCCTCCTGGCCGCTGGTTCGACTTCTGGACTGACGACATCGTCGAAGGTGGGCAGACTATCTCGGCCGCACTTACTTTGGAGCGGATTCCGATCTACGTTAGGGATGGCTCGGTTCTGCCTCTGGCCATGGCTGGCAAAACGGAATTGCACGTCTACCTGGCCTCCCTCGAATCCGCCTCGTCGACCCCCAACGGCAGACTCTACAGTGATGCCGGAGACGGCTATGGGCCGCACCGCTACGAGGAATTCGGCGTCAGAGCCGTGCAGGGCAAGATCGTGGTTTCGAGCAGAGCGATTCGGGACAAGCAATACCCCGCGCCAGAGCTCACCCCAGTCCTTCACGGTCCGCTCGGGGATTCTTTGGAAACGAACTTCTAGCCACTTCTCCGATTTCGTCTAAAGTCTCCGCCATTATCGCCGTCAGGCCAACCTTACATCCAGGCTGTAAAACCACTTTTTTGGTTGCACGGATTGAGAGAGCAAATCGATGGGATACCGTCGCGCTGTGAATGGAAGGAGGGCGTCATGGAAAAGGCACTTCAAGCATTGATACTCAACTTGATTGTGATGGCGGTCTTCGGCGCGTTAGTGGCGCTCGCCATCATTGCCATTCAATCTGCTGCGGCGGACGAAGGTGACGCGCCCTTGAGCCAGCAAGTAGTAATGCAAGTCCCTCCGGCCCAGACCAACAATGTAAGTCTATTGGGCTATTAGATAGAGTGCTCTTATCCTGAAGTAATCTCCTCACCATCGACTAATTTCCATGCCTGGCAGAGTCTTCCAGTCAATTCAACCGCTAAGTTATTCCGTTCTAGTGTTGCGAACGGATGGCGTTGCAGGCGTGAGTGACTTCTGCCTTGAATTCGTCAGCTCCGAGGGGCCACACGCCGCAAGACTGCGAACCCTCCTTCCAAGGGGCAAGAGGTCTTTGCAAAAAGGCCGGACAATGTGAATCGAAAGGGATTAGTTCGGGGGGCGGGGCGGGAGACCGATTGTGACTTAGGAGGAAGAAGATCTTCGCTGGCCTCCCGCCCCTGGGGCGTTCAGGAGGTCAAACTCATGGGGTGCGAAGTTATTCCCAGTGAATCAGTCGATGGTCAGGAGGTCGACATTGAAGGCGAGGGGCAGGCGCTCGGGAAGGTCTTCCGCTGCCGGCAGGCCGTAAACCTCTTTGACGAGATTGGCTGCTCCCTCGTCGTCGATCCCCCCCACGGCAGTTACTAGCTGTAGCATGTCTGCTGAGGCGATCTCGGTGGCAATGGATCCAGCGACCGGGACTCCCTTTCCATCCAGGTCGATTATCCAGGTGCTCTCGAGCAGGATGAGTGACCCCAGATCTGCGCCCGCGTTGTCGTGAATTTCTAGAGGCAATTCAGGGGCGGTGCCGACAAATATCTTGTTGCCGGTTAGTGCTCCGGCAACGGCGGTAGGATCCCTATCGGGCAAGTCGTTGCTATTGCTGTCCTGCGTAACAAGCAGAATCGCGTTGGTCCCGTTCTCTGTGAAGTCGATGGTGCCCAGCAGCAGGCGGGGAATGAAGCCGGCGAGGACGGCTGCGGCCATGGCATCGTCAGGCGCAGTGATGGTGAGGTGGTCGGCATCGGTGTATACGACGAGGTCGGGGGAGGTCGCCCAGGCCTCTCCGGAGTTGCTGAAAAGGCCGTTGAGGAAGGCATCGAGTTGATCGTCGCGGCGGGTCCAGAAGTGTCCGCTGCTGGTCTGCTCCAGGTACCCGAACTTGTAGGCAGTGAGGCTCTCGGGCTTGGGCCGGGCGAGGAGGTCAATCGGGTAACGGTAGCGTGTTTCTGCGGCCTGGAGCGTCTGCACCACGTTGGCAGAAATGACTCGCGCATCGGCAAGGCGTGCGAAGGCTTCGCCGGAGGCTGATTCCTTGATTGTCTGGTCGGGGTCCTCCGGTGGGTCTGCCGCGGCTGCACGCTGCTGCTCGAGGTACCAGGGACGGGCGGCTTGGACTGCACTGTAGATGGCCAGGGCGTGCTCAATGCGGCGGACTGTGACCCAAAGTCCATCGGCGATTTCGTCATAAGTGGTGGTGCGATTGATGGTCCCCCGGTCGGGCAGGTTGGCGAGGCCCCCTGAGAACTGGTCGAGCATCTTCTCCAGCAGGGCGTAGTCGTTCTCCCGCCAGGAGGCAAATTCATCGTCGTCCATTTCCAGCACCGTCCGGTAGGCGATCTTCGGACGACGCGCGAGGATACCTGCCTGGGCACCCACCTCGTCCTGTTTCAATTCGCCAGCCAGATAGAAGGTGATGAGGGGATTGGTCTGGTAGATGAACTCGATTTGTTTCTCAGTCCAGACTTTCAGCAATTCAACCAGGTCAACTCCGCCACTTCCAAAGAGGGGGGCAGTCCAGTCCAAATACTCGTTCCAGGTGAGGTCCTGATTCCAGGTTAGCTGGGTGAGATAGTGGTCGTACTGCCAGTAGCCCCACTCCCTCCCGGTGGTGAAGGTAACGTGACCATCGATGTCGTGGTCCGGCAGTACCTCCTGGACGTCATGTTGGCGGGACCAGCCGGTAATCGGGAGTGCCAGCGGTAGGTTATTGTCAAACCCCAACCACCACGCGGTTTCAGGGAAGAAGACCTGCTTGCGGAGGCCATCGGCCTTGCCCATGAATTCCTGTTGATGGGTGAAGTCGGCACAGTCGTAAACGGGGGCCGGATGATTAGCGCTGTAGAACATGGTCGTATGGACAAAGGTGCCTAGCTCGAGGTCGGCCTTGAGGGGCAAATGGTAGAAGTAGCCGCCGTTGTCAGTCTCAAGTGAACAGGTAACGTGGATCCAGGCGAAGGGCTCGACACCAGGGTACTTGTCCCGCAGATGAGAGACCAGAGTATTGAGTCGTGTGACGACGATCTCGTCGCCAGGCTTGGTGAATTCGCTTGACCCGATCTGTACACCGAGCAAATCGAAGCCAGCTTCCATGAGTCGGTCTATGCCCGCCAGGATCTGAACTTCTTCTGTGAGCGGTAAGCCATCTTCGTCAACTGCGGCTTCATCCAGCAGTTTGAAACAATTCTGCTGTTGGTCCGAGAAGGAAAGGAAGGGGCCCAGTTTGATGCCGTACCTGTTCGCCTCCTCCCGGATCTCTGTGATGTAGGGGAGCCACTCATCGAGGTCCACTGTCTTGAGGAGATGGAAGGTCAGAACATTTTGTCGATTCCTGAAGAGCCAGCGGAGGTAGTTTGAGACGTAACTTCGGAAGGACTGGTCGCCGGGGCGCAGCAGAAAGTCTGACATGACGATGGGATGCTGAGTGTGCTCATGAAAGCCTCGCAGCCTGAAGTCGGGGACATCGAGTTTGCCGACGTAATTCCATGGGAGGCGTGCTTCGGGGTTGACGGGAACAAAGGTCTCTTCGGGGTGAATGAAGCGAATTCCCAGGTCCGCGGCGATCTGGTAGAGGGCATAGGCGGCGCCGGTTTGAGTGGCGGCTTCCACCAGGAGGCCGACGTGTTTGCCGCTTAGTCGTCCCGTGGTGATGCGGTAGCCGTGCTCGCCAAAGAGCGCGTCTTCCGTTTGCAGCAAAGTTACCCTGATAGCCGTGCCGCCCGGGATATCCAAATCGTCCGTGTACTCGGGAGTCGAGCCAGTTGCCAATGATGCTTGCTCTGCCAGCAGGCCGAGGAAGTCTTCGCCGGCAAACCGCAGTCCCGGCCCGGTATCTGATGGCAGGACGAGGGTGACGAGAAGCTCTTCGCCATCGCTGAGAAGAGGAGGGGTGTCAACGTCAAGCTCGTTGCCGGAGCAGGCCAGCAGGAGTAGAGCGGCGATGGCGACGGAGAGTTGTCTCATGGGGCCTCCAATGGAGCGTGTGCTACCT
>CAZFVN010000041.1:29837-38273 GCA_964522395.1 uncultured Myxococcales bacterium
GGCGATGGCGACGGAGAGTTGTCTCATGGGGCCTCCAATGGAGCGTGTGCTACCTGGGGAAGTCTATTACGATCCCCGCAGGCGCGCAAATAAGGGCTACGCCAGACAGGAAGGAACTGCCCGGGAGCGTAAAGATAGTTCACGGTGGCTCTTCTGGTGTGGCGTGATTGGACTATCCGAAGGGGGGATTCAACCTGATCCCCCTGGTCTCGTTTTACCTCAGGTCGGCCGGTAGCGGGGCTTTGCGGGTTTCCTATGCTACAATCGCAACATTGGCTCGGCGATTGCATCTTGCCATAGCAGGAGGAGGACCATGAAGAGCGTATATCTGCTAATGCTGATGAGTTGCTGGGGGTTGGTCGCCTGCATAGAGTCCAATCCGCAGCCGATGCCCATAGTCGGCTTGGATTCGTCCTCCGTGGGGGATGTTGCCACTAGCGACGGAGTCGCGCACGAATCTATCGTCTGGGATGATGCGTTGGTTCCTCCGGACCTATCGGGGGAGGAGGATGTCGTCATATCTGACATTCCCCCCGAGACATTGCTGGACGTGATAGATGGCGAAGTTGAGGTAGATGGCGTTGAGGCAGAAGTGACTGATGTCAACTTTGAGGTAACCGATGCGGAAGGGGAGGTAACCGATGCGACGGACGACTCTGTTGACGGCAGTGCACTGGTCGACGTGCTGGATGAGTTGGACGGAGTCTTACTCGAAAGTATAGAGGACCCAGGCTCGGACGGTTGAGCCGGGATCGCTGTAGCTGTTGCCCTCACTGTCAGTTGAGTTGCAGTGCTTGCCATCCCAATCGTAGTGGTAAGTGTATTGGATTGTTACGTCCTCCCCTTTCGTTGCTTTGTGACTGACGTTCATGTAGGTGAACTGGGTGTAGTCGGACATGACGTTCAAGTCATATGTAGAACCGTGGTTCTGCTGCCCACATTCCCAGGTGAAGTTGAGACCGCCACCGGTGGCTTTGAACTGGTTGGGGCCCGACCCGCTGTCGGAGTCTCCGCAGATGCCGATCCGTAGTATTTTGATGGACTTGCCCGCTTTGCCGGAGATGGTCCCCAGGGTCTGTGTCGGGTTGCCGGTATTGCGCTCAGACCACACCAGCTTCTCAATTGAGCAACCGGCACACCCGTCCCCGGTGTCATTGTTGCCGTCATCACATTCTTCGCCCGGGTCTTTGTAATCGTTGTCGCAGTTGGCATCCTTGCCGCAAACTGCGTGGGGCTCGGGATACATCTCCTGGTCGAGGTCGTTGCAGTCGCCGCCGGATTCGGTGTCGTAGCTTCCCGATGCCTCGCACAAGCACTTGCTGTCACTGCCGCCGTAGCTATCGGAATCAAGATCCTGGTAGTAGGTAGTGCATTCCAGGGCGTTTTCCGGGTCGACTACCCCGTCACAGTCATCATCTGCGCCATTGCAGGTCTCGGGAGAAGAGCCCTCCAGCGGGTTACAGATAACTGGGACGCCGTCTGTGCAGTTGTCCACTGTGTGCTCGCACTCCCCCTTGCCGCAGGTTGTCGTGCCCAGCCCCTCATCTACAAGACCGTCACTATCGTTGTCGAGTCCATCACACTCTTCGGCCGCGGCACCTTCGAGGGGATTGCAAACCTGCTGGAGACCATTGAGGCAAACCGGCACCGTATGCTCGCAGACACCCAGGCCGCAAGTGGTGGCACCAAGGTCTTCGTCAACGGACCCGTTGCAGTTATTGTCCTTGCCGTCGCAAACTTCGTTCGTAGCCCCCAGGGTCGGGTCGCAGATTGCGAGTTCTCCGTCAACGCAATTCTGCACGGAATTCTGGCACTGACCCTGGCCGCACGTAGTGTAGCCGAGGTCATCATCCGTGAGACCATCGCAATCGTTGTCCTTTCCGTCGCACGTTTCAGCAACTGCCCCGGCAAAGGGATTACAAACCTGGATAGCGCCGTCAACACAACTATCCACGGAGTGCTCACATTCACCAAAACCACAACTTGAGGTTCCGAGGTCTTCGTCGGTATCCCCGTCGCAGTCGTTGTCCTTGCCATCGCATATTTCCGGGCCGGCACCATCGAAGGCGTTGCAGTCAGTGATTTGGCCGCCAATGCACGATGGAGTAGTGTGGAAGCAGAGACCCTTGCCACATGCCAGGGTGGGCTGGTCCTCGTCGGTCAGGCCATCGCAGTCGTTGTCTTCGCCGTCACACAACTCTTCCACCGCACCCTCCAGGGGATCACATTCCCCCGCGACTCCGTCGACGCAATTTGCCACGGTATGCCAGCATGGACCCTTGCCGCAGAACGTTGTGCCGAGATCTTCGTCGGCCAGTCCATCACAGTCGTTATCCTCGGCATCGCAGATTTCGGGGGCCGCGCCCAGGAAGGGGTTGCAGATGACAATGTTACCTTCCTGGCATTTGGATTCGGTGTGGAGACATTCGCCCAGGCCGCAGGTCACAGAGCCCAGTTCTTCGTCGACTTGATCATTACAATTGTCATCGAGACCGTTGCAGACTTCTACCGCTGCCGGGTTCACCGATGGGTTGAACGGGTTACAATCCTGGTCATCGGCAAAGCCGTCACCGTCGCTGTCATCTTCGCAGGCGTCGCCAATCCCATCTTCGTCGACGTCGAGTTGATCTTCGTTGGCAACGAGGGGGCAGTTGTCTTCTTCGTCGATGATGGTATCGCCATCGTTGTCGTCGTCGCAGAGGTCACCGAGTCCGTCATCGTCAACGTCGGATTGAAGAGGATTCTTTTGTAGTACGCAGTTGTCCGTGGCGTTGGGAAGGCCGTCCCCATCAATATCGGGGTCACAGAGATCCCCCTGGCCATCCAAGTCGAGGTCTTCCTGTTCCACATTGTCGACCGCGGGGCAGTTATCGTTGCCGTTTGGAATGGAATCGTTATCCATATCCGGGTCGACGCAGTCGGCATCGCCGTCGTTGTCGCCATCAGGAAATGACTCATCGACATCTGAGTCGCAATCGTTGTCCAGGCCGTCGCAGATTTCCTGATTGCCTGGCTTGATGGAGCTATCGAGCGGGGCGCAGTCGGCATCGTCGGAGGAGCCGTCATTGTCATCGTCGTCGTCGGTGCAATCTTTGTAACCGTCGGTATCGGTGTCGATGAAGCCCTCGTCCACAAGGTAGTTGCAGTTGTTGTCTTTGCCGTCGCACACTTCTTCCGCCCCGGGGTGGACCTTCGAATCGAGGGGCGCACAGTCGTCGCTGTCGGCACTCTGGTCGTTGTCGTCGTCGGGATCGCAGGGATCACCAATGGTATCGAGGTCCTGGTCCTGCTGTTGTGGGTTGAAGATTGACGGGCAATTATCGAGCCCATCGGCGATGCCGTCCCCGTCTTTGTCAGACTCAAGGCAATCGGCTATGCCATCCTTGTCAGTGTCTTCAAAGTCCTCATCGACGTCACCGTCGCAATCGTTGTCTTCGCCGTCGCAGAGTTCCGCTTTGGCCTTTTCCCCTTCGCAGACTTCCTGGCCGTCGATGCAAAAGAGGGTACCCGGGCAGGTACCGTTGGGGCTGATTACTACGCAGTCACTTCCCGAGAGGTCCTCGTCTACTTCACCGTCACAGTCATCGTCCTGGTCGTTGCATGATTCGCTGGCCGGGGTCGGGGCGGAGCAATCGGTAAGTCCCGTGGCCGCGCAGACGCGTTGGCCATAGCAGGTGCCGTCGTCATTCATGGCAAAGCAATCTGTGATTGCCCCCTGGTCCGCAAACCACTGGGTGCAGATACACTGGCCACCGTCCTTGAGGCACTGGTTGACCGAGGCTCCGGTGACGTCTTGAGCGGCCCCGCACGCAAAGCCTGGCGGGCAGTCTGTGTCGGTGGCGCAGCCACCGCCGCAGAAATTCCCGTCGGGGCCGTATGCCACGCACGTTTCACCCGCATCGATGCCGTTGACCCAGCAGTCATTATTGGTCTGACATGGGCGGCAAAGGGAGAGGAAAGTGGGGGCGCAAATATAGACCTGATCCGGGAGGCTCGGGGTATGGAGCACGCACTCCCATCCGAACGGACATTCGGTTTCACAGGTGATGGTGCATTGCTGTCCGTCTGGGGTCTGGATGCAGAAGCCGGAGTTGCACTCACCATCCTTGTCGCAGGGGTATCCCGCTTCGCCGGGGCCAGGGAGAAGGCCACTGTCAGCAACTTCTGGTCCAAAGTCGAGCCAGGGGATGTCCTCTGCCAGGTCGGGAAGAACTGCCTGGTCCCCACCCTCAGCGTCAGGAACGACTTGTGGCAATTCGCCGTTCATATCAACCAGTGTTTCGCCGCCCAATTGGTCCAGATGGACAACGGTACCCGGGTCAGTGCTGCAAGCAGAAAGAAGTACTATGATGCAAAGAACTGTTGTCTGTTTCATGGCTAGCCTCCGCAGGGATTCTAGCCAGATTGCAGGCGCGTTGGAATCTGTTTCTACAATTCCACCTGGCCGGCGAGGCGAAAGAGGGCGCGGTCTTCGCAGCGGTCCCTCGTCTGGACCAGGGAGACGAGATAGTCGAGGTGCTCGGATTGGTCCCAGCGGGCCATCGCAGCCGGCGGCTGCTCCACAGCCTGCCAGAAGCGGTCGCGGCACTTCTCCAGAGTGACCACTGAGCGGCTGGCTGCCTCGGCCAATCGAGTCGTCTCGTAGAGCGCGGCCTTCATCTGGGCCAACTGCTCTACGGTGACAGAAAGATCCGCAGGAGGGGGTGGTGGCGCGGCATCGGCTTTTCTGGAAGTGCAGCCGCCAAAGCTAAGGGCCATAATGAAGACGACAGAGAAGATCAGCATGGTCGCTGAGCCCAATCGCCAGAAGAATTCCCACACCAATGCCCGAACTGCTCCGGGCGCGCTTTTGTTCGATCCTTGCATGTCTGCCTCCTACCAGGTTGGTCACGACTACCCGTCTTCTACAGCAACCCCCATGCCAAACCTCCATTTGGCCAGGGTGGTGTGCGAACCTTTTCATTCTGCCAAGGTGCTGCGACGTTGCGCCGCGACCATCGCGATTGCGAACAACCGAGCTGATATCTATTAAGGGAAGAATCAGCGTATCTAGTGCGGGCCCCATCAGGCCGGCTCCGCCCAAAATGGGCAGAGTTTCGTTCTGCTGCAAATCGTAGGGGCAGTCTACGGATTGTAGTGACCAATGCTCTGCTTGCAGCGAAGGCGAAGGCCCCTTATACTTCCGGCGTAAAAGAGGAGGCGCTAGATGTCCGATTTTCGTGGTTCTGAAAGCTACATTCTGGATGAGGAACTGGCCCGAATAGTCAATGTGGCCATGCGACTGGAGTTGCCACTGCTGCTCAAGGGCGAGCCGGGAACAGGGAAGACTCTACTGGCCCACGCCATTGCCGAGCAACTCGACATGCCCCTCATTGTCCTGAATGTGAAGAGCAGCATGAAAGCGGTGGATGCGCTCTACCTCTACGATACTCTGACCCGCCTAAACGATTCTCGTTTCGGCGATTCGACGCGGGATGTCTCGTCCATCGACGACTACATCCGCATGGGGAAGATTGGCCAGGCTTTCACGGCAGCCAAGACCACCGTGCTCTTGATTGATGAAATCGACAAGGCCGATTCCGACTTCCAGGATGACCTCCTCGATGTTCTCGACCAAATGAGCTTTGACATCGTCGAAGTGGATCGCACGGTGCAGGCCAGGAATCGACCTGTTATTATCATTACATCTAATGCCAAGAAGGACCTGTCGGACCCATTTCTGGGGCGCTGTCTCTTCCACCATATCGCCTTCCCCGAACCTGAATTCATGGGCCGCATTGTCGCTGCCCATTTTCCAGACCTCGCCCGGGAAGTAGCCAAGGCTGCCAACGACGCTTTCTACCGCCTACGAACCATCGATGGTATCGAGAAGCTGCCGGCTACTCGCGAGCTTCTCCACTGGATTCGAGCACTGCAGGGAGAGCCCGGATTCAATGTGAAGCAGTTGCGTGACGACCGCACCATTCCGCTGCTGGGAGTGCTCTTCAAGAAGTCCGATGATCTTGAGCGGGCCCAGCGGGAGTTGGGGCAAGGCTACTAGCCAATGTTTGAGACTTTCTTCTACCAACTGCGAGATCGAGGAGTTCCTGTTAGTCCCAGCAGTTTCATTCAACTCCAAAAGGCGCTCTCGAAAGGGCTGATTCGCAGCCTCGACGACTTCTACGTAGTGGCGCGCGCCGTGATGGTCAAGCGGGCCCGCCATTTCGACCTTTACGACCAGGTATTTGGCCACTATTTCAAGGGCAAGGAGTGGCCTGAGGCCGGGGCACAAGAACTGACTGACGAGTTGCGCGGCACTCTTATGGAGTGGCTGAAGACACCGGAGTTTCTACAGACGTTGGATAGTAGTGAGCAGGAGAAGCTCTCGAAGATGACTCCGGAGGAAGTGATGCAGTACTTCCTCGACCGACTGGCTGAGCAGACGGAGCAGCATCACGGTGGCAGCAAGTGGATTGGCACCGGCGGGAGGAGCCCCGTCGGGCACTCCGGGTTCCATCCAGGCGGCATGCGGGTAGGGGGGCAGAGTCGCAACCAGAGCGCCATAAAGGTGGCTTTGGAAAGACGATACGTTGACTATGGTGCTGACTCCAGACTTAGTTCGAAGCAGATGTCGGAGGCGCTGCGGGCGATTCGAGATATGGCTCCCGTGGGGCCGCGGGATGAGTTGGATATCGATGCTACCGTGAATCAGACGGTGCGGAATGCAGGTGAAATTGAGTTTGTTTTTGAGCGTCGAGTTCGAGACAAGCTGTCGGTCTTTCTGCTGCTCGATAATGGTGGGTGGTCGATGATGCCTTACATTGATCGCACGAGATTGCTCTTCCAGCATGCGCGGGATTCCTTTCGGAAGATGCGGACATTCTATTTCCACAACTGTGTCTATGACCGGATTTGGGAGGACCCGCAGCGTTATCAGAAGCCGTTGACGCTGGATGAGGTTTTGCGGGCTGATCCTGAGACTCGGGTGATTATTGTTGGCGATGCGGCCATGGCCCCTTATGAGTTTTTGCATGATTACGGTGCCATTGATTACCAGGCATCATTCTATCAGCGGCGCTCCGGGCAGACTTGTTTGCATTTGCTGGCCGATCGATTTCCTCATGCGGTGTGGGTCAATCCGATTCGTCGTGAGCGGTGGCCCTATTCCAACGGCCGCTACACAATTCGTGAGATCCGTAACATCTTTCCGATGGTCGATTTGACCCTGGCTGGTATCGAAGAGGCCGCGGCGTTGCTGAAAGGGTAGACTCACCTCCACGCTCTCTGCGGCCTCCGGTCGCTTGCTTTCCGGTGTAGCCCTTAGGCGTTGGGCCGCGTCCCCGCCCCGGGTTGCCGCCTGGGGGGTGGACAGGACCTTGAAGGTCTCGGCGTCCGAGTCCCCGGACCACAAGAACAGGTCGGTGAACGTGCCCCCGACGTCGATACCGATGCGATAGCTCAATGGACCGCCTCTCGGCCGGCCTGGAACGCCCGCCTGTTTGATTCGAGGTGCTGTGGAGGCGAACGCCTCTCCAGCTCGGCGAGGAGATCGTCCCCGCTCACGGGCAACCAGGACTGGGCCGCCAGGACCCCGAGCATGGCGGCGTTCACCGCCCGCTCGTCTCCCGCGACCGCCGGCCCGTCGACCACGACGAGCTCGTCCACAAGGGGCCGCACCTGGGCGAAGAGCCCGTCCAGCGCTGGGTAGTCGACCCCCTGCAGCGCCATCGGCGTGGGCACGATTCGGCCGCTGCTGGCCACCACGCGAGTGCCGGCGTGCACCTTCGGTCGAGCCCGGAGCAGCTCCAGGGGCTCCAGCGCGACCACCACGTCGGCGCCGCGCAGGGGCAGGAACGAGCCCCGCCCCGGACCGATCAGGACCGTGGATTCGACGCTGCCTCCCCGCTGGGACATGCCGTGCATCTGGGACAGGCGCACGTCGAGGCCCGCCGCCATGGCCGCCTCGCCGAGGATGCGCGCCGCGGTGATGGCACCCTGCCCGCCCACCGCGACGAACAGCACAGACAGGGTGGAGGTCATGCGGTGGCCCCCAGGTCGGGCACGATGGCGCCGTTGGGGCAGATGGCGGCGCAGGCGGCGCAGCCGGTGCAGCGGGCGGGGTCGATTCGGATCTGCCCGCCGCTGACGAAGAACGCGGGGCAGCCGAACGTGTCCAGGCAGGCCCGACAGGAGCCGCAGCTGCCGCAGATCATGCAGCGAGCCGCCTCGGCCCTCGCCTGGGCCTCGTCCAGGACGCCGACCACCTCCCGGGATCCGAGCCGCGCCTCGACCGGCAGCTCCGGGGCGTGTCGGGGGGCCTGGGGGTCGGCCCGGAGGATCGGCAGCGAGGCGTGGGTCGCGCCGGGCCAGCCCGTGCCCCCCAGCGGAGGCGGCGCGCGCCGATCCGCGAGCTCACCCCGCAGGCCCATGTCCAGACCCCCCGCCGCGCGCATGCCC
>CAZFVN010000042.1:0-37959 GCA_964522395.1 uncultured Myxococcales bacterium
CGCAAACATCATCGGCACCGCCGACTGCTTTACAGCCGTCGGTGGATGAGCAGGGCTTGCACAGGTTGGAATGATCCGAGACGCAGACGTATACGAGGTCGGGGTCGCTAGCGCCGACCTGCTTGCAGGTCCACCCTTGAGGGCACTCTTCGCTGCAGCCCTGAGAGCAGACGCCTTCGCCCATATGCTCTACGCACCAGCCCGATTGGCACTGACCGTTTTCGGTACATTTGTCGAGGAAGCAGCCTTCGCCTGGGAGGCAATTCAGGGGTGGGATCTCAGGTTGGTTGTCGGCCAGGGCAAAATCGGGTAGCTGCAGGTCCCCCAAGAGGTCAGGCGTCGACTGATCAGGCAACGCAATGGTGACGTCCCCATTGCTATCAAGAGCACGGCTATCATCAGTCGTTTTGGTATCACCGGTAAGAGGCGACGAATCGGTGCTACACGCGGCAAAGAAGAGCGAGATGGCAGCTACTATCCCAAAGATGCGACGCATGAGGTCTCCTGAGGGCTGAGAAGCTCCTAGTAATAGGTGGTTCGCAATACCGGCTGGAATAACTCGACGTGCTTTCTACAGACGTCGCGTACCGGACAGGTCGGGCAGTCGGGAGCCTGCATCTCGTGGCAGGTCTTGCGCATTTTGAAGAAGAGCCAGTCGATGGCAGCGACATCTTTGCCCGACTCGCGACAGAGTTGGTCCACGGCCTGGTAAACGTGGCGCCGTATGCGCTCCTCTTCGGAGGAAGTGAGGAAGCGGCGGCCTGAGATCTTGGTACGAAGGGGCCCGTCGGCAACCTCGACCATTCCCGTTCGCAGAAAAGTACGCTGGATGTGATAGTCGACCACCGGTCGCAAGTCATCGCCGCCAATATCGAGGAACTTCTCTGGCCGGTTCTTCAATATAATCGCCAATAAATAGAGCTTCTTCTGAAGTGGATCCTCGGCGTATCCAGGAATGTTGCGCAAGATACTCACGAACTTCTTAATGGGGGATTCTGCGCGGTTGGATTCCTCGACTATGCGTTGAGGGTCGAGATCGCGGGCGAGCAGGTACTGGCCGTAACGGTTGGTCAACTCCAGGTGAGAGTCAAACATGGGTAGGCGGCACTCACCATCATCTTCAGAGAGGGCCGCGGCCAATTGCTCACGCGTGGCTGAAGCCTGGCGGTCCGCCGAGAGGAACGCGGGGAAATCGAGGGCTGTCTTGAAGAGGGCTCTGAACATGAATTCCGCGCCTTTGCGACTCTCTCCATCTAAGGTCCCGTAGTAGGGCTCAACGTATCCAGCCTCATCGTCAGTCCAGAATCCATAGTGATGGAGTGTCACCGGGAAGAAGTAGTCGATGGCCCAGGCCTGCCCCTCTCTAGGGAAGAGTTCGTTACCAAGACCGGGGCCGCAAAAATCGAAGCCGGCTACCTCCGGAAGGGGGCGTACGAGATTCGCAACCCGGGTAATCTGTTCAGCGTCAATCCTGGTGATCATTGTTGCCCCCTATTTCGAGCAGGTCACCTGAGTGACCATGATTTGCGTCTGCCATCCGCCGCAACAGTTAGACTGCCATTTGAATCCGGAGCATGAGCCCCAACAATAGCAGTTGTTGATGTATTTGGACTCGGTCTGCCAATCGATTGCCTTGTTGTAGCCGGCCAGTTGACAGAGCGCGTCAAACTGCTGCTGGTCCGTGGTGGGTTGGCAGTATTTGGTGCCGAACTGCAAGGGCCATCCAGTCATTCCGTTATAGTTGTGTGTGTCTATAACAACGGTCTGAGGGGCCTTCTCAGTGCAGACGCCCCCCTGGCACCAATGGTTGGCTCCGCAGCTTGTCTCATCGGCCACAGCGGCGTGGGTGCAACCGGAATCGGGGTCGCAGCCGTCGGTCGTACAGGCTTCCTGGTCGTCGCAATCGACCGGGTCACCGCTGCAAGTACCCTGGTCGCACCCGTCGTCTTCGGTGCACGCGTCGGCATCGTCACACTGAACATTGTTGTGGGCGAAGATACAACCTGAATTGGGGTCACACGAATCGTCGGTACAGGTGTCATCGTCATCGCAGACCTGAGGCGTCCCGGGGCTGCAAGCCTGGTCGGCGCAAAGGTCGTTTCCAGTGCAGGCATTGCCATCGTCGCAGGGAATCGTGTTGGCTGCGTGCTGGCACCCGAAGCTGGGGTGACACTCATCGTCGGTGCAGATGTTTTTGTCGTCACAGTCGGGGGCCACCCCACCGAGGCAAGCGGAGTCCTGGCACTGGTCATCCAGGGTGCACGCGCTACCGTCGTCGCAGGGAAGAGAGTTGGCGACGAAGTAGCAACCGTCATCCGGGTTGCACATGTCGTCCGTGCAGGGGTTATCGTCGAAACAGGGAGTTGCTGTGCCCGCGCACCAGCCATTGCCGCAAAGGTCATTTGCGGTACAGGCGTTGGCATCATCGCAAGGGTTGGAGTTGGGAGTGAACGCACAGCCCGTCTCGCCACTACAGCTATCGTCGGTGCACGGATTGTTATCATCGCAAGGCAGCGACCCTCCACCAATGCACGACCCGAGGTGGCAGTGGTCGCCGGTGGTACAGATATCGCCGTCGTCGCACGGCGCGTCGCTAAGCAGGTGTAAGCACCCCTGCAACGGGTCGCAAGCATCAGCAGTACAGACATTGTCATCGTCGCAAACTACCGGATCGCCAGGCGCACACCCGCCGCCACTGCACTGGTCATTGATAGTGCACTTATTGCCGTCGTCGCATGCGCCCGCTGTCGGTTTGTGGAGGCAGCCGAACTCTTCGTCGCAGCTATCAGTCGTGCAACCGTTGTCATCGTCGCAATCGAGGGGGAACCCCCCGCCGCAAGAGCCGGCGCCACAGGTGTCTGAGACGGTGCATGCGCTACCGTCCGAGCAGGACGCCTGATTGTCAGCGTATTGGCAGCCTTCATCCGCACTGCACGAATCGTCTGTGCAGGGGTTGCCGTCATTGCAATTGACCTGTGCACCTCCGAGGCAGTCGCCATTGGCGCAAGAGTCGTTCATGGTGCAGAGGTCGCCATCGGAGCAGGGGGCCCCGTCATTGGCCCCGGCGGTCAGGCAGAGCCCGGTGGCCGGGGTGCAGGAGGAAACCAGGCAGGGGGAGTCGGGCCCGGTCGGTTCCGGGCACTCTACAATCGTCCCCTCCTCAACGCGACAGCGGTAGGGGAGGGCGGTGGTATCACAATGGAGAGTGCCATTGCAGAGGTCTCCATCCTCCAGCGGGAGACAATCGTCATTCTCGACGCAGTCACAGTCCACCGCCGTGCCACCACACTCTCCATCAGTGCAAAGGTCGCCGGCGGTGCAAGGGTCGCCATCGTCACAGGGGCCGAAGATAGGGTCAAATTCGCACCCTCCGGTGGCAGTGCAGGAATCCTCTGTGCAGGGATTATCGTCATCGCACTCTATGGAGTCGCCGACGCAGATTCCCTCTTCGCAGTGGTCTGCCACAGTACAGGGGTCGCCATCCTTGCATTCGCCAGTCTCCACCGGAGTATGATTGCATCCCTCTTCGCCCAGGCAGATGTCGTCGGTGCACTCGTTTTCATCGTCACAGCTCTCTTCGTCGATATCTCCGTCGCAGTTATTGTCCATACCGTCGCAGATTTCAGGGGCCGGAGTAGAGGCATCACAGTCTGAGAGGCCATCCTCAGTGCAGACCCGCTTACCGCTGCAGACACCCTCCTGGGAAGAGACGGCGCAAGGGGTCCACAGTCCGAGGGCAACTGACTTTCCAGTACAAGGACAGACCCCTGCATCGGCCACGCACTGCTTAATGTCGACGCCATCCACTGTAACCGTCGTTAGACACGAAAAACCCCAGGGGCAGTCCTCGTCAACGACGCAAATCCCGCCGCAAAATGAGCCCTCATCACCGTAATCAAGGCAAGCCCCGTCGTTGCCTGCAGCTCCCATGCAGTCAACTCCAGAGGAGCAGGGCAGGCAGAGGGTGGCGTGGTCCGAAACGCAAATGAAGACCACGTCTGGTGCGGTGCCAGGAATCTGCTGGCAGGACCATCCGGGCGGGCATTCCGATTCGCACTGCTGTGTACAAACGCTTTCGCCCATGTGACCGACGCACCATCCGCCCAGGCAATCTTCATTATCGTTGCAAGGATCGAGAAAGCACCCGTCGCCGGCCGCGCAACCGGGCTCGACATCCTCCTTGGACAGTGTGTCCGAGTAACCGTCTGGCGCCAGGATTTCCTGGCGGAGCGGCAGGTCTGGCGGGACGCTAGGAAGGTCAAACGTGAGGTCCAGTTTGAGATCGAGGGGGAGCTCCTCGATAATATCATTTCCCGGCGTGCCGCCTGGGGGCGTGGAGCAACCGCAAAGCAGAAGTAAGATGCAAGAAAGTAGCGCACGAGTAGGCTGGAGCACGGAGCCCTCCCTCAAATATTAAGTCTATTAGACAGGAAATGCGCGTGGGAGGCAACAGCGGTGCGCACACGCTTTGCTGACCTAGCGGTTGACAGAGCGCGCGGTTCGATATAGATACTCGTAAAACCCCTGCGCACAAGCGCTATTAATGTTCACAGCAGGGCTGGAGGGATGTCATGTCGCACGAAAAGAAAGGCGGGGCCATCACCTTCCTGCTGGAAAACTCTCTCTTCTTGATTTTCGGCGCCGGCCTCGCACTTATTTGGGCCAATGTCGCTGAACACTCCTACCATGCGGTGGCGCATAATCATGCGTTTCACTTCGCGGTCAACGATGTCCTCATGGCCTTCTTCTTTCTCCTTGCCGGCAAGGAAATCCGCGAGGCGATGTTGCCTGGCGGTTCGCTTTCCAGCGTTCGCACCGCGAGCCTGCCGCTCATGGCGACCATTGGTGGTATGGTCGGGCCGGCGGCTATCTATATCGTCGGGGCGAAGATACTGATGCCCGAACTGATGCCAGGTTGGGCCATTCCCATGGCCACCGACATCGCGTTCTCCTACCTTGTAGCCAAGATGATTTGGGGCAAGTCCGATGCCAACGGCAAGACGCCGGCTCCGATCGTCTTTCTGCTCTTGCTGGCGATTGCTGATGACGCGGGCGGATTGATTGTGCTTGCGGCTTTTTACCCGCAGCCGCTCATGTTGAATTTTGGGGAACTTATCGGGGTTGGCTTTCTCGAGGCCCATCCGATGATCGTCTTTGCAACCTTTGTGGGAGCGTCAATTGCCACCGCACTGATCTTTTGGAAGAAGCTGAACATAACGAACTTCTGGGCCTATCTGCTGGTTCCTGGAGCTCTCTCCTGGTTCGGATTCTTCTTTGGGGGGATTCACCCTGCGCTTGCGTTGGTGCCACTTGCATGGTGTCTACCGCACGAACATACCGACCTCGGCATATGGGCTCCGGGGGAGTCGGAGGGTAAGGATACTCTCAACGTCATGGAGCACTGGTGGAAGAACCCGGTGGAGTTAATCCTCGGACTCTTCGGTTTCGTCAATGCGGGAGTCGCACTCTCGGCCATGGGTACCGGTACCTGGCTGGTTCTGGCTGGCCTGATCGTAGGGAAGCCTGTTGGGATCGTTCTGATGACGAAGCTCGGCCAGCTTTTCGGTCTGCAGTTGCCGGAAGGGATGGGCACCAAGGACCTGGTTGTGGTCGGATTCGCCGCGGCCATCGGCTTCACGGTGGCGCTCTTCGTCAGCGTTGTTGCCTTCCCTCCAGGGGACATTCTCGACAGCGTCAAGATGGGGGCCCTCTTCAGCTTCGGCGCCGTGTTCATTACCTTTGTTGTTGCCAAGGTCATGGGTGTGAAGAAGGCCTCGTAGAGTCTGGTGAGGCGGCCTCTGGCCTCTGGCCGGGGCAACGGAGCGAGGCTGGTGAGGCAGAAGAGGGAGGTACCGCATGGCGAACCGATATTCCCGACAGCAACGATTCGATGGCATCGGTGAACTGGGGCAAACAAGTATCGAGCAGAGCGCTGTTGTGGTGCTCGGTTGCGGTGCCTTAGGAACGCTAAGCGCCGGCTTGCTGGCCCGCGCGGGAGTAGGGCGGCTACGCATTGTCGACCGTGACATCATTGAGACCCACAACCTCCAGCGCCAACACCTTTTTGACGAAGCAGATGTAGCTGCCGGTCTACCAAAGGCAATTGCCGCTGAGCGCAAACTTGTTGCCGCGAATAGTGGCATCGAAGTGGAGGCAGTGGTGGCAGATATCGGCCCGGACAATGTCCTGAGTTTGATTGACGGGGCCGATGTAGTGGTGGACGGACTGGACAATTTCGAGGCCCGTCTTCTGGTCAACGATGCGTGCCTGAAATCCGATATCCCCTGGGTATACGGTGGGGCTGTGTCAGCCCACGGTGCGGTAATGGTCATCCGACCCGGCGTTACCGCCTGCTTCAGTTGCCTCGTTCCCGGCATCCCCGATGGACGGTTACCTACCTGCGAGACCGCCGGGGTCATCGCATCTGCTCCCACCGCGGTGGCTGCGTTACAGGTGGCTGAAGTGCTCAAGCTTCTGGTCGGTGCCGACGAGCATCTCTCCCCCGACCTCGTTTCCCTCGACCTCTGGCTAAACTCCTTCACAACCATCCATATTGAACCTCGTCGAGATTGTCAGGCGTGCGCCGGAACCTACCAATACCTGGCCCGGGACGTACGGGGCCAAACTGAGGTCATCTGTTCGGCGGTGCAAGTGCGGCCCGCCTCTCCGCGAGTCCTCGACCTCGAACAAATGGCTCTTCAATTAGAAGGACTCGGAGAGGTTTTTGCCAACGAGCATATGTTGCGTTTTGAGGGCGAGGGAGTCTCCCTCATCCTCTTCCCCGATGGTCGCGCGATCGTCGACGAGACGTCCGACGAAGCCTTCGCTCGAGGCGTATATTCAAAATACGTAGGCACATGACGGGACGCGGGTTCCGGCCCCGGATATGGTGAATTGGCATTGCTGAGATCCCTTCGGCTACGGCCGTAGTTGGTAGAGGGTGATGGTCGGGTTGGCCGGGAGCTCAGTGAATTCGGTGGCAAAGTCACGGCTGATAGTTGGAACGATAATCTGCTCACTCTTTGTTGCACTTCTGTCCGCGTACTGTTTGATGCGGACGGTATCGTCGATGATCGGGCCAATCTGGCCATGGAGTTCTGGATTCCTCGGATCGTCGGTGGCCACGGTCCAGAGCAATTGCAGGCCTTCATAGTATAGAACCGGCTCATCGGGCCATCCGCCCTGCGCGAACATCCTCTCAAATTCGGGAATTGTCACCACCGTATAGGCGAGCCCGCGATCCTGCAATATGAGCGCGGGGAAATAGCTGTGGAAGCGAACATGCGCGTCGAGCTCACGGGGCAGAATCAACATCCCGCTCTGGGGCATGTCGTCGGCCCAGCGGCGCAGCGTCTCGTATTCCTGAGAGCCTGCATCATGGCGATTGGTGGCAGGGGAGAGGATGGCGCAGTTCAAGGCGAGGAGCGCAACGAGAGAGACGGTAGCTACCACTTTGAGACGCTTGGAGGGAACCAGGTCAAGGAGCAATTCCACCCCGACTCCCGCAAGAATAACGGAGATGGTGGCGGGGAATACCTGATAGCGAACGAGGTCACTGAAGCTGACATGAACCAGATAGAAAGGGATGGTGCCGATGAGGAGAGAGGCTAGCAGGATAAAGAGGCGCCACTCCCTGCGCTTGAGCAGCAGCAGGGTGGGGAGGGCCAACAGGAGCAAGAGCCAGGGAGTTTCCACAGGGTCGAGCAGCAAGTTTCCATATCCGCTTATGACCTCGAACAGCTTGCCTGGGTCCGAGACGGCGCTGGAACGGACCAGATCAGCCTGCCACTCATAGAGAGCATGGGGCAGGGCGAGGAGGGCACTGGCGGCTAATGCGATGAGTTGTTGAAGGAGGCGGGAAGAGGAACGCGTGGGTCTGGCAGGAATGAGTAGAACAAGGAGCGGGAGCAGGACGAATGAGAGCGTTAGAATGTGGCAGACGACAGCGAGGAAGAGGGCTGCGTGACCGAGCAGAAGGTGAATGTCCGAAGCGCCCTTGCGGTAGCGTAGCAGACCCCAGAGAGAGAGTAGTGCAAAGAGCACTGCGAAGTTGAAGGTACTCTCACTCGCGGCCACCCGGTTGGCGATGGGATGGAGGGCCAGAGCAAAACCTGCGAACCAGCCAAGGCGGCGACTGGCGGTCAGTTCGCGGGTGACCAGGGCAGCCATGACGCAAGAGAGTGCCCCGACCACGGCGGCGACCAGCATGAAGCTGTTGTAAGTGCGAGGGAGGAGCGAGAAGATGAGGTCGGAAACGGCCTGAAAGCCGCGCCCGTAATAGCTGGGAAAGAGGCTCTCCGGAGGTACGAGCCAGTAGTCCAACTCCTCGGCGCCGTGGTGGTTGTTATGGAGCGGCCCGTGAACGACGGAAGTGAGTCGGAACCACAAGCTAGTCCCGAACAGAGCAATCAGAAGACCGGCAGACCACTCCCGGCCCTCGATGGTCGCTCGAATTCCGCGCCAGGTCAGAAGTGCCAGCGTGCCGACGACCAGGAGAAAACCGATCTCATACCAGGGAGCTGGGAGGTTGGTCGGTCTGGTCCTTTCCGTGAAGAGGGAATGGCCGGCGTCTAGGTTAGCCGCTAGAATCTCGGACATTCTTCTTGCTACCTGCACAAAGGTGGCGTCGTTTTGCGGATAGGTGGGAACGTGAACACAGTACTTCCTCTGACAATCTGCAGTAAGGCGGCGCGGGTTGCTTGCCGGAATGAAGTAGACCCAGTACTTCTGCTCATCCTTGCGCAGCGATATGCGGAGTGACTCCTGGAGCAACGCAACATCGTAAAAGACCCAGCCGGAATCGACTTCGCCGTTGAACTCTTGGGGCGCGAAGAACTCGAGGAGGTTGCCAGATTCTGGTGGCTGGGCTTCATAGACGCGCTCTTCGCCGGGCAAATTGGGAAGGGCAATAGCGAGGGCGACGAGCGGGGGCAATATATATCTGATCATGTTTGCGTACTTCATGGTCCCCTCGTGAGTCATCAGCCTAGCAGATTCCAACAAAGCGGTCATCTAGAGAGGTGGTCCCGCTCTGTTGTCGGTGGCCGTGCTTTACTTGCGTAGCGGCGGGTTGTATACAAAACTACGTAACCGAGACGAGGTCTACGTGGGCGATCTGGCGAATAGCAGCGGAGGAAAGAGCCTCCTCTTTTGTCGCGGGGATCTGAACGGATTCTGGGCGCTCTTTGCCGATAATCTGGCCAACATGATCATCATATCGGGTGTCTGTGTCTACGTCTTGAACATGCCCCCCGAAATCGTCTTTGGGCGCATTCTTCCCGGGCTTGGAGTATCGCTTCTTCTGGGACTTGGATTTTACTCGTGGCTGGCCCGCCGTGTAGCGAGGCAGACGGGAAGAGGCGATGTCACCGCGCTTCCCTACGGCATTTCCACGCCGATTCTCTTCGTCTACCTCTTCTTGATAATGAAGCCGATTGCTGAGCAGGGTATGGCCGAAGGTTTGACTCCTCAGGAGGCAGGGCTCCTGGCATGGCGCGTTGGCATGGCCGCGGCGCTATTTGGAGGGTTGCTGGAGGCGGCTGGAGCCGTCCTCGGGCCATGGCTGAAGCAGCACCTGCCACGACCGGGTATGCTGGGTACTCTGGCCGGGATTGCGTTGGTCTGGATCGCAACAGTGCCATTGGCGGAGATATTTGAGAACCCCATTGTCGGGTTCTCGTCCCTGGCCATAATATTCGTTGGTCTCGTGGCGATGTACCGGTTGCCCCTGGGGATACCAGCGGGGTTGGCAGCGATAGTGGTCGGCACCCTGGTCGGCTTCGGAACGGGACATAGTTCCGTGAGTTTCGAAAACACCGGTATCTTCATGCCAGTACCGGTAGTGGGGGACCTCGTAGCAGGAGCGCGAGCCCTCTTTGGCAATCCTTGGATTCTGGCCATCGTCGTGCCGGCTGAAGTCTACAATTTCATCGAGACCATGAACAACGTGGAGTCTGCCGAGGCGGCGGGTGACAAGTATCCGGTGGCAGCTTGTCAGCTTGCCGACGGCGCCGGCACAGTAATCGGGGCTCTCTTCGGCTCGGCCTTTCCCACCACTGTCTACATCGGCCATCCTGGCTACAAGCGATTGGGCGCGCGGACCGGTTACGGGGCAGCGGTAGGGATTGTCTTCTTCGTCGGGTCTGTTTTTGGCCTCGTCGCCTTTCTCCACCACCTGATACCCATGGCCGCGGTGGCGCCGATGTTGGTCTTCATTGGCATTGTCATCACCGGGCAGGCATTTTCTGCCAACGAGTCGAAGTATGCAATGGCAGTGGCAATCGCCATGGTACCCCATGTTTCAAACCTGCTGATGACTAAGTGGATGAGTTTGGCGAAGGTACTGGCAGGGGATGGAGGTATCATCTTCTCGCCAGAGACGATCACGGCGATGAAGTTGCAAGGGGCGCATGTAGTTGGGCATGCGGCCCTCTTTAATGGCTCGATAATCATCGGTTTGCTGTGGGGTTCACTGGCTGCTTTCCTTTTGGACCACAAGCCTTTGCGGGCGGCCATCGTCGCGGTCGCGGCCATGGCGCTGAGTGCAGTTGGCGTAATTCACTCGCCGACTCTAGGCCTCCATCTGACGCACATAGTCTGGGGCTACGGAATTGTTGCTCTCCTTTGCGGTTTCCTGCACTTGACGGGGGCCCGTATCATCAATGACGGTGCTCACTGACGAGGGGCTTCATGGTGCACAAAAAGGTCTTCATCACCAGGGACATTCCACGCGCCGGTTTGGAGGTATTGGAGGGGCACTGCGACTATTCCGTCTGGCCTGAGCCAACGCCTCCGAGCCATTCACAACTGTGTCACTGCGTGGCGGGGTCTCACGGTATCCTGTCGATGTTGACCGACCGCATCGATGGGCCGCTGCTGGAGGCGGCTGGATCGCAACTCAAAGTGGTGAGCAATATGGCCGTGGGCTACGACAATATCGATCTTGATTCCGCCCAGGAGCGAGGGGTCGCAGTGGGCAATACGCCAGGAGTTCTCACTGAGACCACCGCGGATCTGGCCTTCGCTTTGATGGCCGCGGCGGCACGACGAGTCGTGGAGGGCGTGGACTACATTCGAGCCGGGAAGTGGGAAACGTGGGGCCCCAAAGTGCTGTTGGGACATGATCTGCACGGGGCCACTCTAGGAATCGTCGGCTTTGGTCGTATCGGGTGCGCGGTTGCCCGACGGGGGACGGGGTTTGGCATGCGTATTCTCTTCGCGGACCCGAAGACTAAACCGCAGGGGGCAGCAGAACTAAACGCCTCGCGCCGCGACCTTTCCGAGTTGCTGGAGGAGTCGGATTTCGTCTCAATACACGCCCCTTCCACAAACGAGACCCACCACCTCATCGGGAAGAAAGAGCTTTCGCTAATGAAGTCCACCGCCATCCTGGTCAATACGGCGAGGGGTGAGCTGGTGAATCAGGATGCTCTCGAATATGCACTCCGATCCCGGCAGATCGCGTCTGCGGCACTTGATGTTACGGAGCCGGAGCCGTTGCCGGCAAATCACCCCCTAATGAGTCTCGATAATTGTCTTGTGGTGCCTCACATCGGAAGTGCCAGCCACGCTACTCGTAATCGCATGGCGCAAATGGCGGCGCGCAATCTATTGGCAGGGATTCAGGGGCGGGCGCTGCCAAACCCGGTGGCTTGAAAGAGGTGGCCCCTTGCAATCTACTCCCGCGGGCATCAATAATGTGCTGTGACATTGTAAATAGAGTGCATCATCAGTGTGCGGTGACATCATTAGTGTGCAGTGAAAGAGGGTGCGAGGCGAGATGGCGATCGATAGCAGGGTGAGAATGGGGCCGATTACCCGATTTCTAGTACGGAGTTTCGGCGGCAGACATTTCCCGGACCCTGGGGAGCGCAAGGCAGCCTATGGCCTGCTGGGCGGGTATGTAAGTATCGTCGTGAATACACTACTCGCCGTGGTCAAGTTGGTGATCGGCCTTGCCGCAGGGAGCATTGGAGTGATCGCCGATGCCGCCCACACCTTTTCAGATAGCCTCACCTCCGTGGTCCTCGTTGTCAGCTCCTATTTTGCCCGTCAACCGGCGGATGAAGAGCATCCTTTTGGTCATGGCCGGGCAGAGTTGATAGGCACCATTGTGATCGCGGTGCTGCTCGGTGTGGCTGGACTGGAGTTCGGCAGAGCGGGCGTGGAGAGGTTACTCTCTCCTTCCCCGGTCACAGCAAGCTGGTGGGTTGTTGCTGCCCTCATTTCGACCATCGCTGTGAAGGAATGGATGTCCCGTTTCTCCAGTGCGCTGGCGGCCGCCAGCGGAAGTACAAGTCTCGAGGCCGATTCCTGGCACCATCGGTCAGACGCGATTTCCACTGGATTGGTGGTCATCGGCGTGGTGGCCGCAGGCTACGGATGGCCTCAGGTCGACGCCCTCGCGGGCATTGGTGTGGCGCTCTTCTTGATCTGGGTTGCATTTACCGTGGCGAGCAGTGCTATCCATCCCCTCGTCGGCCAGGCGCCCTCGTTTGAAGAGGTGACGCAAGTGAAGGACATTGCCCGAGAGGTTGCCGGGGTCAGGGGAGTGCACGATGTAGTCATCCATCAATACGGTGATGTCCGCTTCGTTTCCCTCCACGTCGAGACTTCGGACAGTCTTTCGTCGGCTGACCTCCATTCTATTACTCACGAGGTAGAGAGGCGGGTCGGCAAGGGTAGGCACGGGTCGGTTTGTGTCCATCCTGATCCGGTTAACGACTCGCACCCGGCATATGCTGCAGTCGAGGCTTTGATCAGGAGTCTGGTCGCCGGAGACGAATCCCTAGATTCCTTTCACGACTTGCGAATTGTAGGTTGGGGGGAGGAGATCAATGTTGTCATTGATCTAAAGGCCAAGCCCTCGGTGCTCGAACCAGATGAGGCGGTCAGGCGCGTCGAAAAGGGTCTCAAGGAGGTCTATCCCAAGGCCGCCCTTATTGTCGAGTTGGAACCACCATATAGCTATTGACCGGAGCGGCCAGGTCTGGTTTCTCCATCAAATTTGGAACTGCTGTAGAAAGGGACGGGCCAAGCGGTTGTAGGTTGTGTCCACGGCAAAGATATGCTCTGGAGTAAGTCCTGCCAGGTGGGCCTCCCACGTCTTCCCTGCCCAGAGATGGTGGACGTACGCATCTGGATAGGATCGATCTTCGGCAAAAAGTGCCTTGATACCGGCATCATCCCAGGAGGGCCAGTGGAAGCTCCTGGCTGGTTCAGTATGTATCACCCCGGGGGCAGCCTGCTCCGCTAGAAGTCGGGGCAGGACAACTGAATGGGTGTTCCAGTAGTCCTGATTGAAAGTGGCGTACTCTTCGAGCCATCGGCGGAAGAAAGAGCTGCCGGGCTCAGCCATCATTACTGCGTTAGAGAGGCCGTGAGAGCCACTGCCCGGAGTGGTCTCTTCGCCAAGCACGCAGCGGAACCTTCGCAACTTCGCAATGGACCGAACGCTAACGGTATCCATGTCCAGGTAGAGGCCACCAAATTCAAGTAGCGCCTCGAGCCGAACGACGTCGCTACGATGCTCCGGACGGTCCAACCGGTTCCCCTGAACGGTCTTGGGAATGGCCACGATACGCACTTCTACGTCGGAGGAGATGGCCTCCCACCAGGGCCCAGATGGCGTGTAGCCGGTGTGAAGCCATATGCGGTCTGGCCGATGAATCTCCAGGGCACTTCTAAAGGCGACGTAGTGGACCAGGGAAAAGGGCCGGTCGCCCCGGTCCTCCTGCATACCGTAGACGAAGTGGACGAGATTGGGGATCCGCTCGGTGTTCATGGGTCTCCGGCGCTAGTGCTGCGAAGTCTAGCAGGCCACTCTCCACGCCACAACCGCGTCTTCGGGAAAAAGCGACATTGGACATTGACAGACGAACGTCGATTTGTAAGATATGTCTAACAGAGGGGGGGCCATGAGTCAGGTTGCCGAGTTGACGCCAGCATTGGAAGATTACCTGGAGACAGTCTATCTTCTGGTTGAGCGCAACAAGGTAGCACGAGTCCGTGACATCGCGTCCGAGCGTGGTGTCAGGCCAGGTTCCGTTTCCCCCGCCATGAAGCGTCTGGCTGACCTCGGGCTGGTGCAGTACATTCAACGAGAGTACGTTGATCTGACCCCCGAAGGGATGACCGCTGCGCGACATGTTCTGGCGCGGCACCGCGTGCTCTTTCGTTTCTTCCGAAAGGTACTGCGACTTCCTGAGGAAGTTGCAGAGACTGAAGCTTGTGCCATGGAGCATTCACTCTCCAGCGAGACCATGGACCGGATGGTCAGCCTCTTTGAATTCGTCGATACTTGTCCCCAGGGGCAAAACGATTTCCTCGACCGCTTTCATCAGTGCCCAATCGTCAATGAAGATTGTGAAGAGTGTGAGCATGGATGCGACCGCAGCGGTGCCGGCGCAGTCGGAGATCAATCGTTGACTGGGTTGGCGGCTGGTGAGCGGGGCTCCGTGACGCGCATCGGGTCACACGGTGCGGTGCGACAGCGGCTCTTGAATATGGGTATGCTTCCCGGCACGGCGGTGACGATAGAGAGATTTGCTCCCGGTGGCGATCCCGTCTGGATCCGGCTGGGCTCCAGTCAGATCGCGCTGCGGCGGCACGAGGCAGAGGCTTTGATGGTTCGTCCAATTCCACCCGAGAACAAGTAGCCCATGACCTCATCTATCAATCGTGATTCCATCTCCAGAGTGGTGCTGGCAGGAAACCCGAACTCTGGCAAGACTTCCCTCTTTAACCGTCTCACCGGGGCGCGCCAGCACGTCGGAAACTATCCCGGGGTGACCGTGGAGAGCCGTGAGGGTCGGCTGGAAATTGGCAACAAGTCGGTTCTTCTCGAGGATCTCCCCGGCACTTACGGGCTTGAGCCGTGGTCTGCCGAGGAGAAGGTAGCGCGTGAACAGCTTCTGGACCATCGACCTGCGGCAGCGGTAATCGTAGTTGACTCCAGCGCGCCTGAGCGTGGGCTCTCCTTCTTTTTGCAGGTCCAACTGGCCGGGATTCCAGCCATTCTCTGCCTCAATATGGCGGATGAGGCGCGCGCCGCTGGCCAGGTTCTTGATGTTGCCGAGTTGACCAACGCGCTGCAGGGACCGGTGGTGGAAACGGTGGCCCACACGGGGGAGGGGGTTGACGCTCTCCTCATGGAGTTGGAGCGGATTCTGGCAGGTCATTTGGAGAGCGAGCGACCAGCTCTCTTTCACGGTGAACTGGCGGTTGCTGTTCGCTCCCTGGCGAGCCTTGTTGGTGAAGGAGGGAGTTCTTCTCTGCCAGCCGAGTATATCGCGGTACAACTTCTGGCGGGGACGGTTTCCGGGCAAGAGATTGATAGAGTCGACTCGGGGGATGACCTGCAACGTTCCGTGGACGAGACTCGCACCCGGGTTGAGGCATCCATGGGGCAGGATATTGCTGTTGCCCTGGCCAGCGCATTTTTCGATGGTGCATCGAGATTCGTCCACCGTGCGCTACGCGCCAAGGCCCGCGCCGACGCACGCGCCAGCTCTGACCGGGTCGACCAGTTTCTGGCCCACCGGGTACTCGGTCTGCCGATCTTCCTCGCGCTCATGTTTGGTCTTTTCTGGGCGACCTTCACGTTGGGCGATTTCCCGGTGGGCTGGCTCGAGTCGCTCTTTGGCGTCATTGGGGATTGGCTGATGGCGGTCTGGCCAGACGGGAAGCTGGAATGGTTGCGCTCGCTGCTGATTGATGGACTCATTGGGGGCGTGGGCGGAGTCGTCGTCTTTGTGCCAAACATCGTCTTGCTCTTCCTCGGACTGGCACTTCTGGAAGATACTGGATACATGGCTCGCGGGGCGTTCATTATGGACCGCTTCATGAGGCGATTCGGGCTTCATGGTAAGAGCTTCATTCCCATGGTCTGCGGTTTGGGCTGCTCCATTCCGGGCATAATGGGCACTCGTATACTGGAAGATGAGAAGGACCGCCTGCTGACCATGTTCGTGCTGCCGCTCATGTCTTGCGGCGCTCGCCTGCCTATCTGGTTGCTCCTCGTTCCCGCCTTCTTCCCTCCCGCCTGGCGTGCGCCAGTGTTGTGGGGTATCTACTTCTTCGGGGCCATTGTCGCATTGCTTTTGGCTCTGGTGCTGCGCCGAACAGTTTTCAAGGGCAAGGATACTCCCTTCGTTATGGAGTTGCCCCCTTACCGTATCCCGACCCTGCGCGCCCTGGTGGAGAAGATGTGGGAAAGGTCCTGGCTCTACTTACGCAAGGCGGGAACCGTAATCCTGGGTATCTCCGTGGTGATGTGGGTAATCACCGCCTACCCGCAGCTAGATTCCTATGAAGTCGACCGCGCCCTGGAAACTGGTGAACTGACTGTCGTCGCCCATGGCACGGCGCTGTCACCTGGGGAAGTAACCGAAAGCGAAGTGGAACAGCTTCGACAAGGAGAGGCCTTGCGTGCTTCAGTCGCTGGGCAGATCGGAACCGTCATGGAACCTGTTATCGCGCCTCTTGGTTTCGACTGGAAGCTGGGCGTTGCCATGGTCGGCTCCTTCGCTGCCAAGGAGGTATTCGTCAGTCAAATGGCAATTGTCTACTCCCTCGGCGGCGAAGAGGAGGACGGAGTAGACTCACTTAGTGAGTACATTCGCCGCGATTACTCGCCGGCTGCCGGGGTTGCCCTGATTCTCTTTCTACTGATTGCCACACCGTGCATGGCAACGCTGGCTGTGACGCGGCGGGAAGCGGGAACGTGGCGCTTCGCCTTGCTGCAATTTGGTGGATTGACATTGCTCGGCTATGTCATCGCCCTGGCCGCATACCAGATTGTCGGGCTTTTTTGCTGAGTCGAAAGTTCCAGAGGACAATGGAGAGGCGCGCAGTGCGCGATCGGCGGGATTCCCGACGGGAGTGGCCTGCGTAGCGCTATACTGGCGGTGGTCAACGGTGAGCGACCAGAGAGAGACAACTTCAGACCTTGTTCGGCAGCAGCGGCGGGTTAGCGATAGTAACTACAACAGAATCACCTTGCGCTTCCGGGGGGAGCTTGAAGGTGCGTTTCAGGATGACTACCAACGTAAGTCCATAAAGCAAATCCGCCTGACCTTTGTCGTCGGCGCCATCTTCTACGCAGCTTTCGGTCTGCTTGATGCTCTCACTGTGCCGGCGGCTGCGCCGGCCGCTGCGGTGCTGCGCTTCGGTATCTTCATGCCGGTCCGGCTTCTCGTGCTGGTCCTTAGTTACATGCCCTGGGGTAAGAGCCATCTAGAGTTCCTCACGACTGTCTGGTTCGTGGTGGCCGGGCTGGGCATCCTAACGATGATTGCGGTGTTGCCCCAAAACACCGGGCGGACCTACTACGCAGGCTTGATTATGGTCCTTATTGCCAGCTATACGTGGCTACGAGTGCGCCTTGTCTGGGCCGCTTCCGCCGGCTGGCTCATGGTGCTCGGCTATCAGCTTGTCGCCATCGGCATGACGGACATGTCGGTGGACGTCATCATCAGCAACAACTTCTTTCTGGTTGGGTCCAACGTCCTGTGTATGCTGGCCTGCCACTCCATCGAGCGTTATGCGCGGCGCGACTTCCTGAAGGCGCGGCTCCTCTTCGACGAGCAGAAAGTAGTTGCCAAGACCAATGCCAAGCTCGCGTCGGCGAATGAGGAACTGGAGAAGCTGGCCCGAGTCGACGGCCTCACCGGGATCCCCAATCGGCGGGAATTTGATGAGAGGCTCAATGCCGAGTGGCGGCGTATGGGACGGGAAGGCAAACCCCTCGCTTTGATCATGGGCGACGTTGACCATTTCAAGCAATACAATGATACATACGGGCATCAGGCCGGGGACGAATGCCTCGTCAAAGTGGCCGGTGCCATCGGGAGCTGGGCCAGACGGCCCACCGATCTCGCGGCCCGCTATGGGGGGGAGGAATTTGCTCTCATCCTCGCGGATACCGACGGCAAAGGGGCGGCTTTCATCGCCCAATCAGTTTGCGATTCCGTCCGTCGCCTGGAGATCCCTCATTGTAACTCCAGTGCCTCTGAACACGTGACCCTGAGCCTTGGCGTTGCCGTCGTCCTGCCGGGTGCTGAGCGTGGCCATCAGTCCCTCATCGAGATGGCCGACAATGCGCTCTACAAGGCGAAGGAGTCGGGACGAAACCGATGGTCATTGAACAAAGGGGAGTAGGTCCTGCCCCTGGCGATAGTGCACGATGCGCGCTAATATAACCTCGTTCCACTGATTGATGCGCCGGAGGTCAGATGACGCAGCGTCGCCGAATCGCAACGATTCTCGCAACCCTCATGGCAATTTCCTGTGTCCCTCTGGGTCCCGATGGACTCCTCTGGTCCCCCGGTTACGATGCCTGGCTGCGACAGTGGCGAAAGGAGCGGTACCAGTCCCTGCGAAAGGAGGATGGCTGGTTGGCTCTGGCGGGATTGCATTGGTTGGAGGAGGGTTCACAAAGCGTGGGCAGTGGCCCCGACAACGACATCGTCATAAGTAACGCACCGGCGCGGCTGGGCACTCTGACGCTGACTGAGAGCGGGGTCAGATTCGATGCCGGGAAGGGAGTCGAGGCGAAGGTGGAGGGTGTGGCAGTGACCATGCGTCTTCTGGCAGATGACGAAGGCGGAACCGGGAAACCCGACAGGTTGCGAGTGGGTCCCCTGACGCTGATGGTCATCTTGAGGGGAGGGAAGCTGGCCTTGCGGGTATTCGACGCAGATTCAAAGCTGCGGTCTGGTTTTCTAGGAGTGCCCCATTATCCCGCCAATCCCGGTTGGCGGGTACGCGGGACTTTTGTGCTGGCTGATGAACCGAGGCTGGTTGCGGTCTCCACGGTCATCAATACTACTGAGGAAGCCACCGTTCCCGGCGTGATACATTTCAAGATGGATGGTGAGATCCATAGCCTGACGCCCGTTACTATGGACGGCAGCCATGACCTGTTCATTGTCTTTGGAGACCGTTCCAATGGGAAGGAAACCTACGGAGGCGGCCGCTTCCTCATGGTCGACGAACCTGGTCTCGACGGAAGCGTTATCCTGGATTTCAACAAGGCGACAAATCCGCCCTGTGCGTTCACCGATTATGCTACCTGCCCAGTGCCGTGGCGTGAGAATCGACTCGACCTGACCGTGGAGGCTGGAGAACAGCGGTTGCTGCAGCCAGTGGAATGAGCGTGAGAGCTAATTGATGACCGGACAAGTCGGGGCGAATAGGACCCTACATTCCAAGAACGAGGCGGGCCCGACGACTGGCTTCGGAGGAGAGGCGAGAGCGCTGTGGTGCGGGCGCACGAGTATGCATGCGCACGCGGCGCCGGAGGCTCGACTGCCTGGAATAGGAGTGCTGGCGAGATTCATCTTCAATGCAAGTGGCTAATTCGAGACTCTCTTTTGGGGCTCCCCACCGTCGCTCAGGGCAGTGGTAGGGGTCAAAGGAGATTCGTCTAACTCTGGCCAGAACATCCCGCAGTTCCAGTTGGATAGTCTCGCCCATGCTATTGACATAAGTGGGGCGGCATTCTGAACGACTGGCGACCCGCTCAAATTCAGCCACCATTGCAGCCTCAAGCTCGCCGTAGGTACCGTCCCAGCCGAGGCGCGGGTCATTGGTCCGAGAGAGGTCGAGCACTTCTCGTACGAAGGAACTCAACTCAGCTACGTTGGCCCGCAGGCGGATATCTACCGCGGCGGTGTTGCGGCGGTGCCAGTGCGATGTTCCCCAAAATACCTTGCGCGGTGTCTTGCCGTTGTGGGGAGTAACGGTCCAGCCCTCAATTTGCGCAACAGAGATATCATTGCTTCTGACGTCAAGTTGCTGGCAAACTCTGTCGAGACGCCTTTCGAGGCCGGTAAGGGGAGATAGAAGCGGACCGTCGTCGCGCATCTGTGCCTTGACGTATTCCTGGAAGCTGACCCGCTCCCCAGCGATGGCGTATTCGTTTCGAAATTGATCGATGTCGCTGTAGTAATCCGCATCGCGATTGAGTTCACGGCTGATCATGAACGCGCCGTCAGCTCCTTCCAAGGGGAGGACATGGTACTGCCGCCAACCTCGGAATCCACCCCCAGAGCGCCTTGAACCGCGGGACATGCGATAGCTGAAGGTCTTTAGAGTGACGGTCCCGTCGGGATGTCCGTCCATCATGTAGATATCGCCGGTAATGCGATCGACGCGGTAGACCACCAGAACGTGGCCCACGGGGTCGTAGTAAACTACGCCGGGGCGAATGCTATCCGGTGTAATTTCCAACGGATAGGTGTCAGTGCCCTCAAGTGCCGCATTCATTCGAAAATGGCCAGAACTCACGGAACTCATGGAGTTGATTAGCAGGGACTTGAAGGTGGCATACTGGCTGTAGTCACCAAACCGTCGCGGGCGATTGCCGTAACGATAGCGGCGTCCCTTATTGGCGATGAAAGAAAAGGGCCGCTTCGTCTTATACGCGAAGTAGGCACGCAAAGCATATGCGAGAGTCGCACAATCGTTCTCGAAGTAGAGTTGGGAATCCTCTTCGGAATAGAGGGGGTTGATATGCGGATTCCTTAGTCCCTGTGCGAGCCGGAAGACCTTCTCTTCTCGAGCTTCGCCAAGCGCCTGGACGAAGGCTGCGAATTCTTCTTCGGCTGCACTATCCCAATCTTGCTCAACAACCCACGCACCTGACATAAGCCCGGATTCATGAACCTGAGTCACGGGTACTGGGACGCCAGCAGGAAGCGAGGCCAATGGGTATTGACCCGAAACGACGCCTGCCGCGACGATTAGTAAGCGAAATCCGAACAGCATGATACTTTCCCTTCCTCCTCAAGCTACCGCCATAAGAGGGCCCATATTTACAGAACCTACACACGGATGTCAAGGGTGAGTCTGTAACTCCGTAGAATCACAGGGGTTAGGTGTCGCCACAAGGTTGGCATTGTGGGTCGCAGAGTTGAAGTTCAGGAGATCAAGACACAACTTCTCAAGGAGTCGGTAGGGCTTCTGTCGAGGAGCGTGGAGGGGGAGAATGTGGTCTACGATGAGAGTTGCGAATGTTGTCTGGGCGGTGGTCTTCGTACTATCCTGGCTGGCGGTGGCCAGCAGCTCTGAGCATCGCCCCGAGTTCGAGATTGCCCAGGAGACCACCAAGGAGAGACCAATGGTGAAGCGGCAGTTGACCCCGGAGGAAGAGCGGGTAATCATCGATAAAGGCACAGAACGGCCTTTCACTGGGAAGTTCTACGAGCATAGTGAAGACGGTGTCTACACCTGCCGTCAATGTGGAGCGAAGCTCTTCTCCTCCACGAGCAAGTTCGACAGCGGCTGCGGCTGGCCCAGCTTCGATGATGCCTTGCCGGGGGCGGTTCAGGAGATAGTGGATGCGGATGGCAGTCGTACCGAGATTGTCTGTGCTCGATGTGGAGGTCACCTGGGCCATGTCTTCAGGGGCGAAGGATTCACCGACAAGGATACGCGTCATTGCGTAAACTCCGTTTCCCTGGACTTCAGGTCTGCAGATGAGCCGGTGCGAGAGACAGCCTATTTTGCTGGCGGTTGCTTCTGGGGTGTTGAACATTATCTGGCACAGATTCCTGGCGTTTTGGACGTGGTGTCGGGCTACATGGGTGGGCGCGTGTACGAGCCAACTTACGAGGACGTCTGCACGGGAGAAACCGGCCATGCCGAGGCCGTCCAGGTTCTCTTCGACCCCGCCCTTACATCCTACGAGACTCTTGCCCGACGCTTCTTCGAGATCCACGACCCGACCCAGGCCGATGGTCAGGGTCCTGATATCGGGCCTCAGTATCGCTCCGCCGTCTTCTACTTGTCAGAAGATCAGCGTCTCGTAACAGACAATCTGGTGTGGCTGCTGAAGCAGAAGGGATATGACGTGGTTACGGAAGTTGTTCCCGCCGGTACATTTTATGCGGCAGAGGATTATCATCAGGACTACTACGAGAAGACCGGCAAGACTCCTTACTGCCATTCCAGGATCAATCGATTCGACTAGCCCATACTACTTTGTGGGGCACGTGAATACATAAGAGCCGACCCTCTCCGCATCGTTCACAGCATCGACGGTTTCCTGGGCTGGAGTCAGCTTCAACGTGCCATTCTTGGGGAAGCTGATGACCATCGGTTTCCCGGACCCAGGATCGACGGTAGCCTGCGCGAAGTTGTGGTGCTCGAGTCCCTTGAGAGAGGGGCAAGTTCCGTTGGCTATGGAGTAGCGAGAAACGAGGAGCTGGAGACGCAGTCCCTGCAGCTTGAAGCGGCGTTGTGCGTATCTGATGACGTACTTGTCAAAAGAGGGAATGGCCACGGCCTGAAGGATGTCCGTCACCCAATCTCTGAGCGCCCGTTGCGGGTCCCTGGCAAAGAAGAGCAAGAGGGCTCTCTTCCAACTGGATTGCCTCGGCTTAGCGATAATCTCTTCGGATGCTGCTCGCATCGCTTTGAAAAGGTCCGCGGTGGTGTGATTGGTCTGGCACATCTCAGCGAAACGCGCATGGACGGTCTCCATAGCCACCCACGCAAGGGCCATTTCCTGGCCGGGGGCGAGGCCAAATCTCTTGGTAGCAGGGAAGTCGACAGGTGGCATGCTGCCGTGGTCAAATCCCCCTGGTGGTACCCAACCCTCACCCTTCATCCCTGGCAACAGAAACTGGAGTGGTACGCCATATCGCTCGTAGCCCATGCAATCGCAATAGGGCGGCTCTGTAGCAAGCAAGGCCGAGAGGCCCCGCAGCACCATCTTAAACTCCGCCGGGGGTGGTACGCTCCTTTCCAGCAGTGGGCTGAGGCCCAGATCAACGATGGCGCCGATGGCCGCGGTCGCTACCATCGCGACAATGAGAGAGGAGCCGGGGCCGCGACCGAAGTCCTGGTAGAAGCGCACCCCATTCAAAGTCATGTCGATGGCTCCTTTCCAATTGCCCGCTGTGCCCTCGTGACGAATCAGCACCGCGAGGGCGCGGCCCCCTCGAACCACGGGCAGCAACTCCGGTAACCCGTTCCGGCCAAAGATGTAGGGTGAGCAGGCATCAGCGTGCTGGATTGCGGAACGAATCGCACCGGGGAGGGAGATACATGCGGAAACAACCGCGGCCGGTGCTTTGCTGTCGGGCGCGACGGGAGCTTCGAGATAGGCGGAGACAGCATCTGCATTCTCCTCCACCGCCTGGTAACAGCCACGGTGGAGCTCACCTTCGATGATGCCCCTAATCTTCTCATCTGCCGGTCCTGAGGTGGGTTTGCCGGAGAAAACTGGGCGCAGACATTTGCGGACGCGATTCTTCTCCACCTCAGCCATGAGGACCGCTTCCAGGGCCTGAATCTCGGCGTCTGAGACCAGTACCATAGGGGCGGGGGGTGTCGCACCGGTTTGGGCGAGGGCCGGCGTGGCGAGGGTTATGATGAGGGCGAGGCCCGTAGCGAGGCCTATCACTTTGCGGTCAGGCATGAACTCCTCCTATTGATAGGCTTATGCTAACCCGATATAGGACGGACGGTCAACGAGGAACGGCGGAAGTTGTCTGTTGTTTTGAGGCAGGGTTACGGAACTACTCTAGCAGTCGCAGTTGGGGTCGGCCAAAGCCGCGTCGACGCACATCTCGTCCCATTGCGTCGTGCAGCAGAACCCGTCAGCAGCGCAAACCGCGGCAGCACAAGCAGAGCAGTCGATGCTTAGGGGGTCTCCCTCCTCGCATTCACCGTGGGGACAGTCGGGGTTCACAACTTCGCCGCAAAGTTCTGCACATTCGGCAGTGTCTTCAGTGTGTGCTACACAGTAACCGTCCCAGGAGCCGTTCTCCTTGTTGCAGCAGAACGGGTCTTGGGCGCAAATAGCCTCAACGCATTCGCTGCATCCGGCGTTCTGGGCAGGCAGTTCCGCGTTGGTGCAGATGTCGGATGCGCAGCCGGGTGCGCCGCCACAAGGAGTTGAGCAGTAGAGGTCCACGAGGCCGACGCAAATTGAATCCCATGATTCTGTGCAGCAGTAGTTGTCATTGGTGCAGACGATCTTGGAACAAGAACCGCAGGTCGGGTCAAGTGCCGCGCCTTCGGTGCAGACCTCGTGGTCACAGTTGCCGTCACCCGGGGGAGGCTCAGTCTGGCCGCAAGGCTGCAGTGGGTTGCCGCAGGGAGCGCAAACACCGTAGCCGAGCCCGATTGGCTGGCAGTAGAAGTTGAGGTCGTGGTCGGGATTGTCGCCATAGAGCATGTCGATGAGGATAGCACCGGCGATAGCAGCCAGAGGATCCTGGGAGAAGATCTGGAGAATCAGAGGATCAACTGGAATGGGCATGCAGTCAGCATCTTCGTTGCAAGGTACGCAAACGCCGCAGTCGATATTGGCAGTGAGCTTCACTTCTGCACACTCGTGCATGCCGTACTGAACAGTAGCATCGCCGATTTCAACGCCGCCAACTTCATCGACACCAGCCATGTCACGAATGATCTTGCCGACATTGAGATCAATATTGATGTTGGCGCAGTTTGAGTCCTCTGAGCAGAGCTGGGTGTAGTCGGACCATGGGGGCGGCAACACGGCAACGCCAGCACCGAGGTCGGCGCAACCTTCGGCTGCGGGAAGACAAGAGCCGTGGCCATCGGGGTCGTTGACGGGCTTGTTGCAGACGAAAGTCCCAGGATTCTTCGGGTCTCCACAGAAGTTGCAATCCTTGTCCGAGAAGCAGGAACCGGAGGCTCCGACCGGAAGACCGCATGGCGGGTAGCAAACTCCCATGGGCAGACAGATTTCGCCTGCGGGGCAATCGTATGTCGGGGAGCACTGCGCGCACTTATGGTTGTTGCACGCATGAGCCGGTGCGTCGGGAGGACCACAGACCAGGCAGTCATTATCAATGTTGCAGGTCTGGGGACACTTGGGGGAGCATTCTCCGTTGATGCAGGTGTCCGATGCGAGGCAATGGCTCGTGTTGGTTGGCGTGCACGCTACGCATTGATTGGTCTGCGTGTCACATACCTGATGCTTCGGGGAGCAGGCAGAGCAATCCGCGTTCTTGACGCAAGGATTGAGGGGAATCCCATTATCGTCGGTGGGGCAGGTCAACTGCTCTTCGACGCAGATACCAAATGATGAGCAAACTTCACCATCTTCACAGCCACTCCCATCCGTGGGATTGCAGGCGACGCAGCGATTCTCTTCGACCAGGCAGGTCTGCCGACCATCCGAGCAACCGGTGCAGTGAGCATCCTCGTCGCAGTTATTGAGGAGACAGACGAGGGGTGCTGCGGTGTCGTCCTTGGTTTCGGTGGTCTTAATGTCTTCAGGTTGCTCCACTTCGTCGGGCTGCTCTTTCACATCATCAGGATCGACTACATCCGGGCTTGCGGGGCAACCTTCACACTCTCCCCAGCTCTGGCCATCGTCGGAGCAAGTCTGGATTCCATCAAACTCGTCGCTGCCGGGGCAGTCGCACACTTGGGTCGTACTTGCCGAACACTCTACTGCGTTAGTCCCTCCCTCGCTGCCACATCCGGCGGCCAATGCTACCCCAGCCACCACCAACAAAGTCCATTGCATGAAATACTTCATGGTGTCACCTCTCCTTAATAACGTTTATCCGGCGGGCATTATCCCATCATCCCGCATGGTAATCAACTAACCAGCCATATGCGTGTGCGCAAGACACTACCCCGGCGACCTATTCGACCACCAGACTCCAGTCATCGATATAGACTGTGGCCTCGCCATTCCAACCTTCAGCAACGTCGTAGAGGCGAACGAAGCCACGCACATAGGCGCTCCCCTCTGGTGCTTCAATGCCATGGTCTATCTGGGCCCAATCCGCGCTATCCTCAGTGTAACTGGAGGAATATTCCTTCTTCAGAGAGAGGAAGGTATCGGAGTAGAACTCAACCGCGATGCGGAAGCGTCCCGCCACATCGTTGTCGATGCCCCAGACCTGGAAGGTTGCCATCTGACCCGCGGTAATGGGCATGAAGTATCCCTGAAACAGATCCTGATTGTCGGGTGCAGTCCAGGTGAGTTTGCAGCCATTGTCGCCGGTGTGAGCCATCTCGGTTGTCCACTCGGCGGTGAGCGCATCGCCGCTCTTCACGAAGTCGGCGGGGGGGTCATTGGGGCCACCCTCTTCAAAGCCCCAGTTAGAATCGTCGGCGTCAACCGGCGCTTCGCAATTATCGGTGTTGAGGTTCGTGATATCTTCTGCGAAGAAAGCCTGAAGGCGGTGCTCCTCGTCGAACTGTGTGACGATGCCTGTCACGAGGTCGAAGGTGGCCCCCACGCACATGGTTTCGCTTGCTTCGTTGGCGCGAAAGACGACGTCATTGGCGGTGCCGTAAGAGATCGTCAAGTTCTTGCCGTCCAGCGCGTCAACCGTGAGTCCGGTGCCGCTCACCACATGACTCTCAATATCTTCGGAGGGAAGGGTGCCGGCGGAAATATCGAGAATGAATGCAGCAGCGTCTCCGGTCCCTTCTACAACGGGAGCGTCACTGGCAACGATCTCCTGCTGCGCGTGGAAGCTGCCATATTCGGTAACGTGGAGGCTGATAACCTGCCCAACCGTGACCTTGTCGTATTCCCATTCATCCGTGGTGTAGACCTCAGTCGCACCACTGGCATCCTGAATGAAGTAGCCCTGATTGAAGACGTAGGTGACGGTGACCGAATTGATGGTCACGTCTACCGGGCCCTCTGAGCATGCCTTCAAGTTGGCGATATTGCCCTCGGGATTGCAGTTTGGTGCCGGAATGTCCTCAGGTTCAGGGACATCTTCGGATTCGGGGACATCTTCGGGTTCGGGGACGTCTTCGGGTGAGGCTGTGTCATCGGGGACGACAGAGTCCTCCGGATCTACGAGGTCCTCAGCGGGGGTGGTGCTGTCAGAAGCCGTAATGTCCTCCCCACCGACGAGGTCTTCCGCCCCACTCACATCGTTGTTGCCATCGCTACTCTCCCCGCCGCAGGCGGTAACAAGGAATGCGGTCGCCAAAACCGCGACCAGAATCACGCTCCACTTCTTCATCATCTCCTCCATCTCCATGCCTCTGTTTCGGTCGGCTCTCGAAAGACCGTTCGCATCGGGTGCCACCCCGTCCAGGGAGGCCTAACTTCGTATCACTAGCGCGAACGCCGGGCACCTTACCGATCGTGTCGCAATGTGTCAATACTCTTTTCTTGGGGCTACCCAAATGCACGTGACTTGTGGTAATAACAATGAAAGGGGAAGGGGGAGGCGTCCATGGATTCCACAGGGAAAGGCCCGGAAGAGCCGGTTGCTGATGGCAGTGACTCAACTGCGCAACTTGACGACTGGGGCGACCCGGAAGTCAGGCTGCTGCGGCAGGAGGAAGCGGCAGAGGAAGAGGTGGAAGAGGAACCACGTCAGGAAATGGGGATCTTTGAGCGTCTCGATGTGCTCCTTGCCGATTTCACTGCCGAAGAGAGGCAAGTATTCTGGCATGTCTTCGTCGACGGCATGTCCATCGCCGCGGCTGCACGTGAGGTAGGTATGGGTGGCAATGTTCACCTCAAATTCAAGAAGATGCTGGCCGCGGCCAAAGAGGTCCTTGGCGACTTGATCAGCGAGTAGCACTCCCACTATCAGTTTGGAGGAATACATGGTTTGCGTCCGTACGGTTGTTCTGTTTGCCCTGTTGCTTGTCCCGGTGACTGCCACCCCCTGCACAAACTTCCTGGTCACCCCCGGTGCGTCCACCGATGGTTCGGCGATGGTGACTTACGCCGCCGATTCCCACGTGCTCTACGGCGAGCTCTACTACACGCCCGCTGGATTTCATGCTCCCGGCAGCATGCTCGACATCTATGAGTGGGATACCGGGAAGTTCCTAGGACAGATCGAGCAGGTGGCTGAGACCTTCGCGGTAGTGGGCAACATGAACGAGCATCAAGTGACAATCGGGGAGACCACCTATGGCGGGCGTCCCGAGTTGAAGAATGACGAAGGCATTATGGACTACGGCTCCCTCATCTATGTGACATTGCAGCGGGCCAGAAGTGCGCGGGAAGCCATTGAAATCATGGGTGACCTGGTTGAGAAATACGGTTACTACAGCTCCGGGGAGGCGCTCTCCATCGCCGACCCCGAGGAAGTCTGGATCATGGGTATGATTGGCAAGGGCAAGGGCCACAAGGGAGCAGTCTGGGTCGCTCGCCGGATTCCCGACGGTTACGTCTCTGCCCACGCCAATTGGGTGCGTATCACGACCTTCCCCCAAGATGATCGGAAGAACTGCCTCTACTCCAAGGATGTCGTCTCCTTCGCCAAGGAAAAGGGGTTCTATGACGGCCCCGACAAGGAATTCAGCTTTGCTGCTGCCTACGCCCCATTGACGTGGCGCAACGCCAGGGTCTGTGAAGCGCGGGTCTGGAGCTTCTTCCGGCAGGTGGCTCCTTCGCAGAATCTGGCACCAGATTTCATCTACGCCACGAAGCCTGAGCAGATCGAGTTGCCCCTTTGGGTGAAGCCCGACAAGAAGCTTGCTGTCAGCGACATTTTCCAGGGTATGCGTGATCACTTCGAGGGTACACCCCTGGACCTGAGCAAGGGCATTGGTGCCGGACCATATGAATTGCCCTATCGCTGGCGTCCTCTCTTCTGGGAGAACGGCGAAGAGAAGTACATGAATGAACGGGCGACTGCGACCCAGCAGACCGGGTTCTCTTTCGTTGCCCAAATGCGCGAAAAGTTGCCAGATCCGATTGGCGGAGTCCTTTGGTTCTCAGTGGACGATGCAGCAACTACCGTCTATGTGCCGATGTATGCCGGCATTCGCTCGGCTCCATTTAACTACGCAGTGGGAAATGGTGACTTCGAGACCTTTACCTGGGATTCTGCCTTCTGGGTCTTCAACTTTGTCGCCAATTGGTCCTACGGCCGGTATAAGGATATCGCCGCAGATGTGAGGGTTGAGCAACAGAAGTTGGAGGGTGAGTTCCTGGCCCTTCAGCCCGCTGTCGAAAAGGCTGCTGCGGTGCTCTATAAGAAATCGCCTGAACTGGCACGAGACTACCTGACGAAATACAGCCACGATCAGGCGGCCCGCACCGTCGAGAGGTGGCGCAAGCTAGGGTTTGAGTTGTTTGTGAAGTATCTGGACGGCAATGTGCGAGATGCGCAGGGCAAAGTGACTCATCCAGGTTATCCGAAAGCTTGGACTGAACGGGTCTTGAAGGAGAGTGGCGACCACTTCAAGATGAGGAAGCTGGAGGGAGAGGTCGACGTCAGAGAAGGCCACTAAGTTCGCACTGCCGGTCCGCTTGCTATCCCTACAACTCACCAATATCTTCCGCCCAGAGGTCGGGGTTTTGGGCGATGAATGTTTGTAGTAGGTTCTTACATTCCGGCAAATCGAGATTGGTTACTTCGATACCGTGGCTCTCCATGAATTCCCGGCCACCCTTGAATGTCTCGTCCTCTCCCACGATGACCTTCTTGATGCCAAACTGTACGATGGCGCCAGAGCAGAGGTAGCAAGGCATCAACGTAGAGTAGATGGTGCAACCGCGGTAATTGCCGACGCGTCCCGCCTTGCGCAGAGCATCGATTTCGGCATGGATGATGGGGTCCTGTTGCTGGACCCGTTGATTGTGGCCGCGGCCCAGGATCTTGCCCTCCGGCGATAGCAGCACTGAGCCGATGGGGATCCCGCCTTCTGCAAGGCCTTGTTTCGCCTCGTCTATGGCCATTCGCATGAACTCGTCCATCACTTCCTCCAAATAAGGGATCTGTTATCGTACTTCGGCTTTAGGGTGGTGGCAAATTGGTAGGGTCAAGCTAGGTGCCGAAGTAGCGGTCGCCAAAGTCACCGAGTCCGGGGACGATGTAGGACTTCTCGTTAAGGCCCTGGTCGACGGCCCCTGTGACGACGCGGACCTTGGGGAACGCGGCGAAGATAGTTCGTAGTCCCTCGGGGCAGGCCAGGAGGTTGATGAAAATGAGGTGGTCCTCATCCACGCCTGCCTCCAGGAGGATGCGGATGGCCTCTCGGGCGGAGCCACCGGTGGCCAACATGGGGTCGAGGAGAAAGACCCAGCGACGACCGATATCATTGGGCAACTTTGAGTAGTAGACGATAGGCTCCGCGGTCTCCTCGTTGCGCTGGATGAGGATCTTGCCGACGCGAATCTTCTTGCACACTTCGCGCACAGGCTTCTCCATGCTCTCCCCGGCTCGCATGATGGAGACGGCACATATCTTCCCCTCGAAACCGACGCCTTGGTACGGAAGCCCGAGGGGGGACTCGACGGATTTGGGAAAGACGGGGAGAAGTTCGAGAGACTTCTCCACCAGGAGTCGGGTCAGTCGGTCGGAATAGAAGATGAAATCGTTGCGGCGGGTCTCGACGTTACGAATTATCGTCATCAGGCCGCGTACCTGACCGCTTGGCGGAAGGACGGTGAGATTGGGGAATTCAGGGAAGTCAGACATGGCGATCCCTCCTCTTGCCGGGCATGATGGCGGGTGAGCGGCGTAATGTCAACTATGGGTGGGGCCAGGCCTACGGTCGCTTGCTTGCGGAGCACCCGTTTCTGCTGCTGGTACTCGCTACCGCTTTGTTCCAGGTCAATAAGGGTCTCCTCCACTCTCACTGCGGCCTCAAGTCGCTTGCTTGCGGAGCACCCGTTTCTGCTGCTGGTACCCGCTACCGCTTTGTTCCAGGTTAAAAAGGGTCTCCTCCACTCTCCCTATGGCCTACGGTTGCCTTGGAGGTTCCCGCGTTTAGGAGATTGCTCTCTGTTTCCGGGCAAGCCCCCGGACCCTTTCTACCAGAGCGGCCAGGCCGTTTTTTCGCTGTGGGGAGACGTGGGCTGTGAGGCCTAGTTGGTCCATGGTCCCATGGAAATCGTAATCAAGAACTTCGTCAGGACTCTTGCCGCTATAGGCAGTATGGACGAGGGCTGCGAGGCCCTGAACGATGAGAGCGTCGGAATCGATGGCGAGTTGCAACCTTGGCGGGGCGCCGTCGAATTCGGCGTCGAGCCAGACGCGGGACATACAGCCGCGCACGAGATTCTCTTCCCGCCTGGCAGAATCGGGGTAGGGCGGGAGCTGGGAAGAGAGGTCGAGGAGAATCTGCAGTCGCTCCGTCGAAGTGCCCATAAGGTTCATGAGCGTTGCTATTTCGTCCAGCGTCACGAGGCTAACGTAAGGATTGGTGTTGCGGTAGTCCAGGTGCGGTAGAACCTATTCGCAAAGGACTTCTGAGGTCGTGTTGAGCGTTTGCGTCACTCCATACTGAGCCCGTCCCTTCTTCCACACCTCTGAGCCATATCCCCGACGCATTGAGGAGTAAATGGCCGACTGCGCATCGTTCTTGAGAAGGATGCCCGCGTAGGCGTCCCAGGAGTTGTAGAAGCCAGAGAGGCCTGCCATGTCCAGATATAGCGGATCGGCAGTGCCAGCCAACTCAAGGAGCTGAGGTCTGAGCACTCTGCCGTCTGCGCGAATTCTGCAGTCATACACTTTCGAAATGTCGGAAAGGCCACCATGGAAGTTATCCCAATCTCCTGCGGCCACGGCGCCAACGGATGTCATGGTGATAGCTGGTCCAGGCGCGTGCTCGCTGTCACAGAAGAGCGTGATTGGCATGGCAGTCTTGTATGAAACGGCGTACTGCTCATCACTCTTCTTGTAAACGACGTTGGGGGGGCCCCGACGATACTTGGCCTGGAGTTCTGCCTTGCCGTCGCTGGCCAGGGTGACGCGAGCAAATGCCTCGGATCCGTCGTAAGGGGCGCGGAGATTCTCGAATTCGAAGACGAGGAGGCCGTTGGTGTACTCAACGTACTGCGGCGTGGCGACTCGGCTGTCGAAGCCAATGCGGCAATCCCTTGCATCGGTAACGACGGCTTTGGTGGCGGCGGCAAAATCGCCTTGCGTAAAGGCTGAGCCGTCAGAGGAAATCACAGAGGGATTCCAGGTGCGGCAGAAGACATCAACTGGGACCTTCGTAGCGTAGGACTGATTATGCTGCTGACGGTCAAGCTTGTATACCATGTCTGCGTGGCCGCGGCGATAGGCTGAGGCCAATGCAGCCCTGGTGTTGTCCACGGTCACGTAGGCATAGGAATCCCAGGTGTTGAAGGGCGCGTGGAGGGGAAGGAAATCGAAGTAGATAAGGTTCTGGCCGTACTCTATGTGGTCGGCGATGGAGATTCGAGAATCATAGCGTACTTTGCATTCGGTACCATCCTCGGAGATCAGGGCAATGAGGTCCGCCAGGTTCTTCCCGGAAGTTGCTGTGCCGTCTGCCTGGAAGCTAGATACCTTCTCGAACCGAGACTCTCTTTCGCAGTAAAGGCTCACCTCAGCAGGGAGCCAGGCCCCCTCAGAGTTCTGGGCAAAATCCTTACGCCAGACATAAGTGGCGTGGCCCCGTCGGTAGGTGGCGCCGATGCCTGAACGGATGTTGTTGCGCAGCTCGATGTAGGCGTAGGAATCCCAAGCGTTGTGATAGGCGTGAAGGGGTTGGAAGTCGAAGCGCAGGATATTGAAGGCGTATTCGATGTGCTTCACTTTGGCAACTCGACCATCGGCCCGTACGAGGCAATCTTCGGCTTTGGTGACGACGCGGTCCAGGGCATTGTCCCAGGTCCCATCGAGGACCTGTCCCGAGTCCGCCATCCTCAGCACCAATTCATACCGGCTATTGAGCTGGCATGAGCCGCTGCAAGTTCCGAGTCCCACCGACCCGTTTTCGGCACCGCTATCGCACTCCTCGTCGCCATCGACAGAGCCGTCGCCGCAGCACGGCACGATAGGCATGTGCTCGCACCCGAGTTCGAGGTTGCAGGAGTCCTCGGTGCAATCATTGTCGTCGTCGCAACTTAGCGGATTGGACCCGATGCACTTGCCCTCTTCACATTGATCGGTCTGAGTGCAGACAGTTTCATCATCACAGGGCTCCGTGTTGTGCTGATGCGCACACCCGGTTTGCCAATCGCAGGTGTCATTGGTGCAGACATTCTGGTCGTCGCAATCGGGGGGCGGGCCGCCGCTGCACTCACCATCGTCACAAGTGTCCGATGTGGTGCACGCATTCCCATCGTCGCAGGCGGCGCTGTTGGGTTGGAAGAGGCATCCTGCGTCGGGATCGCAGGAGTCGTCAGTACAGTCGTTGTCGTCACCACAGATGACCGGGGGGCCCCCGACGCAAAGCCCGACTGAGCAAATATCGCCACCGGTACAGAGGTCGCCATCTTCGCAAGGTGCCTGATTGTTCTCATTGAGGCAGCCAGTCAGCGGTGAACAGCTATCATCGGTGCAGGAATTATCGTCGTTACAGCTTATCAACTCAGTGCCGAGGCACAGTCCACCAATACAGAGGTCGGAAGTTGTGCAAGCGTTACCATCGTCACAGGGGTCTGCGTTGAAGCTGTGCATGCACCCCGAATCCGGATCGCAGGAATCACTGGTGCAGCCGTTGCCATCACCACAATCGAGGGTGCCAGGTCCGCCGCAAACACCGTCAGCACAAATGTCGCCCGTGGTGCAGGCATTTCCATCATCGCAGGGATTGACATTGGGGATGTGGACGCAGCCCACTGCCGGGTCGCAGGCATCGGTGGTGCAGATATTGTCGTCGTCGCAGGCGAGGAGGGCACCGCCCTGGCACTTGCCGTCGGTGCAGAGGTCTTCCACTGTGCAGAGGTTCTGGTCGTCGCAATTGCCCTCGGCGGGGTTGTGTTCGCACAGACCATCGCTGCAGATGTCATCGGTGCAAAGGTTGAAATCATCACAGTTTACGGGAGGGCCGCTGGCGCAGGCTCCTTCAACGCAAGAATCGTTGACAGTGCAACTGTCGCCATCGCTGCATGGACCGTCAGCGTTCTCATGCTGGCAACCACCTTCAGCGAGACAGATGTCCTTTGTGCAGAGATTCTCATCGTCGCAATCGAGGGAGCCTTCGCCAATGCACTTGCCGCCGCTGCAGGTATCTCCTGTCGTGCAGGAGTTCTTGTCGTCGCAGGGGTCGGTGTGTTCTACGTGAATACACCCGTCTCCCGCGTCACAAAGGTCGTTAGTACAAAAATTCCCGTCGTCGCAATCGGCTGATTCACCGGGCTGACAATCGCCGTCAACGCAGTGGTCACCGTTGGTGCAGGCGTCACCGTCGTTGCAGGGGACGGAATTGGCTGCATGCACGCAACCTTCGGACGGGGCACAACTATCAGTGGTACAGAGGTTGTCGTCGTTGCAATCGAGGGGTTTTCCATTCTTGCAGGTCCCCTCGACGCAGCTCTCATCAAAGGTGCAGGCGTTGGCATCGTCGCAGGGCAAGGTGTTGGCCATGAAAAGGCAGCCAGTCGCGGGGTCGCAACTGTCGTCGGTACATGGGTTGAGGTCGTTACAGATTGCGGGCACACCGTCGCTGCACGCACCACCCTCACAGACACTGTTGGAGGTACATGCATCGCCGTCATTGCAGGCTGCGGAATTGTTAACATAGTGGCAGCCCAAACCGGCGGCGCAGAGGTCGTCAGTGCATGGATTACCGTCGTTGCAGTTCAAGGGAGTTGCGGCAAAGCACTCGCCAGCTTCACACTTATCGCCGATGGTGCAGGCATCGCCGTCACTGCAGGCCTTGCCTTCATTGGCAGGAATCAGCGAACACTCGCCGCTATCGGGCTCGCAGATAGCCTCGAGGCAATCTTCATCGAGACCCTCGGGGGCCGGACATTCGATGGTCGTCTTGGGGTCTACTGAACATTTTGATGGAAAAAGATCCAGGTCACAGATGAGGGTGCCATTGCAGAGGTCGCCATCTTCCAGGTCGGCGCACTCCTCATCGCTCAGGCAGTCGCACGAAACAGGAGTGCCTCGCAGAGGCCTTCGCTACAGATATCGCCAACAGTACAGGGGTCTTCGTCGTCACACGGCGAATCGGCCGCTTCGAAGACGCAGCCGCTAGTGGAGTTGCAGAAGTCCATGGTGCAGGGGTCTTCGTCGTCGCAGGCGAGTTGAACTCCTGTGCAGGCTCCGCCGTCGCAGAAGTCTTCGACGGTACAGAGGTCGTTGTCGTCGCACAGCACTCCAGAAAGGGAGGTATTGAGACAACCTTTGTCACTGTCGCAGGAATCTTCAGTACAAGGATTCTCATCGTCACAGTCCAGCGTTGTGCCAGCGCAAGCACCGTCGAGGCAGCGGTCGTCGTCAGTACAGAGGTCGAGGTCGTCGCAAGGAATGTCATCGACGACTCCGTCACAATCGTTGTCATTGCCGTCGCAGATCTCTACTTCCGGTTCCACTGCGGTGCAGCGGGGCCCATCCTTGGCATCACATTTCCAGCTTCCGCTGCAGACTCCGAATTCATTATCGAGTTGGCAGGGGGCCCCGTGTTCGCAAGCTATGAGATCTAGAGGAAGACCATCAGACGCAAGGTCGAGGGGTCCCAAATCCCCGTCGATGGCGCCGCCTATGTCGGAACCGCCAATATCCATTACCATGTTGGTGCTGGGCGACTCTCCACACGCGAAAATCAATAAAACAGCAGGTAGCAACGAACAGAGTTTTTTCACGGGTCTTCTCCTGGAATCAACCGATGCCCTTGCATTATAGCGTGGGGCGTACACAGATTTGAAGCGATAAACGCTGGGATAATTGCTGGCGATATAGGAAAATGACGCAGGAGGCGCAGATGAACTGGAATAATTGCGACTGGAGAGAGGAGCCGGCAAACCCGCTAATCGGGCCCGTTGGCAGGGGCTGGATGATGGCGGACCCCACCGTTCTACTACCCGATGAGAGCCCTGACGGGCGTTGGCACCTATTGGCCAATAGTATCCCTCCCAAACTTCACGAATTCGTCTCTGACGACGGAGTCAAGTGGGAGCACATCAGAAGTTTCGCCCGTGGTGCCATGAGACCGTACCTGCGACGCTTTGGCGAGCGCTACCATCTTTTCTATGAAGATGTGCAATGGTGGTTGCCTTTGCGAAGTAGAATCGTCCATCGTGTTTCTGAAGACCTGATTACCTGGTCGCAACCGCTTGAAGTGCTGAGTCCGACCTTTTCCTGGCATGGCAAAGTCAATCGAAACGTCGGTAATCCGAGCGTTGTTCGTTGGCGAGAGCAATACCTGCTCTTTTATAGCGCGGGCACCGTCTTCTTGAAGGACTGCGGATTCGTGGAACCACGGCATATTGGGGTGGCGCGGGCGAGGTCACTGCACGGTCCATGGGTGCCCGACTCAGAGCCGATTCTAAGCCCACAGAAGGATGACCCGTTGCGGAATCTTGGTGCGGGCAGCATGAAGGTGTTGCCGGATCTCGCCAATGGGATCATGTGGGGATTCAACAACGGAATATACCGCGATGAAGAGGGCCATTCCCGTTCGGCAATCGCGCTGCTGTCGTCTGAGGATGGAAGGGATTGGAAGGGACTTGACGCGGCGCCGATTCTCGGCCCGGAAGAGGGGTGGAAGAAGGCCCTGGTCTACGCCCTTGACGTTCGCAAGACTGATGAGAACCAACTCCATCTTTACTTCAATGCCCGAGACGGATGGGTCCGCGGTAAAGAGCGGATCGGGCTGGCGGTAGGTACTATTCCAATCGCTGCTTAGGCAATTCTCTCTACAATTTCCAGGTGATGTCGAAGGCTGCTTCAAAGTTGGCCGCGTGACCTTTCACGTTACTCGGTGGAGTGGACATGGAGTCCTGCACGTCGGCCAGTTCGAACCAATTGCGTATCATCGCCAGTCCGAGGCGCACCGAATCGGTAGCTTGCCAGCGCGTTCCCAAAGAGATGCCAAACTGGTCCCGGCTCGGGTTGTCCAGGGTGTATGTGCGAGTGGGGATAGGCGTGAAGTCCTGTTGAAAGCCCATCATCAGCTCGACGGTTGGGAGCACCCGATAGAGCATCCCGACATTCCAAGCCCAGGAGTTGCCGTAGTTCTTGGGGTCAACGAAGCCATTTAGCCCCATGAGCGGGTCATCAAGCTCGGTGCGTTGCTCCTGGAGCACCTGGTAATGCCAGTAGAAGACGTCCGCCCCCAACTCGAAATTGGGTGCGAACTCGTAGTTGATGCCGGCACGCAAGGTGAGCGGGATGGTCATGGTCGTGTGCTGGTTGGTTTCCTGCCTGGAGCCGTCCGGGCCCGTCAGTGTAACGGGACCCTCCAGTTCCACAGGTGAACCGGAGGCGAAGAGCATGCCGATGCCTAGCTTATCGGTTGGCTCGAAGAGCACTCCGATGTTCCAGGCGCAGGTTAAGTCATTGCCGCTGATGTCGAGTTGGGAGTCGGTCTTAGCGAGTTCGTCAAGGTTTCCGAAGCGCTCGTCGGGATCATTGAGGACCTTCAGGTTCATGGTGCGCTTGGCCATCAGATGCACATAAACGAGATCGGCGCTGGCCCCGAGAGTGAAATGTTCGGTGAATCGGTACGCTGCGGCCAAAGTGGCTCGGCCGGCTAGAAAGAGCGCCTCAGTAGCGTGGTAGCGGGTTGGCGAGTCCTCAGGGAGTTTCGCACCGTAAGCGTTGGGCGCGTAAATGGCCGTTCCGAACCGAAACCGGTCGGTGCCGAAATCGGTGGTAGCGCCAATGAACGGGAGGAAGCCGATATTCCAGTCGGGTTCGATCTCCTTGTTGGCGGGATGGAGTATTCCCTGGCTGTCGTACATGCGCATGCCCAGTTCAATAATGAACCAGGATTGGCTGTGGTAGAACTGTGTGCCGTCCAGCAGAATCATGCCAGCAGGGTTGTGGAAAATGGCGGTGACGTCATCTGGCTTGCCCATAACCGAGAACATGCCCATGCGCCGTCCACCCATGTCCGGATTGGAAAAGCCTCCGGCAGTGACCTCATTAGCAACCGCGATAAACATGCAGCAGAGCACAGCCGACATAGTCACGGATCGATAGAAAAACCGCATCACCACCTCGTTGGAAAGACTCTAGCCGGAGCGGGGAGGGTTGTAAAGGAGGGGGTGGTTTGGGTGGTGCGTAGAGAGGCGGTTGCCTCCGACAGTAGGGGTACGCGGTG
>CAZFVN010000043.1:0-35302 GCA_964522395.1 uncultured Myxococcales bacterium
CGTCCTACGGACGCTCACGCGCAGTCGCGCGCACGGAAGGGCGAATCTAACCCGGGTCGGCGACAGATTGGGACCCTCCTCAACTTTGTGGATTGGTTCTGTCTGAAATTGCACGGAAAACACGAAAGTTTGTGCTTAACGGCCTCTTCCTCCCGATATAGAAGGTAGGAGGTCCGAGGCTAGGACTGTCACCGAAAGGGGGAAGCCATGCGTATCGCAAGACACCTGCAACTACCTGCAAAATCAGCGTTTCACTATATGTGGCGCTGCATCAACGGGGAGATGTTCATGCGGTCTGGGAAGATGAAGGAGAAGTTCCTCGACAGCTTCTTCAAGTTCTTCAAACGGTCCAGGGGCAAGGTCTTTGTTTACTCCTTCTGTGTTATGTCCAACCACTTCCATATGGCGGCAGAATTGCTGGCCACGTCAAAGTACATGTCTCTTTGGGCCAGGGCTGGCAACTCATCGTTTGCCCAGAAGGTCAATCGCATCCTGAAGCGTCGAGGTCCCGTGGGCCAGGATCGGCCAAAGACCGTTGTGGCAGAGGATGCCGAAGCGATAAAGCGCATCATGCTCTACCACGATTGGAACCCCGTTAAGGCGGGCATAGTTGGTCATCCCAGAGAATACGCCTTTTCGAGCTACAACTACTATGCTCACGGGCAGCAGAATCGCTGGACAAAGCACATCACCGAACCCCAGTGGTATCGGGATCTGGGCGACACCCCTGAAGAGCGGCAGGCCGCATACCGCGAACTCGCCGATGCCTACTGGGCCGACAAGCAGGCCAGGCTTGCAGAGCAGGCGGCTGATGATGGATGGGGCATTGGTTCCCAGAAGTTCGTGGCGAACCGTACACGCTTGATGAAGAGCCTGAGCCGCCTCCAGCGTCGCCGCGACTATCCCCGAAAGGAACTCACTAGAATGGCGGCTTTGCTCACGGAGGTCGACTGCTCCGCCGCCTCGCCCCAGGCGAGTCCTGGAGCACCATCAGAAGTACCCACTTCGAAGACCGGATAGCGGTCACACGAGGGGTGGCTGAGTACCCCACGGCAACGGGTCTGTCCCGAACTGCCCCAAACCACAACCAGACAGCCAATACCGCGCCTTCCGTAAGTGATTCATTCGAATCTAGGATCTGGGAGGGCCATTCTTCGCGTCTCCGGGAAGTTCTTCGGGCAGGAAATCGTGGTTTATCTGCAAATCCTGATTAGTTGAGCGAAAGCCGGCCAATCCGTCCGGTCAATTCGTGTTTGGATGCCTACGCTTTCAACGCTTCATACGCGCCTTGAATGGACTTGAATCGCTCTTCGGCAGCGCTGCGGAATTCACTGCCCATGTGCTCTACTTTGTCGGGATGGTACTTTCGGGCTAGTTCGAGGTAGGCTGTGCGGATTTCTGACTTGGAGGCACCGGGAGAGAGTCCCAGGGTCTGGAGGTGTTCATTGGTGCTGGGTCTGCTGGGGCCGCGCTTGTTGTGGGCACTTCGAAATGATGCGCGAGCGCTTTGGAGAGCTTCGGCCATCTGGATAGCCGAGAGGCCGAGGAGAACGCGAATCTGCTCCAATGCGGACTTTTCGCCTGCGGTCAAGATGCCGTCGGCGCAGGCGACCATCGAGACCATGAAGGCAACCGCTTCGAGCTCGCTTTGCGACGCGGCCGTTTGGAGGACGACGTGGGCGGCCTCAGAAAGCGCTCCTTCCTGATCGTCTAGCTGGAGGAAGTACCGGACATCGATGAGGAGGACGCTCAGAGATTGCTGAGGGAACCCGATGGCGGAGAAATAGGCCCCGATGGCCCCAATTTCCTCCCTCGCGACTACGCCGTCGGCACGGGCGACGTGTGCGCCCAGTCGGGCGGAAGCGAAGAAGAGAGCGAGTTGATGCTGGCCTGCACCCAGGGCTTGCTGCAAAGGGGAAACGGTGGGCGGGAAGCTGTGGGAAAAGGCCCCAAATGTACCGTTGAATCCGCTCCGCGTGTGGCCACGGCGCGCCCCAAATGTACCGTCGAATCCGCGACGCGTGTGGCCCCGGCGGGCCAGGGAGGAGTTTATCGCGTTCCATATGGCCCAGGCGATGATGAAGGTGAAGAACTGAACGCCGAATGACATCCCGGAGAGTCTCGCACCGCCCGTAGCGATGGTGACGGTGATGCCCCAGATGAAGAGTAGGGAGAAGCAGCCCAGTGGGCCCCGGGGGCTGCGGTCTGGTCTCTCCTTATTCGCGTCCGGTGCCACTTGGTGGTCCTCCACAGGGTCTCGTCAAACTCCGTGGACTTTGGCACGAAAGGAGATTTCGCTCAAGCGTCTAATGGGCGAATCACTCGGTGGCGGTTGTTGGGAAGGAGAGTTCAAGTGGGGGAATCACTCGGTGGCGGTAGTAGGGAAGGAGCGTTCATGTGGGCGATTCAGTCGGTGGTGGTTGTTGGGTAGGAGTGTTCACGTGGGCGAATCACTGGGTGGCGGTGGCGGTGGCGGTGGCAGGTCAGAAGAGTTCAGGTGGCTGATTCACCAGATGGCTGTGGTGGGCCAGGAGAGTTCAAGTTCCAGGAACCCCAGGGCCCAGAGCTTGGCTCTGTGGTACTGCGTCTCGTGCATGGCATCTGAGCTGATCGAACCGACCTCGGCCCCTAGTGAAATCACTGCGCGCATGGTTCTTGTGGAGTAGAGGCGGGCGTCCACAGAGAGTCCGGCAGAGGGCCCGTGGGCCAGAATAGTCTCCGGTCCCTGGTCCAAATAGGCGCGTGTGCCGCCCCATCGGTAGCCGCCTTCGACGGTGAACGAATAGGTTGAGCGAACCTCTTTGAGTCGGCCGAATCGAAGGGCCAAAGAGGTGTGGAAGAACTCATCCGCGCCGTCAATGGAGGTGGCGTTGTAGGCCGCTGCAAGGCGAACCGCCATCCAATTGAGAGGCAGATACCACGCGGTGATAGTTGGGAAGACCATTGAGGTGGCGCTGGAGCTTGAACCGCCGTCGCCAAGTCGTACGCCACGACCGTTTCCGGTGCGCAGGGCAATCCCCAACCAGAAGGGCGCAATTTCAACGGGGTTCTTGAATTGAAGATTGCCCGGAATCGGAGCAGATGCGACTTTCTTCCCTGGGTGGAGAAGGGGGCGTGCGGGAAACTCAGTCGCGCCCGCCTCAAGTGTGGCCAACGATGCGAGGAGCCCGACGATCGTCAAGATTGCTCTGGGCATGGTACCTACTGCGGCCGTATGTGCGTTGGTTGGTAGACGCCCAACAAAGAGCCGCTGGGTAGAGTGATATTGGTCATCTGGCCCCAGCTTTCCTGGGCAATACCGCCCGTTTTCACTCCCAACTCGGTCATCTTGGTGACAAAGGCATGGATGTCGTCACAGAGCAAATAGGTCTCGTGGCCCCCCTGGTCAGCGGCAGGATGGAAGCTGAGTTCCGCGGGGGGAAGGGCGAAAATGAGCCAGCCATCACCGGCATCGACGTTGGCGAGTCCCAAAACGTCTCGAAAGAAAGCGCGGTCAGCCTCGGCGTCCTGGGTGAAGAGAACTGAATGTGCTCCTGTGATCATGGACCTTCTCCTGTTGTTGCACTCACGCCCCAGACTAGCCGCAGTAAACTGGATTCACAACAGAGTTGTCGCAGATTAGTCCTGGAGTGGCTTGCCCCCCATCCTCTGCAGGTGCTATGCTGCTAAGCAACCAGAGTTCGCAATAGGTGACACGTTGAAAGCTCTCCTCATGCTATTCGTTTTGCTCCTGCTGCCCGTACCGGGATGCCAGCGCAATGGCGATGTCAAGGCCCCCGCCCCACCTACCAATCTGATTTGGCAGGACCCACCAACCGCCTACGGTTTGAATTGGGCTGAAGCGAAGGCTCATTGTGCTGCGCTAAGCGATGATGGCGGCGGCTGGCGTCTGCCGTCAATTTGGGAATTGCGGTCCTTGATTCGTGGTTGCGAGGGTAGCGGGGTTGGTGGTACGTGCGGTATTTTTGATGGTTGTCTCTCGTCCTCCTGCTGGAAGAGGGATGCTTGCGTCGGCTGTGCGGCTGGTGAGGGGCCGGCTCAAGGATGTTACTGGCCCGATGAGATTCATGGTGACTGCGGGTACTACTGGTCAGCTTCGGCCGCGGCGGGCCAGACCCATGATATCTGGTTCGTGAACTTTGGTGCGGGGGCCGTTAACTTCGGCCCAGTCCATGCTGGCATATCCACTCGCTGCGTGAGGTAGTCGGTCGTCACCCTGGGCCCCGCCAGTGGTCAGCGTGATTTGTTCACTGGGCCCGCCGGTGGTCAGCGTGATTTGTTCACTGGGCCCCCGTTGGCGCCGTCGGCCTTGAACCGCACGTCAACTCAGGTAAACTACTCCCTGTCGAGGGGATCTTATGGCGAAAGCCCGAGGACAAATGGCGTTGCTGATTCGGGATGGGATAAGGGCCGGATATGTTCTGGTTGCCTGCTTTCTGGTTGCCGTTCTGTTCAATCAGTTCCGAAGCGAGGGGATTCCACTCGTTGCGTCAGAGGACTATCAGGTTTTTGTGCCCTGTCCGGAGACCGATTCAGAAGCCGACAAGATCACCTTTGACGAAGCGGGTGCCGACGACAACATTTCCTTTCCAGAAGATGCCACCCTGGTCGATGCAAGGATGGAGGAGTCCTTTGCTGAGGGGCATATTCCGGGGGCCGTGAACCTGCCGTACGATGAATTGGATGGGGTGGACCCCGATGCCGTAAGCGCCCTGGCCAGTCAGGTCGGTGCGGGGCAATTGATTGTCTACTGTGACGGCTGGGAGGAAGAAGAGGACCCGGTCGCAAGATATGACCATCCTCCCTCCGAGCACCTTGCTGATGAGCTGAAGTCGGCGGGGATAGACCGGGTAACGTCACTGACTGGAGGATTGGCGGAGTATGTGAAGCGTGGTGGAAAGCTGGAGGTGGATCGTGAATAGGCGGCGAGCCGATGCGACCAGAGCCCCATCAGTCCGGCCAGGCCGGACAGCTTCCCCACGGGAAAGCGCTCTTCGGGTGACCACCCGATATGTGCTTCCTCCCCTCGACCTTATTGCCCGGTTCTACCTCGGGGGCATATTCATTTACGCCGCCTGGGACAAGATCATTGACCCGTACTCCTTTGCGCTCTCCATCGCCACCTACCAGATGCTGCCCACCAACGTCGTGAATCTCATGGCCATCACCCTACCCTGGCTGGAGCTGGCCACGGGTGTGCTTCTGGTGGTGGGAACCCTGACGCGGCCGGCGGTGCTCCTGGTCAATGGCATGATGGTTATGTTCATATATGCCATCTGGTCTGCTGTGAGCCGAGGTCTGGACATGGGAAGTTGCGGCTGTTTTGCGTCGGAGGCAGCGGCGGAAGAGATATCCATGGGCACCGTCTGGCGCGATGTCTGGTGGCTGGTGATAGGAATCTTCATTCTGGTCGTCAATGAACCAAACCGGTGGGGACTCGCAGGCTTCTGGCAGCGGAAGCAGGACCGGAAATGGCGGCAGGCGGCCGCCAGGGAAGAGTGAGATGAGTTACGTGAGAGTGGTTTGGAGCCTGGCGATTGTCACCTTCATGGTTGTAAGTCCGGTCTTGGTGTCGGCCCAGGAGGTTCCTTGGGGGAAGCTGCCCAACGTTCAATCAGATTTGTCATCTAGCGCAAAGAGCAGGGCCGTTGAGTTAATGAGAACGGAGCAGTGCTATCACGGCTGTGAAGGTACAATCTTCGAGTGCATCGCCCGAGCGCAGCCCGACAGGACGGCACTATTTGCTGCCGGTTTCATTGCGCGACAGGTCGCCCGGGGCAAGCCCGACAAGGAGGTGAGCAAGGCCCTTCTTGATCGCGCCCGGTCGGTCCATCCTTTCAAGGCTGCGAAGCTCGACTTCACTACAGCGGTTTGCCTGGGTGATTCCTCGGCCCCGGTCGTGGTGGCCGCATTTACCGACTTTGAATGCCCCTTCTGTCGCATGGTCTCACCGGTGCTCAGCAAACTGGCGACGGAGCGTAAGGGGAAGGTTACCTATTGCTTCAAGTTCTTCCCGGTGAAGGGCCACGGGCCGTTAGCGGTGAAGACTTCGAAGCTTGGTGTTGCCGCAGATGTTTTGGGGAAGTTCTGGTTATTCCACGATGTTATGTACCGAAACTTCGAGAAGCACAGTGACTCCGATATGGCGGGCTACGCTAAATCTCTCGGCCTCGACTGGGCTCGCATGAAGGAGATTGCCGGTGCGAAGGAGACTAAGAAGCGAGTCGCCAAATCAAAGCGTGAAGGGCTCAAGTTAGGCGTGAAGTCGACGCCGACCCTCTACGTCAACGGCAAACTCTATCATGGCGAGAAGACGGAGGTCGAACTGGTCGACCGCATTGAAGAAGAGCTGATGTTGGCTGATTAGCCGTCTCACCAGGAGATCACGCTTCCGGGCCTGGGCACCACATATTCACCGTCCATTTCATGTAAGCGATGGCGTTCCGCACGGCTGGTGTGGACGAGGGCAATGCGTTTCGGTGGCGGGGATGCTTCCGCCGCGGTGGCCAGCACTTCCCTTACGCTGGAGTGTCCGGAAGTATGGTCGGTGAGGCGGAAGGCCTCGTGGATAACCAGGTCGCAACCAGCAAAGAGAGAAGCGGAGGGCGGAGTGATCTCGCCGTCGCCGCTGACCATCACCGACTTGCCATCGGGGAAATCGAATCGCACCGAGAAGTTCTGGACTCCGTGGATTGTTGGGGAGGTCGTAATGGCCACTTCCTGCCAGCTACCCTTCCCCGGCAAGGGCAATGGAGCCAGCCGCAGTTCATAGCCCAATTTCTGGGAGTATCCGGCGTATGCCTTTTCGATGATCTGGAGTACGGTTTCTAGACGATTGGGAGAGGTCAAGATGTCCAGTGCCCTGGTTCTGCCCTCCTCGTGCATACGGAGAAGCAGGGCGGGTAATCCGAAGTAATGATCCCCATGCAGGTGTGTAAGGTAAAGAGCGTCAAGTGCGTCGGGGCCTAACCCCGTTCGCCAGAAGGCCGGGGCGGCTGTGAAGCCGCAATCGACCAGGATGCTTCCGGCCTCGGACTGGACCAGGATGGAGGTGTTAGGCAATTCGTCGTCAAATGCTTCGCCCGTTCCTAGGAAGATTACCTGCATCGCTTGACCTCCGTGCCTCGTCGCAATCCATCCTGCGCATTTCCCGTTTGCTTGTCAAAGGCTGGAGTGTAGGATGGAAGAGCGTAAGAAGAGGCCAACTACACGCGCCACGGCGGAGAGGGATGAGGAGAATCGGATTGACCGGAGGGGTCGGTGCAGGCAAAAGCACTGTGGCTCGAATATTGGCGGCGCACGGTCTCCCCATAATTGATACAGACACGATTGCCCACGAGCTGCTGGGCGATCCAGAGGGGCGGGTGGTGGCCGACATCACCGTTCTTTTCGGCACTCAAGTGCTGGGGCCCGACGGTGGAGTAGACCGGGATGCAATGGCGGAGGAAGTCTTCGAGCATCCGGCGCGGCGCAAGCAGCTAGAAGGGATTTTGCACCCGGCGATCGGTGAATTGGTTGAGGTGCGAATTGACGCGCTCCCGCCAGAGACGGACTCGGTTGTAGTGGAAGTACCGCTGCTCTTCGAAGCGGGCTGGGATGATCGGATGGACTGCGTTGTTGTGGTCGATTGCCCGCCGGAACTACAAGCGGAGCGGTTCATGGCCAGAACCGGGGCCTCCCTTGCCGAAGCGAGGAGTCGAATCGCCAGCCAGCTCTCCAGAGGTGAGCGGTTACGACGTGCCGACTTCGTCGTGCGCAATGAAGGCACACTTGAGGAACTTGAAGGATTGGTGGGGGGCCTGGCGCGGAAACTGCTCTCAACAGGAGATGAAGATGGCTGCTGAAGTCGCACTTGTCACTGGCTACCCCAACTTCGTTGTCAGCCGTCTGGTGGCCCAGCTTGTTGGCGATGGGGTGAAGGTTCATGTTCTTTGCAAGGAGACCTTCGAGAAAGCGGCCCGAAAGGAGTTTCGGCCGTTGGGCGATTCAGTTCGGGTGAGTACCGGAGACGTTGTTTGCATGGACCTGGGGCTTTCTGGTCAGGAGGTCCGGGAATTGCGCGCCAGCGTTCGGTGGGTATTCCACCTGGCCGGGATCTACTACCTTGGCAGTGAGCCGGACGAAATGTCCCTGGTGAACGTGGAAGGGACTCGTAATGTCATTGCATTTGCTTCAGAGCTTCCCGGGCTGGAGAGGTTGGTCCATTATTCCACGGCATTTGTCTCTGGTACACGGGATGGGGTTATCATGGAGCACGACCTGACCTCCCCGGCTCGTTTCCGCAATGCGTTCGAGCGGACGAAATTCGTGGCCGAGCATGCGATTAGGGAGGCCAGCACTGAGTTGCCCGTGACAATCGTTCGTCCCTCGCTGATTGTGGGCGACTCCACTACTGGGGAAATCGACCGGATGGATGGGCCGCACTTCTTCATGCGCGTCCTGGTGAATCTACCGCTGGATATCCATCTACCGCTCGTAGGGCGGGGAAACTACCCGTTGAATCTAGTGCCGGCAGATTTCGTCGTGGAAGCGATGTCCTACATCGGTCGTCACTCCGAGTCAGTGGGGAAGACCTATCATCTCGTGGACTTGAACCCCCTACCCTCACGGAAGGTCTTCGACATTCTTTGCGGGTTGGCTGACAAGAAGCCGCCCCGCCGCTCCATCGCTTCAAATCTGGCCACCTATTTGATGAAGATGCCTGGGCTGGAGAAGGCGTGGCGCTCGCCCCGACTCTTCGTCGAGATGCTCAATCAACTGGTACTCTACAACGCCATGAATACCACGGAGATTCTTGCGGGTTCGGGGATTGTCTGTCCGCCGTTTCCCACTTATGCGTCCAATCTTGTGGCGTTTTTGAAGAAGTAATTGTGTGGTGCCAGCGGTACTAGATCCCAATCACATCCAGCGCCAGATCGACTTTGCCAAATGGGGGTGATATTTGGATCCCCTGGACCAGGGGTTTGACTCGCTCGAAGGTCTCCCGGGCAATCTGGATGCCTGTTGCGCGGGCGTGGTCACCACCTTTTTCCTGGGCCGTAGCCATGCGAGCCATGATCCCATCGGGAACACTGGCACCGGGCACTTCGTTATTCATGAACTCAGCATTCCGCAGACTCAACAGCGGCCAGATGCCGGCAAGAACGGGTACCTTGAGACCCTTCTTGTCGATACTCTCGAGGAAGCTCTCCAGGAGGGTCACATCGAAGACGGGTTGAGTAATTGCAAAATGGGCTCCGGCATCGACCTTCCAGTAGAAACGCTTCATTTCGTACTCGAGGTTGATGGCTCCGGGGTTGACGCCGACACCGATGACGAAATCCGTTGGTTTGCCAATGCTGTTGCCCCCGAGGTCGAGGCCACGATTAAGTCGGGTTACCATGTTAGTGAGCCCGATGGCATCGACATCAAAGACTGCTGTGGCATCGGGGTAGTCGCCCATTTTTGGTGGATCTCCGGTAATAATCAGGAGATTGCGAAGCCCCATTGAAAACGCACCGAGCAAATCGGACTGCATGCCAAGCAGATTGCGGTCCCGGCAGGTGTAATGGAGGAGAGTTTCAATACCCAGTTCCTGTTGAACCCGCACGGCCATGGCGAGGGGGCTCATGCGGGCCGATGCCCGTGGTCCGTCCGGAATATTGATCAGGTCGATGCCCGCTTTGAGCGCCTTTCCTGCGCGCCCCAGGACGCGGCGAATGGTGTGGCCGCGCGGGGGAACGAGTTCGAGGCTGGAAACGAACTCACCGTTGGTAAGCTTGGCCGCGAATTTCGACCGCTGGGCGAGGGGGCTCTCGTCAACGCCTTCATCGAGGGTTGCCGCGGTCGAGCCATTAAGAACCTGAATTCTGGTGCGCGCCTCGGGTGCGGCGGCGTTAACTGCTTTACGCATAGCTTTGATGTGGGCGGGTGTGGTTCCACAACAGCCACCTACGACCCGAGCGCCCACGAGCAAGAAACGCTTTGCATACTCTTCAAAGTACTCGGGCGATGCGAGATAGATATTGCGTCCCTCGACGTTGCGAGGCACGCCGGCGTTGGGTTGGATAACGATGGGGCACGTTACTACTTTGGCGATACGTTCGACGGCTTGCAGGGCGACTTCAGGACCAACACTACAATTTACGCCGACGACGGCGGCCCCCCACTCTTGGAGGCGTCGGGCGAAGAGTTCGGGAGGAGTCCCATAGAGCGATTCGCCGTCGCCTTGCAAGGTCATGTGGGCCACCACCGGAAGGTCGCAGACTTCCTGGGCAGCCGTCAGCGCTTGATGGATCTCGTTGAGGTCGCCAAAGGTCTCCAGAACGATGCAATCAACGCCCCCGTCGCACAGGGCCCTTACCTGTTCCGCAAACATCTCTCTAGCTTCTTCGACGGAAGTCGGACCCCATGGCTCAATTTTGATGCCCAGCGGCCCAATGGCCCCAGCCACGAGGGCGGAGTCTCCTGCCGCTTCGCGGGCCAGGCGCGCACCCTCTCGATTGATCTCCTCGAGCCGCTGTTCAAAGCCATGCGCAAGTAGCTTGACCCGATTGGCGCCGAAGGTATTGGTTTCAACGATATCGGCCCCGGCCGCGATGTATTCACGGTGGCAGTCAGCCACCAGTCCGGGACTCGAGAGGTTCAACTCATCGTAGCAGCGGTTGATATAGACGCCCTTGGAGTACATCAGAGTGCCCATGGCTCCATCAAAGAGGAGGATCTTCTTCTCTTCCAGCCAGTCGAGGAGGAGTCTGTTCATTACGGGGTTTCCTATAATCGAGGGTCGGCAACGTTGCCGCTGTTGAGATTGTTGGCGCCAAAGCGGGGCCAGGCCAGATTGGCGGGTCCGGTCTCGCCGCAGCGGACTGCATTGACCCGATTTCCGTTGTGGAAGATGGCGAGGCCGTCCTCCCGCAATATGGGAGAAGAGGGCCAGAGAATAGCGCCCAGATCACCGTCAGGAAGGTCGAGCTTAGCGTGCCAATGGTAATCAAGGGTCTGTGTTACAACGTGGAGCCAATGGCGGCTGGCACCAAAATAGATGAGGCCGTTTGCATCTTGAATCGGCTGGGCCACGGTTTCGAAGTTTTGCTCGACACCCTGAAATTGCTTCGTCGACTTGCTGAGCAGGTCAAAGGAGAAGAGGCCCGCATTATTGGTGCCCGCCAGAAGCGTGCTCTGTTGGCCCTGAGAGAGTGAGACAACCCGTGTTGGCAGATTGGTGAGCAACCAGGAGTCCACGCCTGCATCGGGACCTTCGGGGGGCACTTTGAAAACATAGCTGCGCGCGTATTCCTGGCCATCTCGGTCTTCGCCCGCGACGAAATAGACAGTCCCATCCATATCCATGATGGCGTTGCTCGTTGCTTCTTTGTCCTCATTGACGTCAACTATGAATTCCCAGCGAAGATCGCCGGTGGCAAGCTCAAAGCAGAGGAGGCGGTCGTAAGCGAGGACCAACATCGATTCAACATCGTAGAGAGCCGCTGGACCGACTAGTGGCTGGGTCGCTTCTCGAGGGTACTGGAGCCTCTCGTCACCAGTAACACTCCAGAGGACACTCTGGGTCTCATCCTTAATGACGTAGATCGCCCCTTCGTCGGTGACGACAAGGATTCTGTACTTATCATCAAGCTTGGAGATGGCGGGGGCGCCGGAGACGCTGCCCTCGACCTTCACGGCGAAGCGAGAGTGACCATTCTTGTCGACGGAAATAACATAGTTGGCGTTGGTACCAAAGACCGGGGCGTTTTCCCGACTCAGGGCAGGGCTGTACAATTCCCAGGGGGGCGGAACGCCTGATCCGGGAGGCCACACCCAGTCAGGGTCACTGTCGGGCCATTGCCACGCAGTCTTCCCAGCTTCTTCCAGTGCGTAGAGTTTCTGACCACTGGATATCAAGATGATGTTCTGCTTTCCAGCCATGGCGGGATGGGAGATGGAGCCCCCGGTTTGGAGAGTCTTGTTCCACACCACGTTACAGTACTCTTTGCCACTGGTGTCCAGGGTGATCAGATCCTTGTCGAAGATAATGCCCTCTGGCTCCACTACTTCCGGGGTCGGGAGTTGACCTGCATCCTCGCCGCAGGCGAAGCTCAAAAGCGCGTACAGAATAATGAGGTGGCCGGGTCGCATCATAATCCCTCGTCCCATGGCAACTCGGCAAGCAATTCGAAGGCCGGTGCCAGTTCCAGTTCATGATACTCATGGAGATGGGCCCCTTGCCACTGGGGCCCGGTGCCTATTTCATATGAGAGGCGCAGACTCAGCGCCGTAGCGTCGTAGGCAATGGACATGACATTTGAGCCCATGGCGGCGGCGCGGGCGATTTTCTCTGCTTCCGGGAGCCCGACCGGAGTCTGGGAGCCGGTCTCGGCAATCCAGGCCTCGCCATTGTGCATGTATGCTGAGCCGGTGTCGTAGGCCTTCAGGATGTCGTGCATTACCATGTAGCGGTGACGATAACTCCCCGAATCGCACAGCAGGTTATCGCCGTTTTGCGGGCCGTTTGACGCGGTCTGCCAGCGGCGCACCGCATGCACCAGCGCCTCATCGCCACGGAAGAGCGCACAGTCGAGGGGTCTGCCTACAACCCACGGAAGGCCGGTGCCGTCGTCAGAAATAATTGGGCAACCGTTATTGTTCAGAAGTAGATTGCCCTCCAGATCCTGTTGGAAGAGGCGGGGGACCCCAGCAGCATCGATTTCCAGCGCGTCTTGCTCAAGGTTGGCGATGTCTGGGGCCGTGATGTGGTCCTGGACGTCGTCCACCGTGCCGTCTTGCGCATAGGTGACCACCTGAGTCTCCTGACCGCAGTTCGTCTTGCCGCGCATGATGCCGGCGACGATTCCGTTGTTCTCGACGGCTGCTGCCGCGGCGTTTGCACCTGAACCACTAGGGTCGCCAAAGCCCACCATCCAGTTGTAGCCAATGGTGGGCGGACGGATGGCTCCATCGGTAGTGATGCCCGCCAGCAATGCGACGGCTTCGTCGAGGTCATCGGCATCCTCCAGCACCTCTCTGAATTTGAGGGTCCAGGGCTGGCCGGTGAGACGCTCCATGGTAGATTCGCTGCCAACTTCTGAGAGGACGATGCCGTTGTGGCTGATACCCGCCAGAGAGCCGAAGAAGCCAAGATAGCCGATGGACGCGTGCACCGTTCCGCCGGTGGGGGCGAAGAAAGTCAGCCCCTTCATCTGAGCTATCCCGGTGTCGGTGGACCAGTCAAGATTGCGAGAAGCGAGGAGGTGGCCGTCGATAGTGCGGGGGCCCCATGCGGCGAAAAAGCTACAGGTTGTACGCAAAGGGAGGCGCAGGGGGCTGGCTGAGACCCGATCAACGACACGGCGGAAGAGTAGAGCGACCTCGTCACCGGCGTAGTGCTCCAGTAGTTGGTCGGAGGCCCCTACCACCAGCTTGTCGAGAATATCTTCGATACTTCCGCCCCAATTAAGATCAGAGAGATTTGAAAGCAACACGAAGGCTCTCAGAGCCCAATCGGGCTTTGTTTCTGTCCAGTGTTTGGCGATCTCGGGATCACCCAACACCTTCTCTTCGAAGCCCTGGAACTCGTCGAGGAAGCGCTGGTCAACGTAAGGTTCCATGTGCAGCCAGATGTTGTTCAGCATTGAGATGAGCAGTGAGGTCGTCTGTTCTGGGGCCAGACCCATCTTGGCTGCCTCTGCCTGAATCGCCTCGGTGAAGTAGGCGAGCAGGGTACCCATGAATTCTCCGGTGCCCGCGCCAATCAAGCAGCCCGATTGGCGTCCCATCTGGTAGTGGGAACCACGCAAGACCAGGATCTGGACGGGGCCGGAAGGTGTCTCCAAAGTCGCCAGCAGGCCACCTTCACAGGTGCTCTGCACTTCACCAATTGGCCACACATCTTCCAGCAGAGGAGGTGGTGCCACATCTGCGACAGAGAGGTCGGGGGTATCGGAGACCGAATCCGCCGCGACGTCGGGCGAGGAGAGCTCAAGAGCACCAGCGCTGTCGGCGAGAATGTCGTTGAGGTCAGCAGGTTCGATAGAGTCCTTCACATCAACTGCGACTACTTCCTTGTGAGCGTCGGCGGCACTGTCAGCAAGATCGTGACTAGACACCTCCAATGCTGCTGTGTCAGCCGTGTCGGCCGCTACTTCCGCCCTGCCCTTCAGGTCGTTCGAGTAAGCGTCTGCGGAGGCCGAGTTTGGATTGTTGCTGCAGGCGCTCAGGACAAGGGTAGCGCTAAGCAGGAAGAGTGCGAGGGGCAGTGCTTGCTGTTCCACTAGAGAGATCATGGGTGTCCGCCAACGTAGGGATTGAAATAGCCGTGACGCAAATCGGGCATGCGCTCTCGGAGTTGTTCGACCATCTTGTGGAGTCCCACGACTCCTTCGCCGGGTCCCATGGTGTCGAGATAGTACTCCGGGTCAATGTTCATATTGCGCCACTGAATCATGTCGATGTGATGTTCGCGAATCAGGGCCTCGAGCTCTTCAATCTGGTCCTCTCGGTCAGTGAGTCCGGGAAAGACCAGGAGGTTGAGGGAGACAAAGCCGTTTCGCTTCTTGACCTCCCGAATGGACTGGTGAACATCCGCCAGTTTGTACCCCTGGGGACGGTGGTAGACATCATAGAGCGATTCAGTGGGACTGGCGAGGCTGACACGAATGCTGTCGAGGCCCGCCTCCATCAGCTCAGCAACGGCCTCGGGCAGGGAAGCGTTGGTGTTCAGATTGATAGTGCCCCCACTCTCCACTGCACGAATCCGCTTCACTGCATCGACAAGAGTCTTAGCTCGAGAGAGTGGTTCCCCCTCGCAGCCTTGCCCAAAGCTGGCAATGGCGCCCTTGACGCGCCCGAAGTGGAGGGTTGCCACTTCGTAGAGGTCCCGATCTCCAGGAAGCGTGGTCAGCCGTTCCTGAGTCACGGGAATATCTCCTTCCTGTTCCGAAATGCAGCCGACGCAGCGGCTGTTGCAGACCTTGGAGGAAGGTAGCGGCGCTTCCCACCGTTTGAGGAAGAGGTTCTGGGCCGCGCGACAACCATACTCAAGAGCACATCTGCGCAACTGTTGAAGGAGTCGGTTCTTCGGAAAGAGTTTGAGATCCCGTTGGACGCCGCGGGAAATCTGAGCCATGTCGAAGAGGGGCGGGTCCTGCCGACGTTCAGGGTCGATGCGAAGGCCGGTGGTCCAGAAGGTGCCGTTGGCCCAGCCCACCGGCGCATAGGCGAAGAGCGGCAAGGTTTGCGCGTCGGGCAAGGTCCGATAGGCCGGATGGGTGAGGCGCAACCAGGCTGGGGCAAGAAAGGCGGAAACGGCAACTACTTCATCTGCTAGCTCAGAGAGATGGCTGCGCTTACCTGAAAAGCCCAGAGGCAATCGACCGGGCAGCAGGAAAATGTCGCTGCCTGGAGGTAAGGGTACCAACTCTTCCGCAGTTGGCTCACGTACTCGATGGCCATCGAAAACTGCCATGCGCAGCCGAGGATGGTCGAAGACCTCTCCTGAAGCATCGGCATAGACCATGTGCGGTACGGTTGACATCAGCCGTTCGAACCTCCGGGGCGGCATGCGGCGACAGCCAAAAATGCTAGCACAAACGGGCCTCTTCGCCAAACGCGCAGGCGTGCGAGCGAGGTATTTGCTTGCGCGTATATGCGGGGTTGTGCAATGGTCTCGCCATGACGCAGGTGGAGTTTAAAGGTCAGATCAAACGTATCGTATTCGTCAACCCGGCCAATGGGTACACGGTGGCGCGGGTGATTGTTGAGGACCGCGAGCGGCCTGAGACGGTGGTGGGAATCATGCCTTCGTTGGTAGAGGGGGATCTCGTCCGGCTTATGGGCGAGCGGGTCATCGACCGCAAGTTCGGGCCGCAGATTCGTGCCGATTCGGTGCAGCCTACCCTGCCGACCTCGCTGGAAGGTACTCGTCGGTATCTGGCCAGCGGTGCGGTGAAGGGAATCGGACCAAAGACTGCCGAGCGTTTGCTGGAGGCCTTTGGCGAAGAGCTCCTTACCGTGTTGGAAGAAGCTCCGGAGCGCCTGAAAGAAGTAGGTGGGATTGGCGAGAAGAAGGCTGGAGTCATCGCCGCGGCCTGGACTGAAAAGGTGGCCTCCCGGCGATTGCTGGTTTCACTTTACGGGCTGGGCGTTGGGAATGCGTTGGCCGGCAAGCTCCTCGGTCAATATGGCGTTCAAGCCTATCGTGTCGTCCAGGAGGAGCCCTACCGGCTGGCTCGGGAGGTTCGAGGGGTTGGCTTCCTGACCGCGGACCGTCTGGCGCATTCCATGGGCATCGAGAAGAACGACCCGCGGCGCATTCAGGCCGGGGTTCTATACTACCTGGAAACGCAGACCAATGAAGGTCACTGCTTCATGCCCGAGGAACTGCTCGTGCAGCAGACGGCTGGCTTCCTGGAAGTGGAGATCATGGAAGTCGAGGCTGCCGTAAAGGCGTTGCGAGACGACGGAGCTTTGCGAGCGGAGTCGCGCTACGGTGACGAGTCGCTTTACCTGCCCCGCCTCTACAACGCGGAAGTTGATTGCGCACAATCCGTTTCCAGGCTTCTCACCGAGGGCACTACGCGGGGGGAAGAGAGACTGAGGAAGGCTTTGCAGGCGGGCATCGGCGCCTTGCGTATCGATTTAACTGGAGAGCAGGTTGAGGCCGTCTGGTTCGCCCTCAAGGAGCACTGCTCAATTATCACCGGAGGTCCCGGGACCGGTAAGACGACGGTGATTAGAGCGCTTCTGGCCAGCTTCCGTTTCCTCCACGAAGAGGTTGCCCTGTGCGCGCCAACGGGCCGGGCCGCGAAGCGAATGACGGAGACTACCGGTATCGAGGCTCGAACCATCCATCGCCTACTGGAGTTCAATCCCGCCAGTGGCCAGTTCACGCGAGATGAGCACAACCCGATCCCGGCCACCGCGGTCGTGGTAGATGAAGTCTCCATGATTGATGTGGAGCTGATGGGCTGTCTGCTCGCTGCGCTTGCTCCTGGAACGAGGTTGGTGTTGGTGGGAGACAAAGACCAACTCGAGTCGGTGGGCCCCGGCGCTGTGTTACGGGATCTTATCGCCTCCGAAAAGCTCCCCTGTTCCCGCTTCACGGAGATTCACCGCCAGGCCGAGGAGAGCCTCATCGTTGTCAACTCCCACAGGGTGCTCAATGGGCAGCGGCTAGTAAGCACTGCTCCCGGGAGCCGTCCCCCCGATTTCTTCTTTATGGAGCGGGAGTCGCCCGAGGCTTGCCTGGAAACCATTCGCACAGTTATCCGTGAGAGGATTCCACGCAAATTCGGGCTCAATCCAGTGCGGGACGTGCAACTCATAACTCCTATGTACAAAGGGCTGCTGGGGGCGCAGAATCTTAACTCGTTGCTTCAGGATACCCTTAATCCCGACGGTCAAGAGACCAGCCGGGGCGACCGTATCTTTCGCACGGGCGACCGGGTGATGCAGGTCCGCAATAACTATGACAAGGATGTTTTCAATGGGGACGTAGGGTTCGTTTCTGGTACCGCCGGGGGGGTCCTCACAGTCCGCATGACCGATGGTCGGATGATTACTTACGATGACTCCGATGTGGATGAACTGACGTTGGCCTACGCAGTCACAATCCACAAGTCGCAGGGTTCCGAGTACCCTGCGGTGATCATCGCCATGCACACACAACACTACGTTATGCTTCGGCGCAACCTGCTCTATACGGGCATGACCCGTGGTAAGAAGCTGGTGGTCGTTGTTGGTTCTAAGCGCGCTCTCGTTCAAGCTATTCGGAATGACCAGACGCACCGGCGATATACCAGGCTGGCAGAGCGCATTCAGGAGACGTCCAGATATGGCAGGAAGCTTCTCTGATAAGCTTTTGGGCAAGGTAGCGGTAGTTAGGAGCGGTGGCACCTTCGAGGGCGGAATCGTCGCTGAGGAGAGCCGCAAGGGCTTCGTCATCGAATCGGCGGATGGCCGGCGACTCAAGGCACAAACGAGCCACCTTCTGGCCGTGGAAGAGGGAGGACTTGCGCAACGCGATCCCGCGAGCTTCATGAAATCGGTGCGCAGTAGAGTCGAGTCCTTAGACCTTCGCATCGCCTGGGAGTTGCTCCTCGATGAGGGTGACGGCAATATCTCCCTGGGCGATATTCTGGAGCTCTGCGGAGACCCTGCCAGTGCTGCAGACCGGGTTGCTTTGTTAGTCCTGCTTGATACGGGGGCGTCCCTCTTCAAACGGAAGGGTGACCGGTTCGCCCCGCTTTCTGCAAAAGTAGTCGCCGAGCGCGAAGAGCAACTGGCGAAGGCGAGAGAGCGGGAGGAGCATTTCAAGACGCAAGTGGGAGAGTTACGTAGTCTGGAGGCCGGAGATATTGACATGCCGGCGCTTTCGGAAGTGGCACGTGCCGCAGTATTGGCCATCCAGCAGTGTGCAATAGCCGAGGAACCCACTCCTGCGGCGACCCGGCTGCTGGCAGCTCTCTTTCCTGAGAGTAGTGGCCTGACGCACGTTGTTGCCTTTGATTGGCTCGTCAAGCTGGGGGTTCTAGACGAACATGAAGACCTCTTCATGCGGCGGATGGATGTGCGTGAGGAGTTCCCGGTTGGCGTGGAAGAGAATGCTGCCGAATTGGTCAGCCGCCTGGCCGGCAAGCTGGACTCCCGGCCACTGCTTGAAGGGATAGAATTTGTCGCCATTGACGATGACGAGACTGAAGAAGTAGACGATGCTATCGGTCTGGAGCGTCTGCCTGATGGCGGCTGCCGGGTTCACGTCGCTATTTGTGATGTCGCCGCTGCCATTCCCCGAGACTGTCCCGTGGATCTGGAGGCCGCCGAGCGTGGCACCACTATCTACCATCCCACGAAGCGTATTCTGATGTTGCCAAAGGTCCTCGCTGAAGGGGCCCTCAGTCTGGTGGTCGGGGAAGAGCGCTTTGTCCTCGACCATATCTTCAGTGTCGATGCCAGCGGCAGCGTCTACGACTTCTCGGTGCGGCCGGCGAAAGTGGTATTGAACAGAAGGCTGACCTACGAGGAAGCTGATGTTGAACTCGTCGAACAGCCGGAAGGGGAATTGGTGGCCATCCAGCGCATCGCCGATGGGCTCTTTAACCAGCGCATCGGCCAGGGGGCGGTCCACTTCTATCCGGTGGAAGTGAAGGTTCGCGTCGCGGGAGGCGAAGTGAGCGTGAAGCCGGTGGACAATTTTTCGCCCTCCCGCCGTCTGGTTTCGGAGTTCATGGTTTCCTGTGGCGGGGGCGTCGGGCGGATGTTGGCGGAGCAGATGGTGCCCGCCATTTTTCGGCGTCAAGTGGCCCCCAGTGAACCTATCGAGTGGGATGAGGAGAGTGCCCGTGACCCGGTCTTTATTCTTGAAAGCGTGCGGCGGCTGAAGCGGGCCGAGATATCATTGCAAGCGGACCGACACCACGCCCTGGGACTGATGGCCTACACCCAGGTGACCAGCCCGTTGCGGCGCTACGGCGACCTGCTTATGCAGCGGCAGTTGCACTCCTACCTGGTGCGCAAGGTCGCCGAATATGGTGACGGTGAGTTGTTGAAGCTCATGTCGGTGGCCGATCAGGCCTCGCTGCAAGTGAGAAAAGCGACCAACGCGGCGGAGCGGTATTGGGCGCTGGTGGCGTTGTCACAGCGAGGGGACGAGCCGGTGGAAGTCGTGGTGCTTAACGACCGGCCGCGCCGCGAGCAGGTGCTCATCGTCGAATATGGCCTGCAGACGAAGCTCTTTGCGCAAGGACCGGTTCACGCAGGCGAACGACTGACGATGCGAGTTAGTGGCGTCGTACCGCGCAAGGATGCCCTGGTGCTCTCGCCGGTGAGCGGATAGTGTGGGCCGCGTGGCACCGCGTATGACGGGCTGCTTGGCGATGGGGTCGGTCTGTGGGGTACCTTATGTCCGGGCCCCGAAAATGGCAGTCCCTACTCTAACGATGGTCGCACCCTCGGCGATAGCAACTGGAAAATCGTGGCTCATTCCCATGGAGAGTTGGTCGAACGTGGGGAGGTCGAAGCGGGAAGAGAGTTGCTCTTTGAGTTGCCGAAGTCTTGCGAAGTATGGTCGAGCATCATCGGGGTCGAGGTCCCAAGGGGGCATGGTCATGAGGCCGCGTGGGCTAATGGCGGGAAGTTGCAGAGCCAACTGAAGGAGGGACGTAAGTTCGTCGGGCGAACAACCGGCCTTGGAATCCTCGGGGGAGAGGTGGACCTCGAAGAGGACCTCCTGAATGGCACCAGCAGCCGCCGCAAATCGGTCGATGGCCCTGAGTATCTTGGGTCTATCGACTGTATGTAGGAGAGCTGTCTTGCCGGCCACGAGTTTCGCCTTGTTGCTCTGAAGTTGGCCGATGTAGTGGATGTTGAGGCCAGGATATTCGTCTATCAACTGACCCCGCTTGGCCGCGAACTCCTGGGCGTAGTTCTCGCCGAAGTCTCGCTGCCCAGCTTCGTAAGCGGCCACCAGCGCCTTCAGCGGGTGGCGCTTGGAGACGGCGACGAGAGTAACATCTTCCACCCTTCTACCGACATCGAGACAGGCTGCCTCAAGTTGCTGACGGACGTTGTGCAGGTTATGCGCGATCTGACTTGTCATGCGCCTAGAGTATCATGAATCGATCAATTGGCACCACCCAAAGAGCAGTAAGCTGTGGGCGCCCTTAACAAAAAACGGGCGGAGCCCGCATGGACCCCGCCCGTTCGTTCAGCCCGTTTTGGACTTAGCTACCGATACAAGCGTTGTAGACGCTGGAACAGGCACCTTGGAATGCATCGTTTTCGCACTCAGGATCGTCCTGCTCGCCACACTGTTCAATGAGGCAGGTCACCATGTCGTCCCAGGTTCCCTGAGCCTCGATGGAGCCGTTGAGGAGACAAACCTGGATGCAAACCTGATCGGTGGGGGCGCAGGTATCGACGCAGTCGGACATTTCCTTACAGGTGAAATCACCGTGAGCGCATGCCGTGAACTCTTCGTTGCAAGCCGACCACGCTTCGTTGAGGCAGTCAGAGTCGCCTTCAGCGCAATCGAAGTAGCCTTCGTCGTCGATGCAGTCGATGAAAGTGTCCCACTCGCCCTGAGCTTCCTGGGTGCCCGATGCGAGGCATTCCTGCTGGCAGGCCTGGTCGCCGGTGGGGCATTCGATGTAGCAAACCCACATATCTTTGCAGCTATTGTCGCCGGGAGGGAAGCAGGCGTAGTATTCGTCCATGCACTCTTCGGCCGCTGCTGTGTAGCAAGCGTTATCGTTTTCTTCGCAGTCGAAATAACCATTGTCTTTCAGGCAATTGATGCGGGCATCCCAGGTCATGAGTGCCTCGACAGAAGCTGAGGTGAAGCATCCGCTTACACATTGCTGATCGCCTTCAGGACAACCGTTGAGGCAGGCTCCGAGTTCTGCGCAAGTGGATTCGCCGTGGAAGCACTCGTAGTAAGTCTCGGCGCATGCCTGGAATGCTTCGGCGCGGCAGTCATCGTCTTCCTCGCCACATTCCCAGTAACCAGCCTGCTGAAAACATACCTGCCATGCATTGTAAAGCATCTGGGCTTCCAGAGTACCTTCATTCTGGCAGTTCTGGAAACAGTTCTGATCGTCGGGAGGGCAAGTCTGGAGGCATTCGCCGATACAAACGCAGTCACATTCTGGCGGGGGAATGCAGAGGCCTTCGTCGCTGCACTCAACTGCTTCGGGGTCGCAATCGTCGCAGGGGCAGGCGCCGCAGGAGCCGCCACAGCCATCATCGTTGCACTGCTTGCCTGCACAGTCCGGTTCACAGGGAGGAATACAGAGCCCGGCATCACATATAAAACCAACCTCGCAACCTTGAAGCTCATCGTCGCCTTCGCCGCAGAATCCACCACATTTATCATCGCCACACTCGAGTCCAGCGCATTTGGGTTCGCAAGGGCACAAGCCATCGACACAGGGGATGCCGGGAGGGCAGGAGCCGCAGGTGGCGCCACAGCCGTCGTCGCCACAGATTTTGTCGTCACAGGCAGGTACACATTTGATGTCCTCGCCAGGAACGGTTCCGTCTTCAGTTGTGACCGCATCACCGGCGGGGGTCGTTGTGTCGGTTCCTTTGTCATCATCGCTGCTGCTGTCGCAGGCCACCAAAGCCAGCCCAAACGCCAGAACGACAATCAATGCCAAGCCAAAAATCTTCTTCATGTTCCTCTCCTCTCTACTAAATGAATTCCCAAGACTTCAATATCTCGCTACGCTCTCAAAAAGTTATCAAACCAAAAGTTGACCAGATTGTACGGATGGGACGCGGCGTGTCAAGGGCAAATAAGGAATTGCCCGCGCACCCGCAACAATGCGAGCGTTAACCTATGTACCACATGCCAATGACGAGGAATGTCCAGGCGGCCGCAAAAGTCATGGCCAAAGGGGCTGGGTTGGTAGACTCAAATACGGTTGCGAGCAGCTTCATGATTCCCTCCAGTGCAGCGGGGAAGTTACATGCATGTTGCGTGCCAGAGCTTCAAATCCTCTGAGAGAGCCGCTCCGAGATTCGTTGTGGAGGCACGTTGCTCCACTATTGCGCGGTAGGGTTGCTCCAGTGGAGTAAGTGTGCTCCAACCCTGCAGCGACGCTGGTCCACGGCAATTGTGCGTGGACTATCGCGCTGCATCTTGCTAGACTCAAACCGATGTGACTACGTGTGGAGGCGCAAAAACGATGCTGGAGCGAAATTGCCCCAAGTGCGGGGGCCAACTTGCTGAATTGGACGAGGAGTTCGTGCTGCTTAACGGCAAGGATGTACCTGCCTTTGGCAGCAAGGCAGAGATTATGGTGACGCCTCGCAACTCGTTGCGCGTTCGAGTACATCGCTGTGAGAACCCGGCCTGCCTGTTCCTGGAACTGGCGGCCTCGTGAACCGAAGAACATTGAACCTGGTCTAGAGGTTAGCGGAATGAGACGTTGGCAAATAGTGATGTCGCTGGCAGGGGTACTCGCGCTCTTTCTTGTTGGGTGCGGCAGTGATTCGTCTCCCGCTGATGCGGTGGGCCCTGAGGCCGGTCTATCGGACGCCTTTGGTGAGGTCGATTCTGGCGCAGCCGAGGTCTTTGACGCCAGCGATGACCTTGAACTGACTGTGGATTTGCTCCCCGACCTCGCCGCGGAGCTTGTTGAAGAGACCGTGGACCTGGTCCCCGAAATCGACCTGGTGGAAGTGATTCCCGATGTAAAGCCTCCCTGCGTCGATGCCACTGATTGCGAAGACGGTGATTTCTGCTCGGTGGACAAGTGCGTTAACGGTGAGTGCCTCCATCAGGATAAGAATTGTGGCGATGGCAACAAATGCACCGATGATTGGTGCGACCCGGCGAGTGGGCTTTGCGTGCATGATGTTGTTGAGTGTGACGACGGCAATCCCTGCTCCTGGGATAGCTGCCTGCCTGGCACGGGTTGTGCGCATGAAGTCATTCCGGATTGCTGCGCAGGTTCTCTGCTGTCCGCCCAGGATTTCGAAGATGGCGTCAATTGGACCGTCGTGCCGGAGTTTGCTCCTGCGGAGTCAACCGCTAGCTGGCAGATTTCTACCAAGCGGGCTCACAGCGGTGATTCGAGTCTCTATTTCGGCAGCCTTGAGACAGAAAACTACGATTTTGGCGGCCGCGTGCGGGTCTTTGCCGAGACGCTGCCCATCGTCCTTTCGGATGAGGTGGCTTCCGAGTTGCGATTCTGGGTCTGGATGAACCTTGAGCAGTCGGTCAACTACGATACCTTTACGGTTTTCGTGATCAGCGAAGAGGGGATGGTTCCCGTCTTTGGGAAAGAGAGCCTGATCATGAAGAAATGGAAGTCGAAGCTGATTGAGCTCAACGCGTTTCGTGGTCAAACCATCAAGCTACGCTTCGTCTTTGATTCAATTGATGGGCATGACAATGATTATGAGGGAATCTACATCGATGAGGTTGAGTTGTGGGAACTCTGCCCCGATGAGGGCTGCATCACCAAAGTGGAATGCAACGATGGCCAGGTTTGCACTCTCGATGCCTGCGTCGGTGGAGTTTGCGAATATGAGTTTGTGGAAGATTGTTGCCTGAATCTCGGCGACTGCCTGGACACGGACCCTTGTACCATCGATTCGTGCAAGGACAACGTCTGCACTCCGCTCAACCTCTCCCCACCCTACTGCTGCTATGCCCCCGCCGATTGCGATGATGATAACGTCTGCACCCTCGACGTATGTGATGAGTCGGGGATCTGCTTTCATCCCCCCTCCCAGGCCCCGGGCTGTTGCGAGGCCAATTCAGATTGTGATGATGGGAACCCTTGCACCGATAACGTTTGTAACCCAGACGATTCGTCTTGTTATTTCCCGTTCAACAGTACGCCTTGTGACGACTCGGATAAGTGTACGCAAAATGACCACTGCATAGAGGGCTCTTGCGGCGGCGACCCCGTCACATGTAGCGACGGCAACAACTGCACGCAAGACCTTTGCCATCCGCAAAATGGTTGTTACTACCCCAACATCGAGCAGGGTGAACCGTGCGACGACCTCAACGCCTGCACCGTTGCTGATGTTTGCCTCCTGGGAGAGTGTGCGGGAGCATGGATTGGCGGTTGCTGCCTGCAGGATTTGGATTGCGATGACGACGACGATTGCACTATCGACAAGTGTACCGAGAATGAGTGCCAGAACATCAACACCTGTTGTTTCTCGGACGAGGAGTGCAACGACTTTGACGACATCTGCACCATCGATACTTGCGTCGAGGGAGCCTGCGTCTATCAAGCGACGGGGGTTGAGGGGTGTTGTCTGGGGGTCATCTTCCGGGACAACTTCTCCACCGACAAGGGCTGGCAGTTTGGCACAGAATGGGAACGCGCCACGGCCGCCGCTTCGACTGGGCATACGACTGGATTTGGTGACCCCGCTTCTGATCAGACCGGCTCAGACGATAACTATCTCATCGGGGTGGTTGTTGGTGGCAATGCAGAGAAGTTAGTTCACGACTTCTACTGGGCCACGTCGCCCGTGATTGATGCCCAGAACGCTTCGAACCTTCATCTCTATTTCTGGCGGTTCCTGAACAGTGATTATGCGGCCTACATGGTTAACGCGGTCGACGTCTATGATGGTCTTGCGTGGAAGCGGATCTTTGAGACGGGCGGGTCGCCGGGCGTTGAGGATAGCTCGTGGCAGTTCCTCGACTATAATGTGTCGCAGTATAAGAACAGCTCGTTCCAGGTGCGGTTTGGTTTCAAGATTGGGTCTACTGGTGTTTTCACGATGTCGAGTTGGAACGTTGATGACGTTGTGCTCGTTGATGTCGGTGGTGATGATGCTCCTGGACTCTGTTGCGATTATGATAGTGATTGCAAGGGTGTCTATCCCGATGCCACCAAGTGCGTTGGCGGCATGTGTACGGTGCCGTAAGCTTCGCTGTCGCCGAATGACTCACCTCCACGCTCCCTTCGATCTTTGGTCGCTCTCATTCCGGTGCAGCCCTTCGGCTCTCGCTCACGCTGGCATACAATCACTTCGCACCGCATAGTTCTTCGTCGCGCTACTTCGCTGTCGCCGAATGACTCACCTCCACGCTCCCTTCGATCTTTGGTCGCTCTCATTCCGGTGCAGCCCTTCGGCTCTCGCTCACGCTGGCATACAATCACTTCGCACCGCATAGTTCTTCGTCGCGCTACTTCGCTGTCGCCGAATGACTCACCTCCACGCTCCCCATGATCTTTGGTTGTCATGTTTTCGGGAGTTGAGTTTAGCGGAAGTCTCGCATTTGGATCTTTTGGCGGGCGAATTCCATGTGGATTCCGGTGACCTTCTCGACCTTGATGTTGATTACTCCATCGGCTTTTTCGAGGATGCCTTGCACCAGTAGTACGGGCTCTTCGAGGATGGTCTGACGGTAGCGTTGAAAGACCTGGCGGTAGATTACGAGATTGTGGAAGCCGGTGTGGTCTTCCAGGGTCATGAAGAGGACCCCTCCGGCGGTTGGGGGGCGCTGCTTGATTACCGAGAGCCCCCCCAGTAGGACTCGGCGTTTATGGGGTATCTTCTTGAGTTGCTCGGCGGTGAAGAAGTTGCGCTTCTTCTGGAGCCCTGGATAGACCAGTTCGAAGGGATGTTGAGAGAGGAATACGCTGGTGGCATCGACGTCGGCGAGGACTTCTTCCCAGGGATTCAATTCTGGCTGGTTGGCCGGGGGTGTAAAAATGGGATGTCCGGCAAAGAGCGCCTCGTGCGCCTGCCCTTTGGAGAGAACTTCCCAGAGCGCGGCGCGGCGTTCCAGGCCGAAGCATGCAAAGGCTCCGGAGAGAGCCAGTTTTAGCAATGCATGGGTGGCTGTTCTGGTTCGCTGAATGAGTGCCTCCAGGGAGTCAAAGGGGCCCTGGGCATCGCGCTCTTCAAGAATGCGTTCAACAATTTCTGTACGTAGGCCACGTACCAGTCTGAAGCCGATACGGAGTGCCGGAATAGAATCGCCGGTGCAGTCTGCGGGGGAGCGGACAGCACCGGCGGATGTGGCGGCGGGAGGTGGATGGAGGGATGTCGGCAACAGGTGGGAATCACCACTGGTGGCCTCCACTGAGCAATCCCATGAGCTGGCATTGATGCAGATGGAGAGGACCGGAACTTCGTGGCGACGTGCATCCTCGACGATGGACGACGGGGAGTAGAAGCCCATGGGTTGGGAGTTTATCAGCGCGGCCGCAAAGAAGGCCGGATGGTGGCACTTGAGATATGATGAGGCGTAGGCCAGCAGTGCGAAGGAGGCGGCGTGGGATTCTGGAAAGCCATATTCCCCGAAGCCCCGAATCTGATCGGATATCTGACGAGCATATTATGGCGATAGACCGCGGGCCTCCATCTGCTTGATGAGCTTATCCAGGAGGCCATCGAGGCGACCGTTGGAGCGCCAGGTGCCCATCGCTCGTCGAAGTTGGTCGGCCTCGCCGCCGCTGAATCCACCCGCCACCATGGCCAGCTTCATGACTTGCTCCTGAAAGAGCGGCACGCCAAAGGTACGGCCCAGTACTGGTTCCAGTTCAGGGAGCGGATAGGTCACCGGTTCGAGACCTTGACGTCGTCGCAAATAGGGATGGACCATCTTGCCCTGGATGGGGCCGGGACGGACGATTGCGATTTCCACCACAAGGTCGTAGAAGTTGGCGGGCCGCAGGCGGGGCAGCATGCTCATTTGCGCCCGGGATTCAATTTGGAAGACTCCCACCGTGTCGGCGGCCCGAATCATGCGATAGGTGGGTTCGTCCGCGGCCGGAACAGTAGCCAGGTCGAGGTCGATGCCCTGCCCTTCCCGGAGGAGGTCGAAGGTTTTGCGGATGCAGGTGAGCATGCCCAGACCGAGGACATCAATCTTCAGGAGGCCGGCATCTTCGACGTCTTCTTTGTCCCACTGGATGACAGTGCGCTCTTCCATGCGGGCTGGCTCCACGGGGACCAGATTGTCCACGGGTATGTCTGAGATGATGAAGCCGCCGACGTGAATGGAGAGGTGGCGAGGAAATGCCTGCAATCGACGGACCAGGGAGCGATAGAACTGGAGGCGGGGATGGGCCGGGGAGAAGCCCGCGCTGCGTACCGCGGCTTCCCACCAGTCGTCCTGGTCCCGGCGAAAGGAGGCCGCGAGATTGGAGAGACGAGTTACCTGGGGCAGTGAGAAGCCCAGCGCCTTGCCCACATCACGGATCGCGCTGCGGGTGCGGTAGCGGATGAATTCAGCCACCATGGCCGCGCGATGGCGACCGTAGCGACGGTAGATGTATTGAATCACCTCCTCGCGGCGTTCATGTTCGAAGTCGACGTCGATGTCGGGTGGCTCGTCCCGCTCCTTGGAGATGAAGCGCTCAAAGAGGAGATTGGAGCGGACCGGGTCCACGGAGGTGATATCGAGCACGTAGCAGACCGCTGAGTTGGCTGCGGAGCCCCGTCCTTGACAGAGGATCCCAAGGCCGCGGGCATAGGCAACAATATCGTACATGGTGAGAAAGTAGTTGGGGTAGTTCAACTCGTCGATGAGCCGAAGTTCATGTTCAAGCTGTTGTCGGACATCCCCTGGGATGCCGCGGGGGTAGCGGGCCCGGGCGCCGTCCCAGGTGAGGGTGTGGAGGTGGTTCATGGGGGTCTGGCCACGAGGAACCACTTCACGGGGATAGTGGTAGCGCAATTCAGCCAGGGAGAAGTTACAACGGTCGACAATTTCCACGGTGCGTTCCACCGCCCCGGGGACGTCCTGGTAGATGCGCCGGAACGTGGCGGGGTGCGAGAGGGTGAAGTTGGCATTGGGGAGCAGAGCCTGACCGGCGAGGCTCTCGAGGGGTTGCTGGTGGCGGATGGCGCAAAGGGCGTCTGAGAGATCTTTGCGCTGTGGATGATGGAAGAAAATGGAAGGGGCTGCGACGAGAGGAAGACGGTGTCGCCGAGCCCCTTCTTTGATGGCATCAATGCGATGCTCGTCGCCGGGGGTCATAGTTCGAGCAATACCGGCGTAAAAGCGGTTACCAAAGGTATCCTTGATGGCTTCAGTCTGGGATTCCCGGTGGAGTGCAGGGTGGATCAGAATGACGTGGCGACCGCAGTTGTGGAGTAGCTCCCGGGTAGTAACGTGGCTGCTCCCCTTTTCGGCCATCCGGCGCCCGACGGTGATGGTTCGGCAGATGGCCGCGTAGCCCCGTTTGCTGGTGGCGATGAGGGTCACCGGGGGGCCGTCGCTGCGGGTAATGGTCGAGCCCACCAGGAGTTTGATGCCCAGCTCACGGGCGGTGATGTGGGCGCGGATTACCCCGTACATACCGTCCCGGTCGGTAATGGCGATGGCCGGCAGGTCGAAGGCTGCGGCGCGGGCCACCAGTTCTTCGGGAAAGGAGGCCCCCTCCAGGAAGGAGTAGTTGGAGAAGACACTAAGTGGGGCGTATCTAGTCTGCATATGGCACCAGATCAGGTGATGAAGCTGGTGATTTGCGTGGGTCAATCATCGAGGCCCACCACCTCCCCCGGTTGACGATCCCGCACTCGCACCAGGACTGCCTTGTTTTGCCAGCGCAAACGGAAATACTCGGTGCGTTGGGAGGACATGGTGGCCGGTTCCCAGCCCTCGAAAACAAAGGTTGGTGGGACACTCTCGGTCTGTGCTGGCGGCAGGATTTCCGGGGGGCCCTCAACGGCTAACAGTAAGGGGAGGTCGCGGCTCTGTTCGTCACTATCAGGGAGTACTGCGGGGAGTGGCTCGATGGGGTCTGCCAGGGCCTCTGGTGCGTCGCTCCGTTGCCAACCGAGTTCCGGCTGAGAGACCGGTCGTGCATGGATGGTAAAGAGAGTGGCCCGTCGGCCAAGACGAGTATCGAGGCGGCTACGCAGTTCATCCATGGGACACTCCTGTTGCTGCAGGTGGGCTTTCAGCAAATCCCTTGTTCGCACCGTTTCGCAGGCCAACTCGGTGGCTTCGACCCGGCACTCCGTCAGGGGGCGTCCGAGGTGCACGTCAGCCAGCTTGAGACGGCTGATGCTCAGCAGTAGACGGGGGTCGCGGGTTGGCCGGGAGAGAGGAATGGTGAGTTGGCGCTCGGAAAGGTCTTCGGTGACCAGCACGAGGTCAAAGCGAGCCAGCAACAGGCGGCGCCGAAAGAGTTGCTCCTGCCACATCAGGTAGGTGCCTTCCAGGTGAGCCAGGAGAGGTTCTACTACCGTGATGGAGGGAAAGAAAGGCAGCACCACTGTCAGCCCCGGTACGCTCCTCACCGGGTCCAGGTGGCGCACCAGTTGGGGGTCTTGGCGGGCGTAGAGCAGCAACTCCTGTTCGGCGGGGCGCAGGGTTTCCCGCACGGCATGGGGAGCAACTTTAGCCAGTTCACCCAGGGTATTGATGCCGAGGTAACCGAAGAGGCGTTGCTCTCTATCGGCCTGTAGAAACTCTGGGAGAAGAGTCATTTGCGCCAGCGGCAACTTAGCGAGAAAGGCCCGTTCAGTGGTGCGGGAGAGGAGCCGTCGTTCCTGACTGTTTACCAGCAAGCGAGCTGCGAGACGAGCACCGGCGAGGGTTTGACCGGCAGCGATGCGACAGACCCAACCGGCGGCGGTGACCGCCGCTGCCAGCCGCGCAATGAGTGTTTCGGGCCCGTTGTGGAGATGTTGTGACGGGGCCAGATCGACCATCACTTCTTCAGTTCCCCAGGTGGCCACTGTGGGGGAGAGGGAGAGCAGCTCACCGGCGAGGTGGCGCAAGGCAAGTCGATTGTCCGGCGCATTATCGAGGGGAAAGAGCGCCAGCATGGCCAGACGGGCGGTGGCCTCTTTGCTGCGCATGCCCGGCACGATGCCGCTTGCGCGCGCTTGTGCGTTTGCCTGAATGATCCGCTGGCGTCCGTTAAAGAGCGCCACCGGTTGACCCCGCAATTCAGGAAGGGATCGCTCCAGGCACTGAATGGCAAAATGTTCGAGCCAGATGCAGGCTGGTTGCTTCATGTCAGCGCACCTCCACCTGGACAATGGCCCCTGGGGATGAACCGGCGTGCCGGCGGATGCAAAGGTTCACCTGGCGGTCCCGGTGCGGTGGTGGATGGACGCTGGCTCCTTCAACTGAGAGGCGCAGCGCACAAGGCCGGGCAAAGGTCTCTAGTGCCGGGTGGGAATCGAGGACCAGGACCACAACGGCATCGTGACGGTGGGCTAAGGCACGTAAGCGGCGGTAGGAGAGTGGGTCGAGGAGCGGACGGTGGTCACGCCAGTTGCTGCCGTAAACCAGCAGAAAGGGGAAGTGGCCGCTGGCTAGTAATTGCTGTGCGGCCCAGAAGAGACGGGTTGCAGAGCTCTCCAGCAGGAAGTGACAGTGGGCCAGCGTCACTCCGTTGGCAGCCAGCACCTGGGGATGGAGCAGCACATCCTGGGAGAGATAGGCCACCTCACGGGTATGACTTGCTGCGGCAAGCCCCGGTAGCGCGAGGCTGTGACGGGGTCCGGTACCCACTAATTCCGTGATTCCTCCGATCGGGTAACCCCCCGCTGGTAATATCGCATCGAGCGTGGGAAAACCGGTCGGCAGAGCCCGGAAATCGGGTTGCAGACGGTGCCCTCGAGCAAGCTTCCGGTTGGCCAGTAGACTGGCTACGGCCCCACTCTTGTCAGCACTGGATGGCAGTGTCTCGGCCATGCCGTTCCTCCTGTCCATTAAGGTACTGAACAAATGTTCAGTTGCCAAGAAAAAAATGCAACGGGGGTCAAAAGGAGCTTTGTAACGCGCCGCGTTGGTGATTATAATGCAGTGAGTTATTGACTCCATACGGAGGTGCCCATGGAGAAGTATCAGGTGCTCAACGAAACCCTCAAGCCGATCGACAAGATGGTCGAACTCTCTCTCTCCGCACTGCGCAAGGCCAACCTCTATGAGCCTCTGAAGTCTTCTCTCTTCGGGACCACAAAGACGCTTCTCGCAACCCAGTTCAAATTGCAAAACAACCTTAGAATCTACGGTGCTGAGCATGTACCAACAGAGGGCGGCTGTATCTTTGCAATCAACCACCAGAGCTGGCTTGACGCACAGGTGGTAACTGCGGCAGCTCCCCGGAAGGTCTCCTTCCTCGCGAAGTCAGAGTTCACTGACTGGCCCCTCTTGCATCACCTCATCGACCTGACCGATGCGGTCTACATCAAACGGGGTGGCGACGACGAGACCCTCGAAGTAATCGCCAATCGTCTGCGTGAAGGAGCCGGTATCGGCATTTTCCCCGAGGGAACCATCCCCGGCGAGGAGGATATTCCGCGCTGGGACGTGGAGAAGGAGACGGGGTTATTGCGGGGCAAGAGCGGTGTCGTCCGGCTGGCGCTCAAATCGGGAGTCCCCATTGTTCCCGTCGGCCTATCGGGCACTGGCCGCGCCTTCCCGCCCGAGGCCTACCCCCGGATGCAGGAACTCCCGCTGCCGAAGTCCACGCCCATCGAAGTTCGCTTCGGGGAACCTATCTACCTGCACGAGCGGGGCGAAGAAGAGGTTAGCTACGAGCAGTTGCGGGGTATGACCGACCGGGTCATGCGCGCGCTCTCTCATTTAATTGATCACTCCATGGGGTATGAACCGATGAGCATTCCGTTGGAACCGAAGACCAATCCGGGCCCCCTGCCCGCCATTCCACACCGCAACGAACCACGCCCTGAAATGAGTCGCTTTGGCGTCTTGATTCTGCACGGTTTCACCTCGCATGTCAGTTGCGTCTCCGACCTCCGCTTTCCCGTTGCGGAAATGGACCTGCCCTACCGCGTGCCGGTGTTGCGAGGGCATGGCGGCGAGTGGAAGGACCTCAAGGGGGTCAAGGCACTCGACTGGTACGAGGATGCGGAAAACGCAATGCTCGATCTCCTCACCGAGTGTCGAAAGGTGATCGTCGTTGGCCTCAGCATGGGCGGTTTGGTGGCCCTCGATCTGGCGGCTCGACACCGTAAGACCGTGGCCGGTGTGATTACCATCGCGGCGGCGCTGAAGTTTCAGGATCCGCTGGCATTTGTGTCGCCGGTACTCTCCAAGATTATTCCCTCGTGGCCCAGCCCGACGGCTTTCCACGATAAGGCCCTGGATAAGCAGCGCAATCGCAATTATCCCAAGTTTCCCACTGCTGCGTTTGCCCAATTGTATGGCTATTCCAAGGATGTTGAAAACCGTCTTAGCTTCGTCTCTGCCAAGGCGCTGATCATTCAATCTCGCAAGGACCAGATTGTGAAACCAGCCGCGGCGCAGATCATTCTTGGCAAGATTGGGTCAAAGGTCAAGGAACTGAAATGGTACGAACGCTCGGGCCACGAGATGTTGCTCGATATGGAATCAACAGATGTTGCCGCGACCATTGCTGACCAGATAGGCACCTGGATCAAGTCGGCCGCGGCTGAGGCCGCCGACTAGAGCGGTCGGTTGGAGTTGTGGGAATACGACTGAGTTTTCTTTTGGATGGGGGAGCAAATGAGTAACATAGATGACACACCGAAAGGTGCTGGTTTTGTACTTGAGAGAGCCTGTCAGCGGGACATATTCATTCCTGAGCATCTGCCTGAGGAAGCCATCGCGTTTGGTCAGACTGCGCATGAGTTTGTAGAAAAGGAGATCGTCCCGAGAATTGACGAATTTGAGGCCGCCGAGACCAAGATTCAAGCCAACATTGAGACCATGAAAAAGGCCGGGGAGTTGGGTCTGCTGATGCTTGAGGTGCCCGAGCGCTACGGTGGATTGGGCCTCGGTCTGACCGCCACCAGCTACCTCTCTGAGCGGGTTGCCGCCTACGGCGCATTCACCGTGACTTTGCTCTGCCATACGGGTATCGGCACCATGCCGATTCTCTACTTTGGCACGGAGGAGCAGAAGGAGAAGTATCTGCCGAAGCTGGCCACCGGCGAGTGGCTTGCAGCCTATGCTCTTACAGAGTCCAATCACGGCTCCGATGCGCTGGGGGCCAAGACCAGCGCGGTGCTCTCGGAGGATGGCAAGCACTACATCCTCAATGGTGAGAAGATCTGGATTACCAATGGCGGTTTTGCCGATGTCTTCACGGTTTACGCGAAGGTCGATGGCGAGCACTTCACCGCGTTTATCGTCGAGAAGGACTTCCCCGGCCTTAGCACGGGACCGGAAGAGCACAAGATGGGAATCAAGGGCTCCTCCACGCGGTCGGTTATTCTTGAAGATGCGCAGGTACCCGTCGAAAACGTTATGGGTCCGATTGGCTCGGGACACAAGTCGGCGCTCGGTGTTCTCGACATCGGTCGCTACAAATTGGGCATCGGTGTCATCGGAAACTGCAAACGGATTCTGGGCATCTCTGCTGCGTACGCCAACGAGCGGCAGCAGTTCAAGAAGCCCATTTCGTCCTTCGGCATGATTCGCCGCAAGATTGCTGACATGTCCTCGAAGATATTCGCTTCTGAGTCCATGGCCTATCGGACCGCGGGCATGATCGAAGAAGCGGTCCACGCCCTCGACGAGTTGGCTCCTGACTATGCGACCCAGTGCGCCAAGGTCTTCGAGGAGTACAACATTGAGTGCTCCATCCTGAAAGTTGCCGGAAGTGAGACCGCGGCATTCGTGGTTGACGAAGCGGTCCAGATTCACGGCGGTTACGGCTTCATGGAGGAGTACGAGGTCTCCCGGGCCTATCGGGACGAGCGCATCAACCGTATCTTCGAAGGTACCAACGAGATCAATCGACTGCTGATGCCGGCAACACTCTTGAAGCGCTCCATGACCGGGCGCCTCCCCGTGATGCCCGAGTTCATGAAGCTCAATAAGGCGATTCAGGCCGGTGCGGATGGGCTCCTGGATGGCTTTGAAGGGCAGCCTCTGGAACAACTGGCGAAGATGGCGGAGAGTGCCCGTCTGCTGACGCTCTACGCCTTTGGCACCACCCTGCGCAAGAACATGGCCAAGATCCAGAAGCCTGATTTTGTCATGGGCATGGGCGAGTATTACTTTGAGAAGCTGGCCAATATGATGATGGAAGTCTATTCCATAGATTCAAGCGTCAAGCGGGCCCAGAAACTCCTCGCCGAGAGGGGCGAGAAAGCGGATAACGTAGTTGCCCTGGCGAAGCTCGCTTGTTTCGAGGCCATGACCACTATCAAGACTGAATACCGCACCATCGCTTCCGGCCTCGCGGCCGGTGACGCAGGTGTTCTCGAGACGTTGCAATCGGTCTGTGACACTCTCGCCTATTTCGCCCCCGTCGACGTGATTGCCCTGAAGGACCAGGTTGCCGCCAAGGTCATCGACATGGAGCGGTACTTCGTTTAGTGGCTGGGCCCGTTGGGCCCGTGTGCTGGCGAACTGCTTCAGGCATTTGGAGGTGTTGCAGCCAGCGAGGAATACGCCTTGCTGAGAAGCTCCAGGATGTACTCTTCATATCGCTACCGATGGTCCGCCACCATGGGATCGCAATAGCCGAACTACTTACTGCATCCCGCATCTAACGACGTGCTCCGTCAGTGTTCTTGCATCGCCAGCTTTCTTCCTTGTTTGGCTTTGCCGCCTGCGATATTGTCAGATGCCAGGGAGGAGATGTGATGGTGGATGTAACACAGAAGTTCGCGTTATTATTTATATTGGGGTTGGTTGTGGTCGGGGCTGGGTTAGTCCAGGCGTGTTCTTCGGGTGGCCCGGAGGCGGGTCTGTGTCAAACCGAAGGATGTGATGATGGCGACGAATGCACAACTGATGAGTGTCGGGCGGACGGAACCTGTTCCCACGCCGCGGTGGACTGCTCTGATTTGAACGGGGAGTGCCTGGTGGGCGTGTGCGACCCGGCCGACGGTGCTTGTGCTGCCGCGGCGGCGCACGAAGGCGAGTTGTGCAGTGACGATG
>CAZFVN010000043.1:35402-37076 GCA_964522395.1 uncultured Myxococcales bacterium
ACGATGGCAATGCGTGTAATGGTATCAGCCATTGCGGTGCAGGCGAGTGTCTGGAGGACGTTGCCGCGGTGGACTGCTCTGAATTGAATGGGGAATGCAAGCAGGGGCAGTGCACTCCTGCGACGGGCCAGTGCAAGAGTATCACGCTGCCGAACCAGACGCCTTGTGACAATGAAGATTGGTGCGATGGCGCTGAGTTTTGCAATGGCGGAGTGTGCAAATCTTCATCCGAGGTTCGCTGTGACGATGATGACAAGTGCACGAAGAATATCTGCCATGAAGATACTCAGCAGTGCGAGTTTGCACCGTATTCAGAATGGGACAATTTGCCCAAGCTGCCAGGGTCAACGGATATTGCGGATTTGCTTGGTGATGCGGCTGAAGAGAGGCTCTATGCAGCGAATGAGAAGACATGGGTCTACTATCTGGACGTCGGTGCCGATTCTTGGGAGGTTGTTGGAACGGCGCTGAAGATCAACCAGGGAGGCGACCCGCATCTTTGTGGGAAGGGAACGGAGCTCTTTGCTTCATGGCAAGACTACAAGACAAAGACCTGGTGCGGAGGTGGCTACGGTTCTGGTATCGACGTGCGACTGCGCGTGAAGGTCTGGAACGGTGACGACTGGACATCGATGGGGGGATACCTGAATGTCGATTCAGGCAAGGACTGCATGTCAAACGACATCGCGGAACTCGATGGTACCCCGTGGGTAGTGTGGACTGAGACCAAGTGGTCCCTTGTCAAGTGCGTGAGTTCTTATCCCAGCAATTACCCGGTTTTCAAGCGTGGAGCGGACAGTCTATTCGTGAAGAGCTGGGACGGCAATTCATGGTCCAAGAAGGGAGGGGATCTGAAGGTGAATGACCAGTATGCGGAGGCCGTCCAGATGGCGTTCGCCGGTAACGTCCCTCTGGTGGCCTGGATTGAGGGCGGGACCCGCTATGGCGGGACGTCACATATCACTGACGGCGATGTTCATGCGCGGGCATGGACCGGGTCGTCCTGGGACAAGGTTGGGGTCGATTTCATCCCCGGATATACGGAGGAGCTTTCGCTGGCAAGTGGCCCTGGGGACGGTGTGACGCTGGTGGCCCGGAACAGTGCGGACAGCATTTACGTCTTCTACTGGGATGGCCAGCAGTGGTCTCAGTTGGGCGACAAGATTACAAAGGGGTACTTCCCCAACGCCGTCGCAGTGTCGCAGCAGGATGACATCGTGTTCAGTTACCAGCAGCCCTACGGAACCCTCGGTGCGGCTACATGGTCGGGGCTGGTCTGGGAAGGCCTTCCATCGCCCAAATGCCCGGGCGACGAAAAACCCTACGAGGCGGCTTTGTGCTTCCTCGACTCCTCGTTGGTGTTCATTTGGGGAAACGTGGTTCGCTCACTTCCCTGGCCGCAGTAACCAAATTGGCGGAGACGCACCACTACTGAAAACGTCGCCAGAATCGTGTTCCCTGTCCCCCTTCATTATTAGACCGGCCAGTTTCCATGGAGAGCGATCCCCAAGTTTGAGCTTCGACGTTCACCAAAACTGACCCGGCCTTGCTCACCAGGACCTAGTGGACAACTGAATGCAGAGCTGAAGGTCGATCCTCCGATGTGTGGGGGGACAGAGCAGGGCGATCGCATCTAAATCTGTGAAAGAGCGAGACCGCTTCGAATCTTGACAG
>CAZFVN010000044.1:0-36877 GCA_964522395.1 uncultured Myxococcales bacterium
GCTCCCGTTTGCAGGTCGCTGGCGCTCCCGTTCGCAGGTCGCTGGCGCTCCCGTTGCGTGTAGTGCTGCTTTGCGCTAGGATGCTGCGAAATGGAGTGACATATGGAAGCTATCAAGTCCGTAATCGAAGGCGCTAGCGAGCTGCTGTGGAATACCCCCGAGGTCTTCCCGGTGATGGTTGTGCTGCTGTTGGCCACGGGATTGTTCTTGACCATGCAGCTACGACTGATCCAATTCCGGAGGTTGTGGCACAGCGTTCTGGTTATTGCTGGCAAATATGACAAACCTGAGCACGCTGGAGATGTCAGCCACTTTCAGGCGCTCTCCGCGGCCCTGTCCGCCACCGTGGGAATTGGCAATATTGCGGGGGTGGCGACGGCGATCCATTACGGCGGTCCCGGCGCGGTTTTCTGGCTCTGGGTCACCGGCTTCATCGGCATGGCTACAAAGTTTACCGAATGTACCCTGGCCCTTAAGTACCGCAAGATCCACCCGGATGGTTCTGCCTCTGGCGGGCCGATGTATTACATGCGCGAAGGGCTCGGCGGGAATTGGGGCTGGGTCGGCATGGTCTTCGCAGTTTGCGCGGTGATTTCCTCCTTCGGGTCGGGGAATGCTGTGCAGGCTTTCACCATGGCCGATTCCTTCCGCACGGATTTCGGTATTCCGCCATGGATTTCCGGGCTGGTGTCAGCATCTCTGGTGGCCTTTGTGATCCTGGGAGGCATTAAGCGAATCGGGGCTGTGGCTTCGAAGTTAGTGCCTTTCATGGGCCTCATGTACGTGCTCTGCGCGCTGGCCGTGATCATCCTGAATATCCAGCATCTGCCAGCAGCCATTTCCACTATCGTCCGGGAGGCTTTCACGCCTTCCGCTGGCATTGCCGGCTTTGCCGGCTCCACCTTCATCTTCACCCTTACCTGGGGTGTCAAGCGAGGGCTCTTCTCCAACGAAGCTGGGCAGGGTAGTGCGCCTATCGCTCATGCGGCAGCGAAGACCGACGAGCCGGTCCGAGAAGGGGCAGTGGCGTTGCTAGGACCGTTGATTGATACCGTTGTGATTTGCGCTATGACCGGTCTGGTAATCGTCATTACTGGTACCTGGAACCACCGCTTCGACGATGAGGTGGACCTCTCGACCCGAAGCTCTCTGACTATCGTCAGCACGGCGACGAAGGTTGGATTGCGGGGGAATGTTGAGGATGAAGACAAGCTGACCGGAGAGTTTGCCGTTGAGGGCGGTGCAGCCGTAGGTTTCAAGCTGATTCGTAACCACTCCACCGTGGAGGAGCTCTCATTTGTAATGGACGATAAGCCTTTCGGCGGACGTATTGTGGCCAAGGAAGGGACCATCTTGAAGGTTCTTAGGACCGACGGTACCGAGATTCCCGTGGAGGAAGTTTTCGCCACGGGCAAGATGCTCTTCAATGGCTCGCCCGTTACCGCCATGGGCTTTCGTGAAGGCCTCAAGGATGTCATGCCACAGGGGAATCTCCTGGTCACCTTCGCGGTCTTCCTCTTTGCCCTTTCCACGGCCATTTCCTGGTCCTACTATGGTGACCGTTCAGCGGAATATGTTTTTGGCCCCAAAGCGATCTTGCCCTATCGGGTCATTTTCGTCATCATGCACTTCCTCGGTGCCATCTTCTCGTTGGAGTTGGTCTGGGGATTTGCAGATGTGGCCCTGGGAATTATGGCGATTCCCAATCTGTTTGCCATCCTGCTGCTCTCCCGCTACGTGAAGCGGGAGGCCGTCGATTACTATGGCCGTATGGGCTACAAAGGAGGGCTCTAAATAGATGTTCCGAAGATTGCAATGGAATTCGTGGCGCAAGGAGCGTGGAGGGATACGCCTCGGGACATTTTCCCTCTGCCATAGTGCTGCGCGACTCTGGCAACTGCGAAACCCGAAACAAGTTCAGTCCGACTGGCTTCCCGGAAGCAGAGCGACTGGAGACCCTCTGACCAACAATTCGGAACAGCTACCTGGGCCGGCGCAACGGAGGCACCCTTGAACATCCAGGATTTTCCGGTTTGGGACCTTGACCCCGACCTGCTGAGTATTGGGCCACTAACCATTCGCTACTACGGCATCCTTTTTGCCACTGGGCTGTTGCTGGGGTTCTATCTCTGGCGCTGGCAGATGCGGCGAGCTAACCACAATGAAGATGCCACCGAGAAATTTCTAGTGTGGGGTGTTGTGACGGTCCTGGTGGGTTCCCGTTTGGGTCACTGTTTCTTCTACGAGCCGGAGGTCTACCTGAAGGCTCCCTGGAAAGTGCTGGAAGTATGGAAGGGTGGGGTGGCGAGTCACGGTGCCGCGCTCGGATTGGTGATATCCTTGATCCTCTATGCCTGGCGCTACGGCTATTCCAGGCTGGAAATCATGGATCGCTTCGCCATGTCCGTGACCATGGCCGCGCTCTTTGTGCGGTTGGGCAATTTCATGAACAGCGAAATCGTGGGCCGGGAGTGGTTTGGACCATGGGCAATTCGGTTCGCTCGCTACGCGAAGATCAACCAGGGTTACTACGAGCATCGTTTTCAGAAGGGCTTGGGGTACGGAATTGAAGCTCTTCCCCGGCACCCGTCACAGTTATACGAAGCGCTGGGGGCACTGACCATTTTTGGCATCCTCATGGCTGTGGACCGTTGGTTGGGCGAGAAGCGCCCCCGAGGCACCATGGCCGCGCTCTTGCTGATCCTCTATTTTTCCTTCCGTTTTTTCGTCGAGTTCTTCAAGGAATTCCAGCCCTCACCGCTGCCGTTGCAGTTGGACTCTCAGGCGCACGTTTTGAGAGTCGTGGCGGAGGAGGGCCTGACCAAGGGACAACTCCTCTCCATTCCCTTCGTCGCGTTTGGGACCTGGATGTTGATCTATGCGGTGGTCAAGAAGTTGCCCGCTGCTGTTAAGTCGACCAAGGTGAAGGAGTAGACCTACCAGCCCTGCGCGATTTGGCGACGCAATGAACTCATGGTTCGAACTGCCCCGTAGAGCCGAGCAGGAGGCGCCGTGCCCCACCCATACACCGGGGTGCGCTGTTGGTCCAGTGACGGGTGACGTAGTGTGCCAATTCGGAGGGGGATTAATTGTGGTCCAGGGTTGAAACCCTTCGCTTAATTATTGCGACCCTTCGGGGCGCAGTGGTGTCGACGGGTGACGTAGAGTGTCGACGGGTGACGTAGTGCGCCAATTCGGAGGGGGATTAATTGTGGTCCAGGGTTGAAACCCTTCGCTTAATTATTGCGACCCTTCGGGGCGCGCCGTTGGTCCCGCAGGGACCGAATAATTAAGCAAGGGACTTCAGTCCCGGGCCCGCAGGGATCTAGCCAAAATTCCGCTTTCAAACACTACGTCTGAGGAGTGCCACCGGTTGACGTCGGAGGAGAAATACGACTAGTTCGCGTGCTCTCTGATGTACTTGCTGAGGGCATCCTTCTGCGGATCGGTGAGGTCGAGGTGGATTCCCATCATGAATCGGTCGTCGGCGTATGCCGAGACCATGATATCCTCGTAACTGCGGACGACTTTGCCGCGTAGCTCAAAGAGCCGCGCATCGAGTTCGTCGTCGAGGGGGAAGATGGAGATGGGAGTCCCCCGAGGCAGTTCGACCCCGGAAGCGACCAGCAGGCCATCATCCGAGATATTGAGCGTAGCTGCTACGTTCATGTTCACGTGATCGTCGAAGACGATGCGCATGCAGACCTCTTTGCGGCCCGCGAAGCGGCGATCAGAGCTGGCACCTGCACTAGATTTCGTTGTCGTCATGTCAACCATAGCATGTCTCCTTACAAAGCGAACTTCATGATCGATCTTGACTGGATCGTGGGGACTGTCAAAAAAGCGTCGATCCCGAAGGGAGGGGCGGTGGTGGTGGAGCGGTCAGTCCATTTTTGGCCTTACTCACCTGCGCTATTAATGGTATGCAGGGTTTACTACCAAGGGAGTCACAGGTGGCGAACCAGGAACCGCGTTTTTGTCTAATTGATGCCAGTGGCTATGTCTTCCGGGCCTACCATGCCATTCGGGGCATGAGCAATTCGGAGGGGATGGCTACCAACGCTATTTTCGGCTACGTCAACATGCTCCAGAAGTCCATCAAGGACCTGGAGCCAACCCACGTCGCGGTGGTAATGGACCCGCCGGGTAAGTCCTTTCGCCATACGATGTACCCGGAGTACAAGGCCAACCGTCCACCCGCTCCCGAGGACCTGAAGGAGCAGTTTCCCTTCATCGGTCCAGTTACCGAAGCCATGGGTTTCAAGACAGTTATTGCGGACGGTTTTGAGGCGGACGATTTGATTGCCACACTGGCCCGGGCCGGGGCAGAGGATGGATTAGACGTGGTAGTGGTGTCGGCTGACAAGGACCTCACCCAACTGGTGGAGGGCCGCGTCAAGATGTTCGATTCCATGAAGGCCAAATGGTGGACGGAAGAAGCGGTTCAAGAGAAGTTCGGGGTTCCGCCCGGACAGATCCGTGACCTGCTGGCGATAATGGGCGATTCCTCCGACAATGTTCCGGGAGTGCGAGGCATTGGTCCCAAAGGTGCTGCCAGGCTGTTGCAACAATTTGGCACTCTGGAAGAGGTTCTGCTGCGCACCGACGAGGTCGCGGCGAAGAAGCAGCGGGAGAACCTGGAAGAGCACCGGGAAATGGCCTTACTCTCCCAGGATCTGGTCTCACTCCGTTTTGATGCGCCCTTCGACCGCGACTGGAATTCCTATCGGCCGCGGGAAATTGATAGCGTCGCTCTGCGTGAGCTCTTTACCAGGTTTGAGTTCCGGCGTCTCACCAACGAACTGCTGCCCGATGCCAGCAATGGCGGCGTCGCAGTTGATGTTCCAGCGATGCCAGAGACCGTCGTGGTTGACACCGTCGAAGCACTTCGGGAGGTGGCGGAGCAGGCCGCTTTGGCGGGGCGGCTGGCGATGGACACCGAAACCACCTCTACCCGCCCCATGGCCGCGAAGCTAGTCGGTATCTCCATGGCGTTGGACCCGCAGCGGGTCTACTACATTCCGATGGCTCATCGAGACTTGCTCGGGGCAAGACAGTTGAAGCTCGCACAGGTGCGGGAGATCCTTGGGCCTCTGGTGGCTGACGAACGGATCGCCAAGGTGGGGCAGAACTTCAAGTATGACACCGTAGTTTTGCGAAATCATGGCTTTACGGTCCAGGGTCTGGACTTCGACACGATGATCGCATCCTATCTGGTGAATCCCGGTCGGAGGAGCCATTCCCTCGATAATCTATCGGCCGAACTACTCGGCGTGAAGATGACTTCCTACAAAGAGGTCACGGGAACCGGAAAGCAGCAAGTGACCTTCGACTACGTGCCCATCAAGCAAGCAGCCCGCTACGCGGGAGAGGACGCGTGGGGGACGCTTTTGCTGGCAGAAAAGCTCGGGCCGCAGTTGGAAGAGGCAGGGCTGGTCGACCTCTACCGGGATGTGGAGCTGCCCCTCTCCGACATGTTGGCGGAAATGGAGATGGCAGGGGTGGCCGTCAATAAGCAGGAGTTGAAGGCCCTCTCGGCAGACTTCGCCACTCGCATGGCCGAGTTGGAGAAGGCAATTCACCTGTCGGCGGGCATGCCTTTCAACATCGCATCGCCGCGACAATTGGGCGAGATCCTCTTCGACCGTCTGAAGTTGCCCACCAAGCGAAAGACCAAGACCGGGTATTCCACGGATGTGAGAGTCCTGGAGGAACTGGCCGAGCTCCACGAGCTACCGAAGATGATTCTGGAGCACCGCTCTCTGGCGAAACTGAAATCCACCTACTCCGATGTATTGCCCACCCTGATCAATCCGACGACGGGACGGATTCACTCCTCGTTCAATCAGGCGGTGACCGCGACGGGGAGGCTCTCGAGTTCCGATCCCAATTTGCAGAACATTCCCATTCGAGGAGAAGAGGGCAAGCGGATCAGGGCAGCCTTCGTGCCGGCCGAGGGGCAGAAGTTCCTGAGCGCCGATTACTCTCAAGTTGAACTGCGCGTGATGGCTCATTTGGCCCAGGACGAAACTCTGATGCGGGCTTTTAAGCGGGGCGAGGACATTCACTCCCGGACCGCTGCCGCCATTTTCGGTGTAATGCCCGGTCTAATCACACCCGATATGCGACGGGTGGCCAAGACCATCAACTTCGGGATCATTTATGGCATGAGTGCATTCCGGCTCGCCCGGGAGCAGAAGATCCCCCGGAAGCAAGCCGAAGAGTTCATCTCTAAGTACTTCGAACGGTACAGCGGCGTGAAGACCTTCCTCGAAAGCGCGGTTAGTGAGGCCCGGGAACGAGGCTTCGCAGAGACCCTGTTGAAACGGCGGCGATATCTACCCGAATTGAGTGCCAATAATCATCAGGTTCGAAGCATGGCCGAACGGATGGCCATCAACACGCCGGTCCAGGGTGGGGCTGCGGATATTGTGAAGCTGGCGATGCTCAAACTGCAGCAAAAACTGAAAGAGAGCGGCCTGCCGGCGAAGATCGTCTTGCAGGTCCACGATGAGTTGGTAGTGGAAACCGATGCCAAACTCGCCAATGACGTCGGAGAAATAGTACGGGAGGCCATGGAAGATGCCTACCGACTTGATGTGCCGCTGAAGGTAGACCTTGGAATTGGCGATAATTGGGCGCAGGTTCACGGTTAGGAGGGAGTGGTGGAGAAGCAGAAACTGATGGCCCGACTCGAGTTCCTCCACGACCGAGTCACGCTCATGGAGAAGCGCTTTCGGTGTATTCAGACCGTTGCCGCCGCCATCGGCTCCAGCCTCCATCTAGACGAGGTCTTGCACACGGTTGCTGAACAGGTAACGGCGATGCTGGAGGCCGAGCGTTCCACCGTCTTCCTGGTCGAGCCGGATTCCGGGGCGCTGGTGGCGCGTACCATCATTGGTCCTGAGCACGGCCAGCTTCGCCTCGAACCCGGGCAGGGAGTGGCTGGCTGGGTGGCGCGCACGAGCAAGACCGTGAACGTCAAGGATGCTTATAAGGACAAGCGTTTTGATCCCTCATTTGACCAGGCCAGCGGCTTCCGGACCAAGTCAATTCTCTGTCAACCAATGGTTAACTACCGAGGGGCCACAATCGGGGTCATCCAGGTGATCAACAAGCTCGACCGAAGCTACTTCACGGTGGAGGATGAGCACCTCCTGTCGACGATCACGACGCAGGCAACTATCTCCATTGAGAATTCGAAGTACTACACCGACCTCCATGAGGCGAATCTGAGCTTGCAGGAAGCTCAAGAGAACATGAAGCGCAACTACGGGCGACTCGAAACGCTCTACAATATCCAAAACCAGATGACCTTGACCTGGGAACCGGCCCCTCTGGTGAAAGGGGTCTTGCAGGAGATAACGGCCGCAGTGCCGGTGGGTATTGGTGCAATACTGTTGACTGATCCGACTCCGGCCACGCTCTACGTCTGGCAACGGGGAGTTGAAGGCGTGGAGGTCCTTTCGCCGGCCATGCCCGGTGGTGTTCTGGGCAAAGTTGCCAGGGATGGAAAGGGAGCCAGGGACGGGGAAAACGGAGGCGGGCTCTGGTCCATACTGCATCCGCTGCTGGATGTTGATGTCAGTTGTCTCGTCGCTGAACCGCTGTTGCGCACCGACGGGAAGTCGGTGGGTTCCATCTGTCTTGGGAACCGGCAGGGGTTGCTGGCCTTTAGCGCAGAAGATGAGCAGCTCGTACGTATCGTCGCCCGCCAGGTGAGCAACGCCATGGAACGCCTGGAGCAGCACCGGAAGCTGACCAGAGAGAACAATCTTTCCCTGATCGGACAGGCCCTTTCCGGCGTCTTGCATGATTTTAAGTCGCCCATGGGAATCATCTCGGGCTATGTGCAGTTAATGGCAGATGAGGAAGACCCGAAGAAGCGGGGTGGTCATGCCAAACAGGTGCTCAATCAGTTCAAGCATCTCAACACCATGACCCAGGAAGTGATGGCCTTTGCGCGCGGCGAAACGGGGTTGTTGAAGCGCAACGTCTATCCGACCAGATTCCTCAAAGAGATGAAGGAGATGTTGGAGCAAGAGTTTGAAGGTCGGCCAATTGAGTTGCAAATTGACGACCAGTCAAGGGAGAAGATCAAGGCCGATGAAGGGAAGTTGAAGCGGCTCTTCTTCAATGTTGCCCGGAACGCCCGAGAGGCGATGCCGGATGGCGGCGTCTTTCGTATCGAAGCGCAGGATGTGGAAGGTGGTATCGAGTTTCGGCTCACCGATACTGGCGAGGGTATTCCCGAGGCGATCCGGGAGAATCTCTTTCAGTCCTTCGTCACCACTGGCAAGAAGGACGGCACTGGGCTCGGACTTGCCATTGTAAAGAAGATTGTCGATCAGCATGGTGGCACTGTACATTTTGAATCCGAGACCGGTTCGGGCACCACCTTCGTAATTCGGTTGCCCAGGGAGTAGATATGAAGGAGTACTTTGACATTCTGGCGAAGGGTGGGCCCCTGGTCATTCCCATTGCCCTGTGCTCTGTGCTGGCGCTGGCTGTTTTTGTGGAGCGATTGCTGGCGTTGCGAATGGACCGCGTCTTCCCCGCCCGCATCGCCGACGCCGTCATGGACCTGCTACGGGAGCAGAAGCCGGATGCGGCAATGTCCCTCGCCAGGCAGCACTCAAGCCCCCTTTCTGCGTTGATTATTTCCTGCCTCGAATCGCAGGAACTCGGCCGGTCAGGTGCCAAAGAACGTATGGAAGAGGTGGGTTCGGTGCAGGTCGGTGCCCTGGCGCGCTATGTTTCGGCGCTCTCAACAGTTGCCACGGTCTCGCCGCTGTTGGGGTTACTGGGAACGGTTACCGGTATGATCAAGGTCTTCAAATCGGTGGCGGTGGTCGAAAACCCGCAGATTTCACAATTGGCGGGTGGCATCTGGGAGGCTCTGCTGACAACCGTAGCCGGGCTCGCGGTTGCCATCCCAGCCTATCTGGCTTTCCGTTACCTTGAATCACGGATCGAGCGCATCGCTTCGTCGCTTCAGGAATATGGCATTACGCTGTTGGAAACTGTCTTCCCCGGTGGCGGGAAGAGCGACCGGGCGGGGAGTAGCGACGCATGAATTTTCGCCGCCAACTGAAGTTTCGCAGCGCCTCTGCGGCCATGGACATCACACCACTGATTGATGTGGTCTTCATTCTGCTGATTTTCCTGCTGGTTTCCACGACGTTCAAATCGCAAGAGCAGGCCTTTTCCATTGTTCTGCCGGTGGGTGACCAGCAATCTCGAGTAACCAAGGTGATTCGGCCAACCGTCTTTGTGACCAAGGGCGGCGACTACATTCTCTATACCCCCGGGGATGATCCCGAGACTCCAGTGCAGGGAACGAGGCAGATGACTCTTCCCGAACTCTCAGAAGCGCTCCAAGCCCTGGCCGCGGGTTCGGGTGGCGACATGGCAATCAACATCAAGGGCGATGCCCAGACCGACTACCAGCGCATTCTTGACGTCGTCAACGAGTGCCAGCGTCACGGGCTGGGGCGCCTCTATTTTCCGTATAAGAAGGGAGAACAATCTAAATGAGCAAAGCGAAGGTCGCGATCGTTCGGACGACACCGGAAACGGTGCTGGATGACACGCATAGAGTCATGAATCTGGCGGGCTATCAGGAGGTCCTGGACAAGTCCGTAGATACCGCCTTGAAGATTAACATTAGCTGGCATTTCTTCTACCCGGGCGCTAACACCACCCCGTGGCAGCTCGAAGGTGTTATTCGAGCGATGAAGCGGGATGGATATGCCGATGACCTGATTCACGGCTGTCATAACCGAACAGTCGTCATCGACTCCCGCCTGGGAGAGCGTGAGAACAAACAGGTAAACGTCATTGAGAATCACGGCCTGCGCAACATCCATCTCTATGAAGGTGAGGAGTGGATTCATATTCGTGACGCGGTGGGCGACCTGGCCGATGAAATGATCGTGCTCAACGATGTCTACCCCGATGGATTCATGATCCCGAAGCGGTTCATTGGCGAGAACATCATCCATCTGCCCACGGTGAAGACTCATGTTTTCACGACCACTACCGGGGCGATGAAGAATGCCTTTGGCGGACTGCTCAACGAGCGGCGCCACTGGACCCATCCCGTGATCCACGAGACTCTCGTTGATCTCCTGCGCATCCAGCAGAAGATCCACCCGGGGCTCTTTGCGGTAATGGACGGGACTTTCGCCGGAGACGGCCCGGGACCCCGCTGCATGGTGCCCCACGTCAAGAATGTCCTGCTCGCTTCATCTGATCAGGTGGCCATTGATGCTGTGGCTGCCAAACTCATGGGCTTCGACCCCCTGACTGACATCAAGTTCATTCGCATGGCCCACGAAGCGGGCCTTGGTTGTGGCGATCCGCGTTCCATTGAGATCGTCGGTGACCCAGAGCTCCTCCAGGAGAAATGGAACTTCGTCGGTCCCTACGAGAAGATGACTTTTGCCAGCAAGATGCAGCACAGGATCTACTGGGGCCCCCTCAAGAAACCCCTCGAATGGACCCTCAAGACAGTCCTCGCTCCGTGGTCTTATGTTGCCAGCGTACTCTATCATGATGCATACTGGTACCCGAGGAACAAGAAGAGGGTGCTGGAGATCTTGCAGAGTGACTGGGGTCGGCTCTTTGCCAACTGGGAGTCCCTGGAACTCCCCCCAACCGACCTCACCACCCCCGGCTGGGCCAAAGTGGGGGAGGCACCTGCCAAGCTCGATGCCGAAACCCTTGAAATGGTCCTGCGGGGCTTCAAGCTCCTGGGCGGAGCAGTAAAAGAAGCACCCGAATTTGCGGCTCGCTCGCGACGCAAGAAGGGGTAGGATGGTCTCATATTCGGTAGCTTTCTTCATGTCCCTGGCAACTGCCGCCGCGCTGACCCCGCTGATCCGAAATCTCTCTTTCCGGCTGAAGCTCTACGACGCGCCAACAGCACGCAAACTTCACGACCGGGCGATACCGCGGACGGGTGGCGTCGCCATCGCCATCGCCTTTTTCATCCCCACCGTAGGGATCGCCTTGACTGAGGCGAATATCGGTAAGCTGGTCTACGAGAATTCTGACTGGATGCTGGCCATCTTCATCGGCGGAATTCTCGTCATGTCCATTGGCTTGCTGGATGACCTCAAGGGGATGCGCGCTCGTTGGAAGTTCCTGCTCCAAGCAGTTGTCGCCAGCCTTGCTTTCTGGATGGGATTTCGCATCGAGGCCGTAAGCCTGCCCTTTGGCGGGGTCCTGGAAATGGGGTTCTTCTCCTACGTCATCACGATCATCTGGATCGTTGGTATCATCAATGCGGTGAATCTCATTGATGGCCTCGACGGTCTTGCGGGTGGCATCGCTTTCTTCGTCCTCGTCTTTAATTTCATGGTTGCGGTGAGCAATAACTCGTTTCTAATGGCCCTGGTGGCCGCCGCACTGGCGGGAGCCGTCCTCGGTTTTCTTTTCTACAACTTCAACCCGGCGAGCATCTTCATGGGCGATTCCGGGAGTATGTTCATCGGCTACGTGCTGGCTTTGGCCGCGATCAACTCCGGACAGAAGTCGTCCACCACCGTTGCCCTCCTGACTCCCATCGTAGCCATGGGAGTCCCGATCATGGACACCCTTTTTTCGATGGTCAGGCGCTTCCTGGAACGGCAGCCACTTTTTGCCCCCGACAGAGGGCATATTCACCATCGCCTGCTCGCCATGGGACTGAATCACAAGCGCTCCGTTCTGGTTCTCTACGGGTTCGCCGTCTTTCTCGTGGTGATTGCTTCTCTGCTGCATTTTGGCGGAAACTGGCAGGTCGGGGTGGCACTGGGCATAGCCATCGTGACCCTGGCGGTCTTCGCCCGAATTGTCGGCGTGGCGGACTACGTGACTCGTCGGCGGGCGACACGCATGGGTATTCGCACCAAACATGCTGAAGCGCTACGTCTCGCTTGCTTTGAGGCGCAGCGACGATCTGGCGAAGTCACCACTTCAGAGGAGCTACGGGGTTTTCTCGCCTGGTTGCTGAAGGTGGCTGACATGAAATTCGTAGACGTCTCCGTTTCGGCTCAAGGAGCATTGCTCACCGTGGAGAATAGCGACTACAGATTCCAGGAACGTGAACCGCTGGTCACGGCTGCCATCCCCCTCACGGATGACGCAGGAAAGGAACGTGCCTTGTGGAGATTCGGCTGGCATTCCGAGCGCGGCAAAGTGACCACGGTGACCGAAGCCTTGCTTCAGGTCATTGCCGACCGCGCCTGTTGTGACGTTCTGCTGAAACTGAGTGATGAGAGTAACGAAGAAGAGTAGATTAGCCGTCCAAATCAGGGAACCTACCGCGCATCTAGAAGCAACTTCTCAAAGTACCGTACTGCCATCGTGAGCCCCTCTTCCAGTGGTACGGTCGGTTGCCACCCAAGGACCGCGGTGGCTTTGGAAATATCGGGCTGCCGGCGAGTAGGGTCATCGTAGGGTAGCGGCTTTCGTTCCAGCTTGGAGTTGGTCCCCGTCAACTCAATTATTCGTTCAGCGAGCTCTAGAATTGTGACTTCGTGCGGATTACCGAGGTTCACTGGACCAGTGACTCCCGGCTCGGACTCCATGAGACGGACAAGGCCTGCGGCAAGGTCGGAGACGAAGCAGAAACTCCGAGTCTGTTCCCCATCGCCATAGATCGTAATCGGCTTACCCTGGAGAGCTTGCATAATGAAGTTTGAAACTACCCTGCCATCGTTGGGCAACATCCGTGGCCCGTAAGTGTTGAAGATCCGAGCCACCTTGATCTCCAACTCATATTGCCGGTGAAAATCGAAGAAGAGCGTTTCCGCGATGCGCTTTCCCTCATCGTAGCAAGAGCGTACGCCGATGGGGTTTACATTGCCCCAGTAATCTTCAGTCTGCGGGTGAACAGTAGGGTCTCCATAGACTTCGCTTGTGGAAGCCTGGAGCACGCGGATCTTCAGCCGTCGGGCAAGTTCCAGCATGTTGAGCGCGCCCATCACGGATGTTTTGGCGGTTTGCACCGGATATAGCTGGTAGTGGACTGGCGACGCGGGGCAAGCCAGATTGTAGATCTCATCCACCTCGGCTTGTAGAGGCACCGTAACGTCATGACGGAGAATCTCGAAATAGCGGTTGTCCATCAGGTGCAAGACGTTTTCTTTTCGCCCGGTGTAGAAGTTGTCCACGCAGATAACTTCATAGCCGACGCTAAGCAGCTTTTCACAGAGGTGAGAGCCAAGAAAACCGGCCCCACCGGTAACCAGTACTCTCTTACGAGAGGTGCCAAATGCTGTCGCTTGCAAGTGATCCTCCTGATCGTGGTCCTAGTGGACTATAGCAGATGGCAAGGGATCGGCGGCAAGAAAATCATCTTTTCTCCTGACCTTGCGTCTCTCCACATTCCCTGCCACTCAGCGAGCACTGCATCAATGTCCACGAGTCGACACCTTCCCGACGGAGTAGTCAAGCCCATCACACCCGGACGTCCGCGGGTGGCGCATTTACTTACTGCCCCGGCTATGATATATAATGTGCACCTTGAGCCCCGAATCTGCCAGAGGGTTGGAACGTAAGGAGAGGATGATGCTCGAAAGGGAACAGACCTACCTCGTGACCGGGGTGGCGGGGTTCATCGCATCGGTGGTCGCCCGGCAACTGTTAGCCGCCGGCCATACCGTCGTGGGCATCGACAATCTCAACGATTACTATGATGTGCGTCTCAAGAATCACCGACTCAAAGAGCTGCGACCTTCGGATAGCTTCGAATTCGTCCACCTCGATATTGAAGACCGTGAAGGGCTGCGGGAGCTCTTTGACAAACACGCCTTCGATGCAGTCATCAACCTCGCCGCCCGAGCCGGGGTCCGTTACAGCATGGTTGACCCTCACGTCTACATGACCACAAACGCAATGGGTACGCTCAATCTGCTGGAAGAGATGCGCCGGTGCGGAACCAGGAAGATGGTATTGGCATCCACCTCCTCTCTCTACGCTGGGCTCCCCATGCCATTCAAGGAGGATTTGCCGGTGAATTCTCCGATCAGCCCGTATGCCGCGAGCAAGAAAGCGGCAGAGGCGATGGCATACTCTTACCATTTCCTCTATGGGCTGGACATCTCAGTTGTGCGGTATTTCACCGTTTACGGGCCCGCCGGTCGCCCCGACATGTCAATCTTCCGGTTCATTCGCTGGATCGATGAAGGCAAGCCTATTGAGCTCTTTGGCGACGGCACTCAGTCCCGCGATTTTACTTACGTGGACGATATCGCCTCTGGCACGATTGCGGCGATTCGCTCGCTCGGCTATGAGGTCGTCAATCTAGGTGGTGGCAATAACCCAATCTCCATCAACTATGTGATCGAGACCATAGGACGTCTCCTGGAGAAGCAGCCTTTAGTGGAGCAAAAGCCCTTCCACAAGGCTGATATGAAAGAGACCTGGGCGAATATCGACAAGGCGGGCAGGCTGTTGCAGTGGGCACCAACCGTCTCCCTCGAAGAAGGTCTGCAGCGAACCGTAGATTGGTATCGCTCTGGCCGCGATTGGCTGTTGGACATCAAGCTGTGATTCGCAGGGGCCTGAGATGAGTAGAGACCAGACGGTGCAAACCTATGGTCAGCGCGCCGCCGCTCGGCTGGGGGCGAGCGACTCTGATACCGTGGTGGTGAGCCCTTCTTTGCCGGCAAGTCCGATGGTCCGCGCACCATTTGCTGCGCACTTCTTCTCACTCTATCTGGCCATCTTCGTGATAGTTGCCTGGTATCCGGGAATGCAGCGTGCAAGAGTGCTTATGACTCTGGGTACCCTCGCTGTGTGGGGAGTCATGATGATGGCTTCCGGACGGCCCCTGAGAAGCAGCCGATTTCTCAATTGGTTCACGCTGTGGACAGTCTGGACTGCCGTCACACTCCTGATGGTTGGTATTTCACCCATTGGCCACAACCAGTTCAAGCGACAGATACTGGTCCTGGTAGTCATGTGGATGGCGCATCAGAACTACCGGTTGGAGGCTTCTGTTCGCGTCCTGATTGTCTTGATGGTGCTCTCTGTGGTTCCGCTGACAATGTTCAATCGGGCGGACATTCTTAGAGCTGCTCAAGGCTATCCCCAGGGCGGTATGGTTGAAGAGCGTCTGACCGGGACCATGGGGAATGCCAATGTCTTTGGCATGCACGCTGCGACCATTGCGTGGTTGGCGATGATGCTCGCGGCCTATGTGAAGAAATGGGGGCGCAAGTTCTGGTGGACCTTCGTGCCAGTAAGTGCCTACCTGGCTCTCCTCTCCGGCTCTCGCAAAGCGATGATAGCTATCGCGCTTCTTCCGGCCATGCGCGTGCTCTTACTGGCGGCTCAGAAGGATGGGGAGAAGGGTCGGATGGCTCGGCGAGTCGCCCTGCTTTTTCTCGCCGGCGTGACTACCTACGCGGCATTTCACCTGGTTATTGCATCCCCCTTTGGAATGCGCTTTGATGAGTTGCAAGAACAGGGACTCCAGGCCAGCGCTGGTGGTCGCCGCGAACTCGGGCTGGCGGCCATTCGAATGTGGCTCGACAATCCAATCCTGGGGGTTGGGTTCGACCGATACCGCTTCTTGAGCGTGCCCTATGGCGGGGTTTGGGGCCAGTATTCCCACTCGACGCCCCTTGAGCTACTCTCCTGTACCGGAGTCGTCGGCTTCGCCATCTACGTCGTCGCGTTCTACTTTCTGGGAGCAGAAATCTGGGGGGCGCGAAAACTGGCTTCCGGGGTAGAGTTGATCCTCGTCAATACCTTCCTCGGGGTCTTCGCCCTTTTCACTCTCTTCATGGTCTTTGCCGTTCTCCATGACTCATGGTCCTTCCTACCTCTCATGTCAGCGGCCTCTGCGTATTGCACTACCATCGTCGCGCGCCACCGCAGGGGAAGAACCTGATGCGTCGTCTCATGGGATTGGCCCGCCGGTCGAAGTTTGTCCGTAACGTTGCGACGTTATCTACCGGTACGGCGTTGTCGCAGATGGTTGGAATGGGTCTCATCCCAATTCTTACCCGGCTCTTTGAGCCTGAGCACTTCGGTATCCTCGCCGTCTTCTTCTCTATAACGACCCTCATATCTGTCATCTCTACCGGAGCCTATGACCGCTCGTTGGTAATACCCGGCGAGAACAAGGTTGCGGCCAATCTTCTGGGACTAGGCTCTACCTTAGCGCTGGCTGTCGCTCTCGTTGCCCTGATTGCACTACCTCCCTTTCGCCACACCATCGCCCGGGTAACCCAGACGCCCGAGATGACCTTCTGGGTGGTGCTGATTCCACTTGCCATTCTACTGGGGGCCCTCTCTCGCATGTTGCGGGCCTGGAATCTCCGGCACAAGGCGTTCATCGTCATTTCCGCGGCCGAGTTGATTACGTCCCTCTCCGGCGGCCTGACCAAGATCTTCTTCGGAGTGAGCTTCGGCGGGAGTGCCTGGGCGCTGATTGTTGGGACGATGTTGGGAACTGTGGCAACGCTTTGCTGCTACATCTACGGTATCCGCCGATACCCGGAGATGAGGCTCGGGGGGATTTCCCTCGCGGGGATGCGTCGAGCGGGTGCGGAGTATCGTAGATTCCCAATCTACCTGGCTCCCACTGACCTCTTGAACGCGGTAGCTCAAAACGGCACATCGCTGCTCTTGGCTGCGCTCTACTCCACCAAGGTTCTGGGCTTCTACATGCTGGCTGTACGCATGATGGAGAGGCCGGTGAGGTTCGTCAGCAAGGCGGTCCAGGAGGCCTACTTGCAAAAGGCCGCAGAGCAGGTAGCGAAGCAGACAGATCCTTGGGGTGGATTCGTTCGAGCCACCTTCGGTCTTGCCGCACTTGGCATAGTACCGTTTTCGCTCGTTGCCTTGCTGGGGGAAGACCTCTTCGTCTTGGTCCTCGGGGATGACTGGGCCTTCTCCGGGCAGTTGGCAAGATACCTCGCTCCCTGGCTCTTCCTGCTCTTCGTCAATCGGCCGACCACAGGCGTTCTAACGGTCTTGCAGAAGCTGCGATTCCAATTCTTCTACAATCTGACACTTGCGTTTCTGCGGCTGGTGGCGATCTTCAGCGGGTGGCTTTGGTGGGACTCAATCCTGGTCTCCGTCGCCCTCTTTGCAGCGGTGGGCGTTGCCTTCAATCTTGGGTATATCTCCTACGGAGCCTATGTGGCGCGCCACGCCGTCCGCCGCATCCCAGCGGACTAACGAGAAAGAGGTTTTGTGCCAGACGCTGCCTGTCGCTCCGCTTGCTAAATCTGACTGACTGTAGCAGACTGGGCCCGTTGCTAAGCAATTGAAATTGAATCGGGCGAATTAGAGCATGATTGCTATCATAAAATCCAGGAATCGGGGTGCCTCCAACCTTCTTCGGGAGCGGGTGTTCGAAGAACTCATTCGTCACAACGGCCTCGAATTCAGCTATCTCGATGTGAGCGAACATCGCTTCTGGGATAGGGCGAAGCAGGCCGACTACTTTCTCTTCGCGTGGACCCACGAAAGGGGCGAGCCAGAGGTGGCGCATACGGTCATCCCACTGGTAGAGAATCAACTGGGGATTTCCTGCTACCCCAACGTCAACACCTGTTGGCACTACAACGACAAGATTCGGCAGGCACACCTCATGACGCTAAGCGGCTACCCCGCGGTGCCGACCAAAGTCTTCCACGAGCAGGGGGCCGCCCTCGAATGGGTCGACTCTGCCTCCTTCCCTCTCGTTTTCAAACTCAGTACCGGTGCCGGTTCTTCAAGTGTCGGGCTGGTGAACTCCGCCGCGCGCGCCAAAGCCCTCGTTCGCAAGATGTTCTCCGGTGGCATCAGTGAGGGAAAACTGCCCTGGGGTCTCGGTCACGTGGCCCTTGAAACCTACGCCCGGAAGGTGCGAAAGAGGCTCGGTCGAGTGCGGCGGCAATTGGTCGGTGAGTGGTCCCAGCCTAAGGTTGCCGCCGATGTGCGCCACGCGAATTACGCACTCTTCCAGGATTACCTTGCTGGCAATGAGTTCGACACTCGCATCACCGTGGTGGGAGGGCGTGCTTTTGCCTACCGACGGTTCAACAGGCCAGGGGATTTTCGTGCCTCCGGGAGCGGGCTTCTGGACCACGATGTGGAGGCCATTGATCTCCGCTGCGTAGAGATAGCCTTGCGGATTTCGCGGGAATTGAAATTCCAGTCTATGGCCTACGACTTCCTCTTTGACGGAAAAGGTGAACCTCGTGTTTGCGAGATTAGCTACGTCTATAGAGGCGATTTTGTCTACCAGTGCCCCGGCCACTGGGACGAAAAGATGGAATGGCATGCCGGGCACTACTGGCCCGAGTACTTCATACTCATGGATCTGCTCGGTGCTCAGAACTTGCGACAGCCGGAGAGCTTGATTCCATAAGGGGGTGCGTCGTTGGAAGTATTGATCGGCGGTGACTTTGCACCAATCGGCAGCAGCGAGGAAGCTTTTGCCGCAGGACTTCCCGGCCAGGCCCTGACTGATCTACTGCCGCTTTTTAAGAGCGCCGAGGTAGCGGTGGTGAACCTCGAATGTCCGCTCATCGAGCAGTCCACACCGGCCCTCAAAGTGGGGCCGGCACTTGGCGCTCGTAAGGAATGTGCCGTCGGGATCGCGGCGGCCGGAATCCAATACGTTGGTCTCGCCAATAACCATATTATGGACCACGGTGCAGCGGGGTTGCAAAGCACAATAGAAAGCTGTCGAACGGCCGGGCTCAGGACCTTTGGGGCTGGCTCCACCGTGGGCGAAGCAGCACGGGAAGAGGTCATTTCGGGCACCGACACAACCGTAGCCCTGGTGGCCATGGCGGAACGGGAGTGGAACCTTGCAGGCCCTCACGAACCCGGTGCCAATCCCCTGGATATCATCGATTTCGTCCGCCGCTTTCGCGACCGCCGGGAATGCGATGCTCTGGTAGTTCTTCTCCACGCGGGCAACGAGTTCTACGCCTATCCCTCGCCCTGGCTTCAGAAGCATTGCAGGTTCCTTGTCGAATGTGGGGCTGACGTGGTTCTCTGCCAACATTCACACACCGTGGGATGTTACGAGCGTTACGAGGGCGGCCTGATCCTCTACGGACAGGGAAATCTGCTCTTCGACCGTGGCCCTGACCTTCCTGCGGAGTGGTATGAAGGCCTGCTGGTCAGGCTCAATCTGGAGCAGGGAGGGCTACAGGGATTCGAATTGCTCCCGACCCGGCAACCACCCGCCGGGGGGCTGGTTAAGTTGATGGATGCGGCCTCTGCGACCAGGCAACTAGCTGCGATTGAGGAGAGGTCCAGGTCGGTGCAGGACGCCCGAGCCATGGAAATCGCCTGGGCCGCCTTTTGTGAGACTCGAAGTGGCTACTACTTGCGCACCGTTCGAGGTTACTCACGGTGGCTGGAAGCGCTCAACAGACGAAAGGACTGCACCCCATTTGTCCGGCGCCCTGATGGCTGGCGAGCCCTGCTTAACCTGGTTCAGTGTGAATCCCACTACGAGGTCTTGAGGCATGTGCTAAAGCACGCCGTCCGCGCGGAGGCAGGCGAATAAATGGCTGAAGCGAATGCCGAAAAGAGCCTCTCTGTCTTCACCGTATCACACCCCAAATTCGGTCTTGGCGGTGCGGAACTGCAATCCTACTATCTTGCCTCCGAATTCGCTCGCCGCGGGTGGCGGGTGACCTTCCTTGCCTACGACCGCGGTGCTCCGGTAATTGACCTGCCCGACAACGGGGTGAAGTTGCTTCTGGTGAAAGAATCCAGCTCGGTCCTTATCAACGCTTTTCGAACCCTGCGCGCACTCTTCTCTGTCAGGTCTAGTGTCACCTATTATCGCAACGTCTCCCATGTTCTCTTCCTCGTGAGAGTGGCGGCGAAGTTCACTGGTGGCCGGTATGCTTGGGCCGCCATGCACGACGAACGGACCGGCCGACATGCCGCCTCGACTGTTCTTCGCAAGGGTCTCGAAAGCAGGAGCGGCTTGAGGCGAGCGCTGGGAAACCTCTCAGCGCACATTCAGGATTGGCTATTCCTGGCGGGAGTGCGAGGTGCCCATTGGGCCTTTGTCCAGAATCGGCGGCAGCAGGGTCTTGTGCTTAGTGAGATGGGGCGACCGGCGGATATTGTATACAATGCACATCCAATCGCGGGCGGTGCAAAGGAACGAGAACCGATCATCGCCTTCGTCGCGGTCTTCAAGGATTTCAAGCGCCCGGAACTCTTCTGTCAATTGGCAAGCCGATTTGCGGGAAGTGGATACAGGTTTGTCATCGTCGGGGAGAACTTTCCGGACGCGGAGCAACGCCAGGAGTTGGCAGCGCTGATGGCAGAAAGTGGGGTTGAATACCTGGGACCCCGCTCTCCGGACGAAGTAGGCGAACTGCTCTCACGCGCTCGGTTGCTGGCGAATACCAGCACCGCAGAGGGTTTTCCCAACACATTTATTCAGGCTTGGATGAGGGGAGTTCCCGTCGTCTCCCTGGTTGTCGACCCGGACGAAATCATCTCTCGGCATGGCCTCGGTACTGCATGCGACGGGAGCGCTGAGGCCCTCGCCTCCGCCGTAGAGAAGTTCATGGATAACCAGGAGCTATGGGAGGAGCACTCCCGAAGGTGCCGGGCGTTCGCGGTGGAGAATTGCAATGTGGAGAGGACGGTAGAGCGGCTGGAGAAGGTCTTTCTGGAGGGGGGAGACTGATGTGTGGCATCTGCGGAGTACTGCATTTCGACTCTGAACGTGGGGTCGATGAAGAAGCCCTGGTGGTGATGCGCGATTCACTCTCCCATCGTGGCCCCGACGATGCCGGGACTTGGACCCAGGGGCCTGTTGGGCTCGGCCATCGCCGCTTGAGCATTATCGACCTCTCCCCCGCAGGTCATCAGCCAATGTGCAACGAAGATGGCACCATCTGGATTGCTTTCAACGGTGAGATCTACAACTTCCAGGAGCTGCGCACCGAACTGGAGGGGCGCGGGCACCATTTCAAGTCGCAGACTGATACTGAAGTTGTCCTCCATCTCTTTGAAGACCTCGGTATTCGTTGTGTCGAGCGCCTCAATGGGATGTTTGCTTTCTCCATTTGGGACCGCCGTAACAAGAGGCTCTATCTCGCGCGCGACAGGCTGGGCATCAAGCCTCTCTACTACAGCCTGCAAGGTCGCAGCCTGCTTTGGGGTTCCGAGCTCAAGGCGCTGCGGGCCCATCCCGAATTCAGGCCCGAAGAGGATTGGCAGTCCCTGGGGCTCTTCTTCTCCTTCGGATACATCAATCACCCCCACACCGCGTACCGGGATACCTTCAAGCTATCGCCAGGACACTGGCTGGAGTGCACTGAAGATGGGGAGGTGACAGTGGAGCGCTACTGGCACCTGTTGTACGATGATCGGGGGCAGCGCCGCCGAGAGGATTATGAGGAGGAACTTAGAGAGTTGCTGCTGGATGCTGTGCGGATCCGCATGGTTGCAGATGTGCCCTACGGCGCGTTTCTGAGCGGCGGGGTCGACTCCAGCATTGTTGTGTCGCAAATGGCTCGTTGCCTTGGCATTCCAGTTAAGACGTTTTCCATCGGCTTCCAGGACCGGGCATACAGCGAACTTCCTTATGCGAAGGCCGTTGCGGACCATCTTGGGACTGAGCATCACGAGTTGGTTCTCAGTGCCCCCGACCGGGACCTTTTTGCCCGTATTTTGCGCAACTTTGATGAGCCTTACAGTGACTACTCAATGTTCCCTATGCATGCCGTCGCACAGTTGGCACGGGAACACGTGACCATGGCCCTCTCCGGGGATGGGGGTGATGAACTCTTTGCCGGGTATGCTCGATACCGTGGCGACTGGCTTGATGGCCAGTTGGCCAAACTCGTGCCAACGAGTCCGCTTCGCAAAGTGGCTGCCGTTGCCGGTCGCCACATCCCTAATGACCGGGTTCGACGGGCCCTCGCGCGGCTCCCCGAGATACCAGAGATGCGTTATTACATGCGGAAGCTGGAATACCCCGACCGGCGCAAACAGGAGCTGATCTCGCCAGACGCCCTTGAGGCCATGGGCGGTGCCGACTGCTCCAATGTCTACCGTCGTCTCGCTGAGGGTAAGGAGCACCTGGGGGCGGTGACCCGGGCTCAGTCAATTGATACCCAGTGCTATCTGCCGGAGGACATCCTCACGAAGGTGGACCGAACAACCATGATGCACTCTCTCGAGGCCCGTGTTCCGCTCCTCGACCATCGAGTCGTGGAGCTGGCGGCGAGAATTCCTCCTCGCTTTAAGATCACGCGGACTTCCACCAAAGTTGTCCTACGCGAAGCATTCGAAGCGGACGTTCCTCAAGCCTTCTTCGACCGCCCCAAAACCGGTTTTCGACCCCCTCTGGGACAGTGGCTGAGAACCCATCTCAGGGACCTTGCGTGGGACATGATCAGGACTCATGGCGACATCTTCAAGCCGGTCGAACTCGAGGCATTGGGCAAGCTGGTGCTTGACTCAGGAGAGGAGAAGACCAGAAGTCGGGAGTTCAATAGTTTCGTCAATGTTCTCTCTTACTGTGCCTGGCGGTCCTCATGAGCTTCTCACGGGCCGGGGGATATTGATATGAGGGTGCTGACAATATGTAACGGCTATCCCAGCAAGGTTGACCCCGCCCGCGGTCCCTTCATCGCCGACCAGGTGAAGTGGTTGCGTACCGTCGGCGTGGACTCGGTGGTCGTGAAACCCAATCGCCTTGGGATCACAAAGGGGATGGTGATCCCGGGTCAGGCCATGGCGAGGAGTTGGAAGCGCTGGTTATTCTTCTTCCAGATGGAACGGGAGGGAATTGTCAACGGTCAACCTGTTTACTACCCCCGCAATATCTGCCTCCCCGACCGTCTCTTCCTCTGGTCTGCTCGGGAGACTCTCTATTGGCAAACACGCCATCTCTTTGACCGAGTCGTGAAAGAGTTCGAACCTGCAGTTATTCACTCCCACTTCATGACGCCAAATGCCTTTCTGGGGCAGAAGTTGAGCGCTCGCTACCGGATTCCTCACATCACTAGCATAATGGGCAGTGATGCCGACAGAGGGTTGCAGGGGGGGGCGCGCGCGGTAACCGAATGGACGTTACGCAATATCGACGGCGTGATCACCAAGAGCAGCGCCCTGAAAGAGAAGATGATCGCTAACTATGGCATCGACCCCGGCCGAATTCGGGTGATCTTCAACGGTGTCGACCTGGCCAAGTTTGCTCCCCAAGAGAGTCCCGTGGAGAGCGGCGACGAGAAGCGCATTCTTTTCGTCGGCAGTTTGCAGAAAGTGAAGGATGTTGCTGGCAATTTACTGCCGGCAATTGCCCGTCTCGATAGTCGGCGAGGGAGCGATTTCAGGCTGCATCTCGTCGGTGACGGAGTGGAGGAACCTCGTATTCGAGCTGCTGTGGCGGAGCTGAGGATTTCCCACCGGGTTTCCTTCCTCGGCAGATGCTCACACGAAGAGATAGCAGCTCACTATGGCCGCGCCGATGTCGTAGTTCTCTCATCCCGCCGGGAAGGCACGCCCAATGTTCTAATGGAGGCCATGGCATGTGGTGCACCGGTGGTCTCCACCGCCGTGGGGGGGGTAACCGACATAGTGACTGACCGAAGCGGCCTGACTGTGCCCCCAGGCGAACCGGAGGCATTGGCAATAGCGCTGGACGAGGCCCTGCGAAAGCGGTGGGACAGGGATGCCATTCGGGAGCACGCGTTGGCAGAATTCGACATTCGTAACAAGGTCAGAGAGATTAAGCAGTTCTACATCGATGTTGGGGCACGACATTGAGCGAGAGGGAGCGAGTGGAGACAAAAAGCGCGATCATTCTGGTGGCCGGGGAGGGCAAGCGCCTGAGGCCCTTCACGTTGCGGGAACCGAAGTGTTTTGCGGCCGTCGGTCGGCGTCGCATTCTGGACAATGCCCTGGAGGCTCTCGCCACGGCCGGTTGTCGCGAGGTCACCATCGTCGTTGGCCACCTCGCCGCCCGAGTGCAGGAGTCATTGGGCTCTTCGGTCTTTGGCATGCGCATCCGGTACGTTGAGAACTCCGACTACGCAACGACCAACAGCATGTACAGCCTCAATCTGGGGCTGCGAGAGACCGTTGGTCCAACCTGGGTGCTGGAAGGGGATATCTTCCTTGAACCATCGCTACTGGAATTGCGCGGGGCGGCACCAGTCTGCTGGTACGTAGACTCTTCGGTCAGGGCCCTTGACGGCGCTTTCGTTACCCGGGGGGCCAAGGGCGAGGCTATCGCCCTGAACATCGTTCGGGATCTCTCCACCCTCTCCCCTGAACAGTGCAAATCAACAGGGATCTTACGGCTTACCGAGGAGGGTGCCAAACTTGTCAAGAAGTGGCTGGAGAGGGGCGTGGAAGACGGTCGGGTGAATGACTACTATGACCTTATCCTGGGCGACCAGATGCCCGCTGCCCCGGTTGAAGCCGTCGACGTCAGCGGACGTCGATGGTTCGAAATCGACGATGCAGATGATTTGGCGACGGCCGAGGAGTTGTTTGCATGAAGCTGGTAATGATGATTATTGATGGTCTGGGAGATGTGGCCAACGCGTCTCTGGATGGGAAGACCCCGCTGGAAACAGCACATGCCCCCCATATTCACTACATCGCTTCTCGGGGACAGGTCGGTCAGATAAAGACCGTGTTTGACGGTTTCCCCATCGAATCCATGGTTTGCATCATGGGGCTGCTGGGCTATGACCCGGCCGACTACTATCCGGCCGGCAGGGCCTCCTTTGAAGCCATGGCCAAAGGTATTCCCCTCACCGAGCGAGACCTCGTCCTGCGGTGCAACATCGTCACCTTGGGTCCCGATGGCGAGAGCCTCACAGATTTTACCGCCGGTCTGATTCGAGATTCGGATGCCCGTCGGGTTCTGACGCAAATCGAGTTGCCCTTCGATACCTGGGAACTCTATCCCGGCCAGAGTTACCGAAATATCCTTATCTTGCGTGGTGCTGGGATTGACCCCGTCCAGATGCGTTGCTCCGAGCCGCACATGAACATTGGGGCTAATGTTTCCGACCTGCTTCCCCAGGCTACGGGGCCCGATTCTGAGCAGGTAGTTGCGCACCTCCGTGATTTCCTCATGGATACACGCCGCCAGATAGCGGGCATGGAACTCCCCTCGCGCTGCCAGGCAAAGATGCTCTGGACCTGGAGCGCCTCGCGCAAACCGGTGTGGCCGTCGTTTAGTCGGCGGACCGGCTTGAAGGCCGCCGTCGTCGGAGGGCTGGATTTTCTCCATGGCATCGCCATGGCTGCCAAAATCCACTATGAAATCGTTCCCGGTGCGACTGGGTACATTGATACCAACTATGAAGGCAAGGCGCAGTTCGCACTCAAGCACCTCTCCGACCACGACTTCGTCCTGGTGCATGTTAATGCCAGTGATGAAGAGGCCCATGCGCACAACGCCCCAGGCAAGCGACGGGTTATCGAAGAGGTCGACCGCATCATTCTGGGACCGCTACTCCACAAGCTGGAAAGAGAGATTGACGAGCCGTTTCGTCTGGTGGTCTGTGGCGACCATACGACTCAGTCCACGGACGGTAAGCACACCGATGCTTATGTCCCCTACGCGTTGTACGGTTCGGGGATCCCGGCGAGCCAGGTTTCCTGCTTCACCGAAAAGAGTTGCGCCCACCATTCTCCCATCGATTCGCTCCGCTTCATTGAGGAGATAATGCTCGCCTGACAGAGTCTCACCACCGGTCAGATTGTAGCTTGACTACCCGGGGCAACTAATTAACAATCTTCGTGCTCTGTTATGCAGATGACTTTAACCCACGCGCAGGGAAGGCCCATGGTCGAGAAGAGGCCACGAATCATCATCGGTGCAGGATTTGGGGGGAGTGGCACAGGGGTCTTCATGGACCTGATGAGGGAGATTGACGGGGTAACCGTCGAGCAAAACGAGTTCAGGTTGCTGAGCGATCCTGATGGGCTGGTTAGCCTCGAAGATGCCATGGTCTCCAACTGGTCCATCTACCAGGGGGACATGGCAATTCGCCGCTTCATCAAGATGGCGTGGGCCTGCAGTCGCAAGTTCCGCAGCCCCTACGCCGGGATCTCCCACTCAAAGGCCTTTGGCGATTGTTATGAGCCGCTCATCGAACGCTTCGTCGGCCGGTTGGTTACTGGCCGCTACCAGGGACTCTGGTACGGAATCGATTCTTTTGTTCGCCGCCAACTGAACAAGAATTCCTGGGTCCGCGGGGCCAATCTGGCCAATAAACCAGTCTACATCACCCATCACATGTCGGCGGAGGACTATCGGGCTGCGGCGGCAGAACTTCTTATGGATCTGGCGACTGAGGTAGCGAACCGGGAAGGCAGTTCCATCTTCGCCTACGATGAGGGATATGCCTGCATGCATCCCGATAGAGTGTTCAACTACTTCCCAGCCGACTGCCGGATGGTCGTGGTAATGCGCGATCCCAGAGACATGATGGGCCGAACCTTCGTGGGCAAGTCGGTCTTCCCCCCGCGGACTGCCGAGGAGTACGTCGAGTATCAGCGGGCCATGCTCGATAGATGGCACCAAGTGGCGACCGCGGACGGGGGCCGGAGGATGCTCTGCGTACGCTACGAGGATTTCATCCAGGATTATGAAGCGAAGACCGCCGAGGTGTTGGAGTTTCTTGGCATCGAACAGACCCGACATGTACGCAAGCTACAGGTCTTCAAACCGGAGGAGTCTGCACCCGGTATCGGGTTGCGCCACAAGTTTCTAACGGAACGTCAGCTCGACATTCTCAACCGTGGTTTGAAGCCTCAGCTTGAACGCTTCGGCTATTCCGAAAGGTCGAAGCAGGAGCGGCCATGAGAGAGATTGATCAGGAGAAGGTACGGGCCGATTGGGAGCGAATTGGCGCCAAATTCTCCCCAGAGATGTGGGACACAACGGTGGACGTCAACGCGCCTCTCAGTGCACGTGAGCGGTGGGAGTTCCGCCACCAGTCGGAGCTGGCAACATTCTTGAAGCATGTGCGGCTTACGCAGGACTCCGCAGTACTCGAACTAGGATGCGGGGCCGGTCGTTGGGCCGTCAGTCTGGCCCCTCAGGTCGGCCGCTTTGTGGGCGTGGATTTCGCCGAAAACTCGCTCGTTCTAGCCAGGCGTCGGGCGGAACACCGCGGTTTGACTGGCGTTGAGTTTCATCGCGCATCGGTAACGGAGTTTGAACCACCTGGCAAATTTGACGTTATCTACGCCTCCGGAGTCCTGCCCTGCCTGCGGGACGACGAAATCCTCGAGATGCTACCCAAGTGGCGTGCAGCCCTGGCCCCTGGCGGACAGTTTGTCTCTCGCGATTCGCTGGTCAGGTCGGGACCGACTCTGGTGAAGAGCGGTGGTTACCACGCCATCCATCGCAACCGAAATGACTTCGTAGCGCTGGTGGAATCGGCGGGATTCAAGAAGGTCTGGGCGGATTATGCCTTTGGCTGGGACGTCGCGTCAAGAGCCTGGCAGTACGTGCCAGAACGACTGAAGAAGGCTCCCGGGTTCGCCCGGGCCTATTCCGCTGCCCTCGGAGTTCAGGCGCGCCTTCCCGCACTCATGCGCGGATTGATGGCCGCCAAGGATGGCACCAAGCGAATCTTGGGCCGACAACTTCACTCTCACGAATTTCACCTCTTCGAGGTCGCGTCCAAAGGCGGAGGAGAGAGTGATGGGCCTGGGGAAACCGTTCGATGAAGATCCTCATGCCGGACCTCATGAAGGTGGAGTTCAACACTCGGGTGCTGCAAGAGGCTCGCTCTCTGAAAGCCGATGGCCACGAAGTTGCCGTTGTTGGCTTTTCAAACCGTGACCGTACGCTGCGCCGGGTGATTCAGGGAATTGATTGCTTCTCCTTCTTCCTCTCCGACAAACGGAAGACGCGCTGGGACGTCCTGGGGCGTTATCTCAGTGCCGCGCAAATGCTGCTGGGAGTCAACGGAATCATTCTCGCCCAGAAGGCGAAGGTCTATCACGCGCACAATTTCCACTCTCTCCCCGCTGCTGTACTCAGTGCCTGGCTCCACGGTGGGAAGGTCATTTACGACTCCCATGAGAGTTGGACGATTCACCGCCACGGAGGCTTCCACCCGGAGCACCTCTTTGCCTTGATTTCTGAGTCCCTCTTCCTCCGCTTTGTCGATGGTTTCGTCACCGTCAACGAGATGGTAGAGGATTTCTACCACCGCAAATATGAAATCCCGGACGGCCTCGTCCTCTACAATACTCACCCGCTGCGCCCCCTCGTTCGGCAGTACAAGTTCCATGAAGAGTTGGAGTTAGCGCCCGGACGCCCCGTAGTGCTTTTCCAAGGAGGATTCTACGACAAGTTGCGCGGCATCGAGGAACTCATCGACGCCGCTCCGCTGATTGACGAAAGTGCGGTTGTGGTCTTCCTTGGATTTGGTCCCGCGACCACAATCGAGAACATGCGCGCCAGAATCGCCGGGCTTGGACTCCAGGAACGGGTCTTCATCGTACCGCCCCAAAAGCCCGACGAGATCCTCGACTACACCATGTCGGCCGATGTGGGGATGAATCTTATCACCCGGGCCGGGCCGGCGCAGGATTTCCAGTCCCCGTGGAAGCTCTTTGAGTACTGTATGTCGGGGCTGGCGATCGTTTCGACCGATCTCCCCTTTCACCGCACCGTCCACGAGCGTTATGACTTGGGGCCTCTCTGCCCCACGAACAACGACCCGGGAAGGCTGGCAGATTTGGTCAACGGGCTGCTCAGGGATGAAGCGGCCCAGAAAAGACACCGTCTGGAGTCACGTCGGGCGGCGGAAGAGGAGTTCTGCTGGGAGCAGCAGGAGAAGAAGTTGCTGGCCTATTACGAATTGGTGGTAGGTCGCCGATAGCGAATCGGGCCAGGCCCGAAAGGAGATAAGATGGCGCTACTCAATTTCGCTCTGGTCGGATGCGGTCGCATCGCCAGGAAGCATGCCGAGATTCTGGCCGGTGGTCACGTCGCCGGGGCCCGACTCGCGGCAGTCTGCGACGTCATTGATGAACGGGCCAGAGAGTATGGCGAGAAGTACGGTATCCCCTGGTACACGGATTTGCACGACATGATGACGGGTGAACCAGAACTCGACGTTGTCAATGTGCTGACCCCCAGCGGCTCTCACGCTCAAAATACCATTGATTTGGCGAAATACGGCAAGCATATCGTCGTGGAGAAGCCGATGGCGCTGACCATTGACGACGCCGACGCCATGATCACCGCATGCGACCTCAATGGCGTGCGGCTCTTCGTGGTCAAACAGAACCGGTACAACAAGGCTGTGCAGAAGCTGCGTGAGGCTCTTGATGCCGGTCGGTTTGGCAAGCTCGTAATGGGCACCGTTCGGGTCCGCTGGTGTCGCCCGCAATCTTACTATGACCAGGATTCCTGGCGCGGAACATGGGCCGAGGATGGCGGCGTCTTCTCCAATCAGGCCAGCCACCACGTCGACTTGCTGGAGTGGATGCTCGGGGAACCTGAGACTGTCTTTGCCAAATCATCTACCGCGCTGGTGGACATTGAAACCGAGGATACTGGTGTCGCCATCGTCAAATTCCGCAGCGGCGCTCTGGGCGTCGTTGAGGCGACCAATGCAACCCGCCCGAAAGACCTCGAGGGCTCTCTCTCCCTCCTCGGTGAAAAGGGCACCGTCGTCATCGGGGGATTTGCGGTAAACCAGATTGAAACCTGGAATTTCCTCCAGCCGGAGCCCGGCGACGAACTGGTCTTCGATGCACACAAGGAGCAGCCGGCCAACGTCTACGGCTTCGGCCACGTTCCTTACCTCGAACACGTTGTGGACTGTATTGTAAACAATCGCAAGGCACTGGTGGCGGGCCTCGAGGGACGTAAGTCTCTCGAACTCATCTCGGCTATCTATGAGTCCATTGAAACAGGCAAGGAGGTCTCACTCAGATTCCAGCCCAAGCGGTGCCGCTTGGGCCTCAAGAGGGAGTCTGGCGATGAGTGACAAGAGCTGCGTTCTCTATCCTAATGTCGTCGTCGGTGGCCAGTCAGAGATTGGGGAGTTCTCCATCATTGGACAGCCCTACAAGGGTATGGCCGATGAGGAGAAGACGGTGATTGGGAAAGGGGCCAACATTCGCACCCACACCGTGATCTACGCAGGCAATCAAATTGGAGAGAACTTCCAAACAGGGCACGGTGCCCTCCTTCGGGAGTGCAACACCGTGGGCAACGATGTAAGCGTAGGGTCGAAGGCAATCGTAGAGCACCACGTCACCATCGATGATGGCGTCCGGATTCATAGCCAGGCCTTCGTCCCTGAGTACACTCACCTGATGGCGGGATGCTGGATCGGGCCCAACGTTGTCCTGACCAATGCGCGTTATCCACTATCGGACAACGTGAAGCAGGAATTGGCCGGACCGGTGGTCGAGGCTGGGGCCAAAATAGGTGCAAACGCAACAGTATTGCCCGGGCTCCGAATTGGTGCGAATTCGTTGGTGGGGGCAGGCAGCGTGGTAACTGAAGATGTGCCTCCAGGTACCGTCGTCGCCGGCAATCCGGCCCGGGTCATCAACACTATCGACTCGCTCCCGTATGGAGGAGAACAATGAATGTTCCCTTTGTCGATCTGAGGGCGCAATACCGTGCAATCAAATCAGAGATTGATGAAGCGATTGGTGCGATCATAGAGCAGGCGGCGTTTATCAACGGTCCGGCCGTGACCTCCTTCGAAACCAATTTCGCCCGTTACTGTGGGGCCGGGCATGCCATCGGAGTGGGCAATGGTACCGACGCCCTTACCCTGGTCCTCAAGGCCGCAGGCATTGGGGCTGGAGCAGAGGTCATCACTGCCGCGAATTCCTTCATCGCCACCTCCGAAGCGATTACAAATGCAGGGGCATCGGTGGTCTTTTGTGACGTCGACCCAGTAACCTTGACCCTGGACACGAAGCTCCTTGCCCAGGCAATTACTGCAAGGACTGCAGCAGTGGTTCCCGTTCACCTCTACGGCCGTCCCGCTGATATGGAATCGATCCAAGCCCTTGCCCGAGACCACGGTTTGAAGGTCATCGAAGATGCCGCACAGGCTCACGGCGCGGTCCTCAACGGCAAGCGGGTAGGGACCCTGGGGGACGCGGCCTGTTTCAGCTTCTACCCCGGCAAGAATCTTGGCGCGTATGGCGACGGTGGTGCCGTCGTGACTGATGACGAAGCCCTGGCAAAACGAGTTAGGATGCTGAAGAATCATGGTCGAATCAGCAAGTACGATCACGAGTTCGAGGGGTATAACTCCCGTCTTGATGGGTTGCAGGCGGCGATTCTGGACGTCAAATTGCGATATCTTGACGAGTGGTCTGAAGCTCGCTACCGGCATGCAAATACGTACAACGAAGGGCTCGCCGGCATCCCCGGAATAGAGTGTCCGGGCCTGCCCGCACAGGGAGGCCACGTCTTCCACCTTTATGTCGTGCGGGCTGAGAGGCGGGATGAGCTACAGGCCTACCTCAGGGGCCGGGGGATCGCGTCGGGCATCCACTATCCAATCGCTCTGCCCAACTTGTCGGCATATGGCCACCTGGGCCATCAACCAGCCGATTTCCCTGTGGCCAGCGGGATGCAGGATAAGCTTCTTTCGCTACCAATGTTTCCGGAGTTGGAGCGGTTGCAAATAGCTTACGTGGTCGAGGCGGTTAGAGACTTCTATCAGGGGAGCACACCAGACGGGGGGACGTCATGAAAGCGGTCATACTGGCAGGCGGTCTGGGGATGAGATTACGTCCCTTCACAGAGGTAATTCCAAAGCCCTTGCTACCCATTGGCGAGAAGGCCATCCTCGAGATCCAGATAGAGCGGCTGCGGCGCCATGGATTTGACGAGATCTTCGTCGCGACCAATTACAAATCAGACTATGTTGAGCGTTTCCTCGGGGATGGCTCCAAGTATGGTGTGAAGCTTCGTATCAGTCAGGAGAAGGAGCCGCTGGGAACGGTTGGACCTTTGACTCTTCTCAAGGACCAGTTGACTGAGCCATTCCTGCTGATGAACGGAGATGTGCTGACGCTCCTCGATTTTCGACGCTTCTACGATTTCGCCGTCTCTCGGGCGGGTGCTCTTACCGTCGCGATCAAGAAGGAGATTTTGCCCTTCGCCTTTGGCAACATCTTCTTCGAGGAAGACCGGGTTACCGGCATCGAAGAGAAACCTGACCTCATCACCTGGGTGCTGGCGGGAATCTACGTAATGTCACCCGAGGTCTTCCAACGGATCCCGTCGGGAGAGCGCTACAATATGGATGCTCTCATCAAGGGCATGCTCGCTGATAGCGCTCCCGTGGTGAAGTACGAAATGAGCGAGTATTGGCTGGATATCGGTCGCATTGAAGACTACCAGAAGGCGCAAAACGAGTATGATGAGCACTTCCGCTCCGACGACTGAGTCTCGCGGGTCTCCACTTCGGCTCGACGTAGTGGTGGCAGTATGCAACGAGGCTGGGGCACTACCCGGTTTTGTTGATGAGGCCCTGGCCCTCTCTTTCGAGGGGTCGGTCGTTCTTCGCCTGATATTCGTGGAAGATTCCAGTTCCGATGGCACCCCCGATGTCCTGCGTGCCCTTGCTGCTAAGCACGTTGAGGTGGAGTATGTCTGTCTCCAGAAGGGCTTCGGGCAGGTGCCTCCTCTGCTCCTGGGGATGGGGGCCACGACCAGCGAGGTTGTGGTGGCAATGGACGTGGACGGTGGGCACCCCCTCTCCCTGCTTCCTGAGATGGTGCGACTCTATCTGGCTGGCGTGGACGTGGTGCAGGCAGTCAGACTTCCCGCAGGCCCTCGTCCCTGGTTGCGACGAGTTGGTGCCGCAGGACACAACAACCTTACTCGAGCCCTGTCAGGCGTCGATTTGGCTCGCCAGAACGTCTACTTTCGCCTCGCTACCAGGGAGGTCGTCAACCGCCTCCTCGGCAATCTTCGATGGAGTCGATTTCTGCGCATCCCCTACGGTCGCGAGCCGGGATTGCGGCTGGCCGAGGTGGAGTTCCTCCCGCGCGACCGGACCTATGGCGAAAGCAAATTCAGATTGCGGCGGCTCATCGCTTTGTCAGTTGATGGACTACTGGCGCTGGTATCGCCCCTGCGGGCGGCCCTGATTGTGGGAGGCGCCGCCATCGCCGCCCTCCTTCTGCTAGCAACGCCGGGGTGGCCGGTCGGCGCGCTTGTGATGCTCGCCGATGTCGGTCTCCTGCTTCGTTACGTGGTCATCTCCTCCGTCGATCTACGCGCCCCTCTGGTCGTAATCGAAACGAGCGAAGGACTCTCCCACCTGATGGCGCCTCGCGGCGGGGAGGCCAGGTAATGCTGCCCGCCGATGGACTTGGCTCCCTGGCGCTAGGGAAGCGGCTGCTAATTGTCACGGCGGTCGTCTTCGCTTTGGCCCTCGCAGCTCGTCTTGCGGCGGTGGCGGGGCCGTGGGATGCAGTTCGGCACGGTTCCGCATTCAGTTACGGATCGGCCGCTCTTGGCCTCTATAACGGTGACGGTCTGACCTACCATCTGGACGAAATCCCAGCCGTGGTGGGTAGCAAATCAAACCTCACCGGTGACTACCGTGAGTTTTACTCAGGTTCCGCCGGAAGGCAGTCATTTACCCTCTTCTTGCCGGGGCCGGCGCTGACCCTGGCCGCTCTCTGGAAGCTCACGGGCTGGCATACTTTTGGACCCTACCTGGTGATGCAGGCTCTTCTCAGTAGCCTGCTGGTAGCGCTCTTCTTCCTCGCCACCTATCGCCGGGAAGGGTGGTTGACGGTTGCCGTAACAGCTTTCCTGATATGCAATCCGGTGGACATCCGTGTTGTTGTCTCCATGGGGTACGATTTCTGGCCTGGGTTCTGTGTGTTGGCCTCATTTATTGCGCTTGCCGAGGGGTTGCGCCGTGGCGGAAACCCGAAGCTGCTCCTGCTGGCAGGAGTTGTTGCGGGGCTGGTTTACTGGTTTCGGGCGATTACCACGCTACTACCTGGATTCCTGGCAGCCGCGTTGGTCTACTATCTGCGCTTCAAAACCAGGCTTTCGTGGCCAAAGGTCGTGGCGCGCACAGTACTCTACCTTCTGCCCGCTCTTCTTTCCGTCCTCCTTCTCACCGGATATCGCCACGCTGCAACCGGCAATGCACGGCCAAGCCGCAACGTCTTCTGGCATACCTTCTTCGCCGGAGTTGGTCAGTTCTCTAATCCCTACGGCTTGAAGAACGAGGATCGGTCCGTCTTCGAATTCGGTCATCGTCTCGACTCCGAAATCGATCCTGAGCAAATGGCTGAACAATACGGTTCTCCGGATTCCCGCTACGAAACAGTCCTCAAAGAAGCGGCGTTTGACTTCGTCCAGGAGCACCCCTTTCTCTTTCTCCGCAACGCAACTTATCGCACCATGATCCTGATCTCTCCGACGCTATACAGTGATGCCGAATTCCTTCCGACCCGACTCCGTCGCCCGCTCTTCTACTTCGGCCTGATTCTAGTTCCCCTCTGGTTGCTCGGAGGCTGGCGACTATTTCGGATGCGCACTGATCTCTTCGTTTTGGCGGCGGCCATCTACGGCTGTTTTGTAGTATCGTTTTCCTGGTTCTACGTGATCGGTCGAGTTATTCAGCCCCTGCTCTTCTTGAACGTGATACTCTACGGGCATGGGCTGGTCTGGCTGTGGCAGAGAGTGGGCTTTCGACCCGGGGCCAGCGGCGACCTTCCCAACGCAAACGAAGGGCCGCGAACCTAGGAGGGATTAATGTCTATCGCAGGGAAGAAGGTTCTGGTTACTGGTGCTGATGGTTTCATCGGCAGCCACCTCGTAGAGCGACTCCTGGACAAGGGGTGTGCGGTGAGGGCCCTTAGCTACTACAATTCCTTCAACCGTTGGGGTTGGCTTGATACCCTGCCCAAGGAGACCCTGCGGGAAATAGAAGTTGTTACGGGCGACGTCAGGGATGCCACAGGAATGCGCAACGCCATGCGCGGGGTGAGCCATGTTTTTCATTTGGCCGCGCTCATCGGCATTCCATATTCCTATGTTAATCCCGATAGCTACGTCGCGACCAACGTATCTGGAACTCTCAATGTTCTGCAGGCTGCTCGGGAGCAAGGGGCCGAGAAGATCCTCGTCACTTCAACATCCGAGGTTTACGGCACTGCCTTGACTGTTCCAATCGATGAAGACCACCCCCTCCAGCCGCAGTCTCCATACGCGGCAACGAAAGTTGCAGCCGACGCGTTGGCGCTCAGCTTTCAGAAGTCCTTCGAACTACCGGTCGTGATCGTCCGTCCCTTCAATACGTATGGCCCACGGCAATCTGCACGAGCCGTGATTCCCGCGATCATCACGCAGTTGCTGGGCGGGGCCGCAGAGATCAAGCTGGGCTCGCTCCATCCAACGCGGGACCTCACTTTCGTGACCGATACGTGCGATGGTTTTCTGGCCCTGGCAGAGTGCTCGCAAGCTGGGGGCCTTGCCGTCAATCTGGGCAACGGCCGGGAGATCGCCATCGGTGACCTCGCACAAATGCTCATCCAGGAAGTCAACCCCGCAGCCCGTATCGTCGCTGACGAGCAACGGGTGCGTCCCGGGGCTAGCGAAGTGGAACGACTCCTCGCCGATTCGTCCCTGATGCAAAGTCTCACCGGGTGGCGGCCACAAATCACCATCGGAGACGGTCTCAGACGTACCGTCGAGTGGTTGCGGGATCCAGACAACCGACGAGAGTACAAGGGGGACATCTACAATGTCTGAGCGGCGTAGAATCCCGCTCTCCGTTCCCTCCATCGGGGAACTGGAGCGACGTTATGTCAACGAATGCCTGGAGTCGGGCTGGGTCTCTTCCGCAGGACCGTGGGTCACTCGCTTCGAAGAGGCCATCGCGACCAGAGTCGGCGTCCCCCACGCCGTAGCCACAGTTAATGGCACTGCTGCATTACATCTGGCTTTGCTGGTGGCTGGAGTCGAACGGGACGACGAAGTCCTGGTCCCCAACCTGACTTTTGTAGCGCCGGTCAATGCGGTCTCCTATTGCGGTGCCCATCCCGTCCTGGTTGATGCCCATCCCGTGACCCTCTGCATGGCCCCAAAAGTAGTCCAGCGTTTTCTGGAAGAGCGATGTGTCAGGCGAGACGGAGTCACCTCTAACCGCGCTACCGGTCGCCGGGTGAAGGCCATAATGCCGGTCCATGTCTTTGGCCACGTAGCTGACATGGATGCCCTGAGCGCGCTCGCCAGAGATTGGCATCTGACCCTCATCGAAGATGCCTCTGAGAGTCTGGGTTCTACCTGGAACGGACGCCCTAGTGGTGGCATCGGTCACCTTGGCGGCTTTTCGTTCAACGGGAACAAGATTGTTACCTGCGGGGGCGGAGGCATGCTGGTGACGGCCAACGAGAAGTGGGCCAGGCGCGCCCGTCACCTTTCGACCCAGGCAAAACTGGACCCCTTCGCCTATGACCATGATGCGGTAGGCTACAATTACCGGCTCACCAGCTTGCAAGCCGCTCTAGGCCTTGCCCAGCTTGAGAGATTGGATGAGTTCCTGCTCCATCGGCGAGAGACCCTGGCCCGCTACCAAAGAGGGCTGAATGAGCTGAAGAGCATTCGACTGCTGGATGAAGAGCCTCCGGTGCGCAGTAACTTCTGGTTCTTCACTTTGCAGGTTCCAGAGCCGGACCGGGAACCCTTGATGCAGTACCTCATCGACCGTCAAATTGAAGTGCGCCCCGTTTGGAAACTCATGCAGGACCTTCCCATGTTTGCGGACTGCGAGGCAATGGATGGTGACCACGCCCGGCACGCATACTCAACCTGCATCAATCTGCCATGCAGTGCCGACCTCGCGGCCGAGGATGTCGCGTTTGTATGCAAGTCCATTCGCCAGTACTATGGCCG